>NZ_JBQEQF010000067.1:0-300 GCF_052046035.1 Paenarthrobacter sp. 22069 | reverse complement strand
GACCTACTCTCCCACACCCTCCCGGGTGCAGTACCATCGGCGCTGTGGGTCTTAGCTTCCGGGTTCGGAATGGGACCGGGCGTTTCCCCCACGCTATGACCGCCGTAACCCTTTTACCCGTTCCCCCCGGTCATGCTTGGGGGGTGGGAAAACTTTGTGGTTACAACATTTGTGGTGTTGTTATTCAGTTATGGTTCCTGTCAACGGTGCCCGGGTGGCCGGGGTTGTTGGTTGGGAACCACATAGTGGACGCAAGCAGAATTTTGTATGTTTCTGTGTGGTGTAAGTTGTTGGCCTATT
>NZ_JBQEQF010000066.1:0-308 GCF_052046035.1 Paenarthrobacter sp. 22069 | reverse complement strand
AATAGGCCAACAACTTACACCACACAGAAACATACAAAATTCTGCTTGCGTCCACTATGTGGTTCCCAACCAACAACCCCGGCCACCCGGGCACCGTTGACAGGAACCATAACTAAATAACAACACCACAACGCTGTCCCCAGGACAGCGAGTTGTAACCACACTAGTTTTCCCACCCCCCAACGCATGACCGGGGGGTTCGGGTGAAAGGGTTACGGCGGTCATAGCGTGGGGGAAACGCCCGGTCCCATTCCGAACCCGGAAGCTAAGACCCACAGCGCCGATGGTACTGCACCCGGGAGGGTGTG
>NZ_JBQEQF010000065.1:0-335 GCF_052046035.1 Paenarthrobacter sp. 22069 | reverse complement strand
TCGTAGCCGTAGGCGGGGTCGTAGGTGACCACTGCCGGGTTGGTGGAGGCGAGCAGGGGGGAGTGTCCGTCGGCGTGCTGGAGGCCTTCGCCGGTGAGGGTGGTCCTGCCTGCGGTGGCGCCGATGATGAAGCCGCGGGTCATTTGGTCCGCTGCTGCCCAGAAGGCGTCGCCGGTGCGCTGGAAGCCGAACATGGAGTAGAACACGTAGACCGGGACCAGGGGTACGCCGTGGGTGGCGTAGGAGGTTCCGGCGGCGGTGAAGGCTGCCACGGCGCCGGCTTCGTTGATGCCCGGGTGGATCAGCTGCCCGGCGGGGGATTCCTTGTAGGCCAG
>NZ_JBQEQF010000064.1:0-367 GCF_052046035.1 Paenarthrobacter sp. 22069 | reverse complement strand
TCGCGTCCACTATGTAGTTCTCAAACAACAACCCCAAACCACACACCCCACACACACAAACATGCGCGGACCGTCATGGCCAGGAAAACCAGAAACAAACAAACCCGGGGAAAACCCCCCGGCCCTGTTGCCTCAGGACCCAACAGTGTGCCAAACACGAAAACCACCACATCACCACGCCCACCGTTCCAGAACCACCACCAGGTGGGGTTCGTACTAAAGAAGACACGACAACACAACGGCCGCTATTTGCTGATATTCCACCCATGAGCACCCGCCGCAGAACAATCGTCTGCGCAACGGGCTTGCTTCCTGACAACCCCAACCCCACCGCATACACGATGAGTGGCTGGTCGTAGGTGCTCCT
>NZ_JBQEQF010000063.1:0-386 GCF_052046035.1 Paenarthrobacter sp. 22069 | reverse complement strand
ATGCGGTGGGGTTGGGGTTGTCAGGAAGCAAGCCCGTTGCGCAGACGATTGTTCTGCGGCGGGTGCTCATGGGTGGAATATCAACAAATAGCGGCCGTTGTGTTGTCGTGTCTTCTTTAGTACGGACCCTTTGCGGGGTTCTGGAACGGTGGGCGTGGTGATGTGGTGGTTTTCGTGTTTGGCACACTGTTGGGTCCTGAGGCAACAGGACCGGGGGTTTTCCCCCGGGTTTGTTTGTTTCTGGTTTTCCTGGCCATGACGGTCCGCGCATGTTGTGTGTGTGGGGTGTGTGGTTTGGGGTTGTTGTTTGAGAACTACATAGTGGACGCGAGCATCTTGTATAAGAAGCAATTTCCAAGAATATGAACCTGGATCTGGCTGCGCGT
>NZ_JBQEQF010000062.1:0-461 GCF_052046035.1 Paenarthrobacter sp. 22069 | reverse complement strand
CGGGCTGGTCCAGGTCCCCTGCATCGAGCGGAACGCGATCGCCGCCGCGAAAGCGATCAACGCCGCGAAAATGGCGCTCTGGGGCGACGGCACCCACCGCGTCTCCCTCGACGAGGTCATCATCACCATGCGCGAAACCGGCAAGGACATGAGCGACAAATACAAGGAAACCGCCATGGGCGGCCTCGCCGTCAACGTCGTCGAATGCTGACAACCCGCCCCCACAGCAGCGGCACGCTCAACCAACGGCAACACCACGAACAAAGGAAACAATCATGACGCTGGCACCTGAAGGCCGGAAGATGCTGCGGATCGAGCAGCGCAACGCTGCGGTCCCGGTGGAGCGTAAACCGGAATGGATCAAGGCCAAGGTCCAGATGGGCCCGGAGTTCGTGGGCCTGAAGAACCTGGTGAAAAAAGAAGGCCTGCACACCGTCTGCGAAGAGGCCGGCTGCCCGAAC
>NZ_JBQEQF010000061.1:0-525 GCF_052046035.1 Paenarthrobacter sp. 22069 | reverse complement strand
GTCCAGCGGTACGCCCGCAACAACCCCGGAACCTTCCTGCTCCTCGCGGCCGGCGCCGGCGTCCTGGCCGGACGCCTGACCCGCGGCCTCACCGCAGGCGCCCCCGATTCCTCCCCCAACCGGGCGGCAGGAACGGGCGCAGCCGGCCTGTCCGGCCAGCACCGGGCCGTGCAGTCGCCGCCGGTGGCGCCCCTGCGCCAGGAAACCGTCTACGCTGCAGGAACCGATGATCTTTTCGCCGAACCAACGGTTGGCAGCGGGGCCCCTGTATCCACCAGCACCCTGCCCTCGGGTACCGCCGAGGAGACTCCGCTCCGGTTCGATGACGACCCCTACCGGGCCGAGAACGGCGTCTACAACGATGACGAGCCGTTCGGCAACGAAGGAACGACCGGAACCGGCCGCCACGGTACGGGTGGTCTGTGATGAGTAGCCAGATTCCGGAGCCGCCGCCCAGCGCGGCGCACGTGAAAGCGGACAACGCGTCCCTGGGTGAACTGCTCGGGGACGTCACCCGGGACCTGT
>NZ_JBQEQF010000060.1:0-712 GCF_052046035.1 Paenarthrobacter sp. 22069 | reverse complement strand
CCTCAAGCGCGGCGGCCACGACTACCGCAAGGTCTACGCCGCCTACAAGGCAGCCACCGAATTCAAGGGCAAACCCACCGTCATCCTCGCCCACACCGTCAAGGGCTACGGCCTGGGCCCCAGGTTTGAAGGCAGGAATGCCACACACCAAATGAAGAAGCTGACGGTCGAGGACCTCAAGGACTTCAGGGATTACCTGCGCATTCCCATTTCTGATGAACAACTCGACGCCGACCCGTACCGGCCTCCCTATTACCACCCGGGGTTTGATGCACCCGAGATTGCCTACCTCCTTGACCGGCGGAGGGCGCTGGGCGGTTCTGTTCCGGAACGGCGTTCCGGTCATCAGGCTGTTGAACTGCCGGATGCGAAGTCCTACGAGGTGGCCAAGCGCGGATCCGGCAAGCAGCAGGCCGCCACCACCATGGCATTTGTTCGCCTGCTCAAGGATTTGCTTCGGGACAAGGGGTTCGGGAACCGGATTGTGCCCATCGTGCCGGACGAGTCACGCACCTTCGGTATGGACGCCTTCTTCCCCACCGCCAAGATCTATAGCCCGGCCGGGCAGAACTACCTGTCCGTGGACCGGGACCTGGTGCTGGCCTACAAGGAATCCCCCGCCGGGCAGCTGATCCACCCGGGCATCAACGAAGCCGGCGCCGTGGCAGCCTTCACCGCCGCCGGAACCTCCTACGCCACCCACGGCGTACCC
>NZ_JBQEQF010000059.1:0-712 GCF_052046035.1 Paenarthrobacter sp. 22069 | reverse complement strand
GGGTACGCCGTGGGTGGCGTAGGAGGTTCCGGCGGCGGTGAAGGCTGCCACGGCGCCGGCTTCGTTGATGCCCGGGTGGATCAGCTGCCCGGCGGGGGATTCCTTGTAGGCCAGGACCAGGTCCCGGTCCACCGACAGATAATTCTGGCCCTTCGGGTTGTAGATCTTCGCCGTCGGGAAGAACGCATCCATGCCGAACGTGCGGGCCTCATCGGGAATGATCGGGGCGATGTGCTTGCCGAAGTTCTTGTCCCGCATCAGGTCCTTCAGGAGCCTGACGAATGCCATGGTGGTGGCGGCCTGCTGTTTGCCTGAACCGCGCTTGGCCACCTCGTAGGACTTCGCATCCGGCAGCACGATTTCGGCGTGCGTGTTCCGGCGTTCGGGGACCGAACCGCCCAGGGCGGCGCGGCGCTCCATCATGTACTTGATTTCGGGTGCGTCGTTGCCGGGGTGGTAGTACGGCGGACGGTACGCGTCCTTATCCAGCTGCTCGTCGGTGACCGGGATCCGCAGGTGGTCGCGGAACTTCTTCAGGTCATCCAGGGTGAGCTTCTTCATCTGGTGGGTCGCGTTGCGGCCCTCGAAGTGCGGTCCGAGGCCGTAGCCCTTGACGGTGTGGGCGAGGATGACGGTGGGTTTGCCCTTGAATTCGGTGGCTGCCTTGTAGGCGGCGTAGACCTTGCGGTAGTCGTGGCCGCCGCGCTTGAGG
>NZ_JBQEQF010000058.1:0-4117 GCF_052046035.1 Paenarthrobacter sp. 22069 | reverse complement strand
TCGTCGAGGGAGACGCGGTGGGTGCCGTCGCCCCAGAGCGCCATTTTCGCGGCGTTGATCGCTTTCGCGGCGGCGATCGCGTTCCGCTCGATGCAGGGGACCTGGACCAGCCCGCCGATCGGATCACAGGTCAGGCCCAGGTTGTGTTCCATCGCGATTTCCGCGGCGTTCTCCACCTGCGCCGGTGACCCGCCCATCACCTCCGCCAAACCCGCAGCGGCCATCGACGACGCCGACCCGACCTCGCCCTGGCAGCCGACCTCGGCCCCGGAAATCGAGGCCTGTTCCTTGTACAGCACCCCCACCGCGCCGGCGGCCAGCAGGAACCGCACCACCACATCCTGGCGGTCCCGGCCGGACGCGTTCTCCATGCCCGGGGCGAAATGCAGGGCATGGAACAGCACCGCCGGGATGATCCCGGCCGCCCCGTTCGTCGGAGCGGTGACCACCCGGCCGCCGGAGGCGTTCTCCTCGTTCACCGCCAACGCCACCAAGTTAACCCACTCCTGCCAATACCGCTGATCGAACGGCCCCGCATCCCACGCCGCATCCCCGTCCCCGTCCCGGCCGGTGGCAGGGTCGCTGTTCTGGTCCTGGCCCCGGTCCTTGCCGTGCGGGCCGGTAGCGCATTCCTTCTTCAACCGCTCAAACCAGTCCGGGGCGCGGCGGCGGACCTTCAACCCGCCCGGCAGCACCCCGTCCCGTTTCAGCGAGGTGGCCACGCACGCCTCCATCACGGACCAGATATGCAGCAGCCCGGCCCGGATCTCCTCCTCGGACCGGGAAGCTTTTTCGTTGACCAGCATCACGTCCGCGATCCCCAGGCCGGTCACCGCGCAGTGCTCCAGCAGTTCCGCGGCGGTCCGGAACGGCAGCGGCAACTCCTCTTTGGACGCGTCCAGTTCCTGCTGCGCCGCGTCCTCCTCACCCTCCCGGACGATGAAGCCGCCCCCGACCGAGAAAAACGTCGCCGCATGCAACACCGCCCCGGCCTGGTCCGCCACGGTGAAGGTCATCCCGTTCGTGTGCCGGGGCAGGACCGTCAAGGGCCGCAGCACCATGTCCTTCACCCCGTACGGCAACGGCACCACCCCGGCCAGCTGCAGCACCCCGCTCTCCGCGATCGAGGCCAGCCGCTCCTCCACCTCCGCCGGCAAAATCAGCTCCGGATGATAGCCCTCCAACCCCAACAGCACCGCCGTCATCGTCCCGTGCCCATGACCCGTCGCCGCCAACGACCCATACAAATCCACCCGCAACGACGCCACGTCCCCAAGCTTCCCCGAGGCCTTGAGCTCCTCCGCGAACACCGCAGCAGCCCGCATCGGCCCCACAGTATGAGACGACGACGGCCCAATACCGATCGAAAACAGGTCAAAGACTCCGACTGCCATGACAATTCCTAACTAAAAATCTGATTCGAGTCGCTCTGAGTGGCTGGGGTGGAGCGGGCAGGACATCCTCTGCGGGCTCGGTCGCGAAGACGCCCGCTAAGCGGACGTGACGCTCCCTTAGACGCCCGCTGCCGGATGCCCCGCCCACTCCGAGGGACACGGCACCAAAGCGAAGCGGCAGGCAAGCAACGAACAGGCCGGCAACGATCGTGAGTGCCGGAGAAAGAAAACACACACCTTGTCCGCGCCCTCCCGCTGCCTGCCCATGCCCGTCACCTTGGCCTCTGCACCGTGGCGACGTGCCCACAAGGGGCCGGCGGAGCCGGACTTTTCGAAAGCGTGCGTCAAAGCGACGAAGGAGCAGCACGCGTGAAAATGTCCGGTCCGCCGGTCCCGAAGTTGAGCCATGGGATTTCGACAAGCTCGAACACCGGCTCTGGGACTACTTGAGTCGCTTGTAGAACGGGAGGGCGACGACTTCGAACGGTTCTGCCTTGCCACGCAGGTCGATGTCCAGGCTGGTCCCGGGTGCGGAGTAGTCGACGTCGACGTAGGCCATGGCGATGGGGTAGCCGAGGGTGGGTGATGGCTGGCCGGAGGTGACTTCCCCGACGGTCATGCCGTCCTTCAGGACGGGGTAGTGCGCGCGTCCGGCGCGCCGGCCCTTCCCTTTGAGCCCCACGAGGCGGCGTCCGGAGGTGCTGCCGGCGCCGGCTTCCTTCTTTGCGGCCAGGGCGGCTTTACCGACAAAGTCGCCTTCTTTGGAGAGGGCGACCACGGCGCCCAGTCCGGCCGTGAACGGGTCACCCTGAAGTGACAGTTCATTGCCGTAGAGCGGCATGCCCGCCTCAAGGCGCAGGGAGTCACGGCATGCGAGCCCCGCCGGGGTCAGCTCCCCGTCTTCGGCGATGGCAAGCAGTGCCTGCCACAGCGCGGGGGCGTCGTCGTTGTCCACAAAGATCTCGAACCCGTCCTCGCCGGTATACCCGGTGCGGGCGAGCAGCAGTTCCTTGCCGCTGCCGCCCACCAGGAACGGAACGTCGACGGCCGCGTAGTACTTCAGCTCTGTCACCAGCGGGTGCTGCGCAGCCGGGACCAGGCGCAGCAGGAGCTCCTGGGCCATGGGTCCCTGGACGGCCACCAGGGACGTGCGGTTTGAGGCATCCTGCACCACGGCGTTGAAGCCTGAAGCCCGGTCCAGCAGTTCACCGGCGACGGTCCCGGCGTTGCCCGCGTTGGGCACCACCAGGAAGACGTCGGTGCCGTCTTCGGCCGCCGGCCGGCGGTAGACGATCAAGTCGTCGATGATGCCGCCGTCCGGGTTGCAGATCAGCGAGTACTTCGCCTTGCCCACCGCCATGGCGGAGATCTTTCCCACCAGGGCGTAGTCCAGGAAAGCGGCTGCATCGGGGCCAGTCACCCAGACTTCGCCCATGTGGGAGAGGTCGAACAGCCCGGCCGCCTTGCGGACGGCGTGGTGTTCAGCCAACTCCGAGCTGTACTTGAGCGGCATCTGCCAGCCGCCGAAGTCGGTGAAGGAGGCGCCCAGCTTCTGGTGTTCGTCGTAGAGGGCCGTGTATTTGGCGGTCATGGCGTTGGCTCAGTTCTCGAACTCGGAAAGCGGCGGGCAGGAGCAGATGAGGTTCCGGTCGCCTGCGGCACCGTCGATGCGTCCCACGGGCGGGAAGTACTTGTCCTGCTTGTGGTGCGCAGGGAAGGCTGCCTGCTCCCGCGGGTAGGCGCGGTCCCAGTCGGAACTTACGACGGCGGCTGCCGTGTGGGGTGCCCGGCGCAGGGGTGAGTCCGCCACGGCGAAGTCCCCGTTGGCCACCTGGTCGATTTCCTTGCGGATGGTGATCATGGCGTCGATGAACCGGTCGATCTCGGCCAGGTCCTCGGATTCGGTGGGCTCCACCATCAGTGTTCCGGCGACGGGGAAGGACAGGGTGGGGGCGTGGAAGCCGAAGTCGATGAGGCGCTTGGCAACATCCTCGGCGGTGACACCGGTCCTGGCGGTTAGCTCGCGCAGGTCCAGGATGCACTCGTGCGCCACCAGGCCACCCTCACCGGTGTACAGGACGGGGAAGTACTCGTTCAGCCGGGACGCGACGTAGTTCGCGGCCAGCAGCGCGGACTTGGTGGCCTCGGTCAGGCCCTCACCGCCCATCAGCTTCACGTAGGCCCAGGAAATCGGCAGCACACCGGCGGAGCCAAAGCGGGAGGCACTGATGGCAACACCATGGCCTGCCTCGTGCGCGGCCTTGTTCGCGTCGCCGGGCATGAAGGGGGCCAGGTGCGCCTTGGCTGCCACCGGCCCGACGCCGGGACCGCCGCCGCCGTGCGGGATGCAGAAAGTCTTGTGCAGGTTCAGGTGCGACACGTCGCCGCCGAACTGTCCCGGCTGCGCCAGGCCCACCAGGGCATTCAGGTTCGCGCCGTCGATGTACACCTGGCCGCCGGCGGCGTGCACCGCATCGCAGACGTCCCGGACATCCCCGTCAAAGACCCCATGGGTTGAGGGGTAGGTGATCATGATGGCCGAGAGCACGTCCTTGTTGGCCGCGATCTTGGCCGTGAGGTCATCGTGGTCGATGGTGCCGTCAGCGGCTGTGGCCACCACCACCACCTTCATGCCGGCCAGGACGGCCGAGGCGGCGTTGGTGCCGTGCGCGGACGCCGGGATCAGGCAGATGTTGCGCTGCTGCTCGCCCCGGGAGTGGTGG
>NZ_JBQEQF010000057.1:0-4680 GCF_052046035.1 Paenarthrobacter sp. 22069 | reverse complement strand
GGTCCCATTCCGAACCCGGAAGCTAAGACCCACAGCGCCGATGGTACTGCACCCGGGAGGGTGTGGGAGAGTAGGTCACCGCCGGACACACATTAGGTCGAGGCCCCAACCACCCATGGTTGGGGCCTCCCACATTTAACACACCACTAGACTTACGGGTTATGAACCCCCAAGCACCGCGTCCCAGGGACAGGCGTGCCACCATTCTCGACGTGGCCGCCGCAGCCGGCGTATCCCGGCAGACGGTGACCCGGGCGATGAACAATATGGCCGGCATCAGTGCCGAGACCAGGGAACGGGTACAACGGACCGCAGCGGAGCTGGGCTACACCCCCAGCCGCTTTGCCAAGGGGCTGGTACAGGGGGCGCGGACCTCAGTAGGGCTGGCCATCCCGGACCTGACCAACCCGTATTTCCCCGCCTTCGCCTCGAGCGTGGTGGAGGCTGCCACGGAACGCGGATGGAACGTGGTGGTTGATGATTATGGCCATGGCACGGGCAGCGCCGCGGACGCCGCCGCGCGCCTGGCGCCCCAGGTAGACGCGCTGATCGGATACCTTGCGCCGCACCCGGATGAGGCGCAAGCGCTGATGGGCCGCCGTCCGGTTGTCGCCCTGGATTCCCCCGGGGCCGGTACGGCCGGCGGGATTTCCTTTGACTACCTTCATGCAGCACGGCTCGCCCTCACCCACCTTGCCGCAACGGGACGCCGCAACATCGTCTTCCTGGATACGGACCAGGGACACCCGGCCAACGGCCGGAGCGCAGCCGCGGCGATGGTGGCGCAGCAGGCGGGGGTCCAGCTTGCCCTCATCCACGCGCACCCGTCCGCAGCTGGGGCGAGGGCAGCAGTGGCCTTGCTTGCGGCCAACGGTGAACGCCCAGACGGCATCCTCGCGTTCAACGACGTGATGGCAGCCGGCGCGTTGAAGGCACTCCAGGAGTCAGGGGTGGCAGTTCCCGGCGACTGTTCGGTGATCGGCATGGACGGCATACCGCTCGGGGAACTCCTGACGCCCGAATTGACCACGCTCTCACTGGATCTGCGCGCCGTGGGGCGCGCCGCCGTCGGCCTCCTGGACGGTTTGCTGTCCGGTTCAATCCAAGACCGCGGCCCTGAGGCCTACCTCACCCTGCAGCACCAGCTGATCGTCCGGCAGTCCGCCTGACCCCTACTCAAACAGGCCGAGGAACGATATGCTCTTCTGACGGTTCGTGAACGTTCACGCATCACGCCCAGTCATCTTTCCCAAGGAAATCCATGTCAGCGAATACTTCCGCCGCAACTGCCGGCACCCCGTCCGCCTCGGCCCCCGCAAGAACCACCCGCAGCCTCGATGTCGGCGCTGAGGGCGTCCGGGAGTTGGCCTGGCGCGGCCCTGGCAAGGGATCCCTCCCCCCGCGTGCCTATCTGGTGTCGGACGCCCCCAGGCTTTCACTCAACGGGGAATGGCAGTTCCGGCTCAGCTCCGGAATTCGGACCGCCCCCAATGACGGCTGGCAGCACGGCACGGACCTCTCCGGCTTCACCACCCTCCCTGTGCCGTCCAGCTGGAACATGCACGGACACGGGAGCCCGGCATACACCAACGTGCAGTTCCCCTTCCCGGTGGAACCACCCCACGTTCCTGACGCCAACCCGATCGGTGACCACCTGGTGACCTTCAACGCAGGCCCGGAATTCCTTCCCCATGCCCTCCTCCGGTTCGACGGCGTCGATTCCGCCGGCACAGTGTGGCTGAACGGAGTGGAACTCGGGACCACGCGCGGAAGCCGGCTGGCCCATGAGTTCGACGTCTCGGGCATCCTTGTCGAAGGCACCAACACCCTGGCCGTCAGGGTGGCCCAGTTCTCCGCCGGCAGCTATGTGGAGGACCAGGACATGTGGTGGCTTCCGGGGATCTTCCGGGACGTGACCCTGCAGGCACGCCCCCTGGACGGCATCGACGATGTGTTCGTCCACGCCGGCTATGACCCGGCGACGGGCCAAGGCACCCTCCGCATCGAGGCGACCCGCGCCGGCCAGGTGATTGACGCCGTCGTCCGCGTCCCCGAACTTTCCCTGGAACTTCCAGCAGGGGTGGAACACCAGATCCCCGGCGTAGCACCCTGGTGCGCCGAAATCCCCCGCCTCTACGACGCCACCGTCAGCACCTCGGGCGAGACCGTTGCCCTGCGGCTGGGCTTCCGGAGCATCACCATCGAAGACGCCCAGTTCAAGGTGAACGGACGCCGCATCCTGCTGCGCGGCGTCAATCGCCACGAGCACCACCCACGGCTGGGACGCGTGGTTCCAGGCGAGGTGGTGGAGGCGGAACTGCGCCTGATGAAGCAGTACAACATCAACGCCATCCGGACTTCGCACTACCCGCCGCATCCCGAATTCCTGGCGCTGGCAGACCAGCTGGGCTTCTATGTGGTCCTTGAGTGCGACCTGGAAACGCACGGCTTCCACAGTGCAGCCTGGGCGCAGAACCCCAGCGATGATCCGCAGTGGGAGGACGCCCTGCTGGACAGGATGCGGCGGACCGTCGAACGCGACAAGAACCATCCGTCGGTGATCATGTGGTCGCTTGGCAACGAAGCGGGCACCGGGCGGAACCTTGCGGCCATGTCCCGGTGGACCAAGGACCGCGACCCGTCCCGTCCCATCCACTACGAGGGCGACTGGTCGTCGCCGGACGTGGATGTCTACTCGCGGATGTACGCCAGCCAGGCCGAAACCGCGCTCATCGGGCAGGGCATTGAACCCGCCCTCGAGGACGCCAAGCTGGACGCCCGGCGCCGTGCCATGCCCTTCGTGTTGTGCGAATACGTCCACGCCATGGGTAACGGGCCCGGAGGCATGAGTGAGTACCAGGAGCTGTTCGGGAAATATCCACGGCTGATGGGCGGCTTCGTCTGGGAGTGGCTGGAGCACGGAATCACGGTTCCCACCCCCGGTGGAGGTGAGCATTTCGCCTACGGTGGGGATTTCGGTGAGGAAGTCCACGACGGAAACTTCGTCACGGACGGCCTGGTGGACGCCAACCGCAAGCCCCGCCCCGGCTTGCTGGACTTCAAGAAGGTGGTCGAGCCGCTGCACATTGCGGTCCCGGACTCGTGGGCCAGCTTCACGCTCCGGAATGGCCAGGACTTCGCGGATACGTCCGACTTCCGCTTCCAGTACAAATTGGAGGCCGACGGCGGTACGCGGCTTGAGGGAACAGTGGCGGTTGCGCCGCTGCCGGCGCAGTCCGAGGCCGTTGTGGAACTGCCGGCCGGGGTTGCCGGGTATGCAACTGAGCTGCCTAAGGCAGCGGAGGGTTCGGAGGGTTTGGAGAGCGGGACCGCGGTCCTCACCGTGAGTGCTGTGCTGGACACGGATACCGCCTGGGCGGCTGCAGGACACGAGGTTGCGTGGGGACAGGCGCTTCGCTCCGCTGCGGTACGCGCCGGGGTCCGTGCCGAGGACATGGTGGAGGCCGGGGATGACGAACTGCACCTCGGCACCGCAGTCTTCAGCCGGGCAACAGGCATGCCGCTGTCCCTTGGTGGAATTCCCGTGGACAAGTTCGGCCTGCTCCTTTGGTGGCCCCCGACCGACAACGATCTTGGCCGCGAGTGGGGGAGCGAAGACGTGCGGCCTCTTGCTGCGCAGTGGAAGGACGCGGGACTTGACCGGATGCACACGCGCCTTCTCGGGATCAGCGCAGAACCGGCAGTCGATGGCGGCGAGCAGCTGCGGGTCAGCACACGAATGGGAGCCGCCGACAAGCAGTTCGGAGTGTTGGTCGATTACCTGTGGACCAGCGGCGCCGGATCCCTGGCCTTGCGGACCCAGGTACGGCCGGTGGGGGAATGGGTCAATGCGGGTTTCGAGGTGGAGTGGGCGCGCATTGGAGTGGAGCTCGTGCTGGGAGCTGAAACCGGCACGGTCAGCTGGCTCGGCCAGGGACCGCACCAGAGCTACCCGGATACTGGCCAGGGTGCCCGGACGGGATGGTACGAACTTCCACTCGGCGAGCTGGACGTCGATTATGTCCGGCCCCAGGAATCGGGAGCCCGGTCGGGTGTGCGGTCCGCGGTGCTTGAAATAGGGGGCCGGCAGTTGTGCCTGGCCGGTGAGCCCTTTGCCCTGACTGTTCGGCCGTACAGCCTCCATGCACTCGAAGCGGCCACACATCGTCCCGATCTTCTGCCGGACGGCCGGAGCTACGTCTACGTGGACCACATCCTCAGGGGTGTGGGAACGGCCGCGTGCGGCCCGGGTGTGCTGGAACCATATCGGCTGAAGCCCCGGGAAGCGGACTTCGAAGTGGTCCTTCGCGTGCTTGGGTAGAGAACTTTCGGATGTGAGCCACTCCATATCGGCAACAATGCGTCCAGAGGAGCCAATACGCCTTCTTCCGCCGCCAAAAACCGCAGCAATCCGCGGTTTTTGGCGGTTCAGGAGTCCCCTCCGGCGCGATTTGCGGTGGGGGGTGTGTGCGGGTATTGTTTTCTGAGTCGCCGCCGCTGAAGCGGAAAGATAGCGGCCAACCCCCCAATTCAAAGCCTGTTTCTGGTTGCTCTTTAGGGCGCTGAAAATTGGTATGGGGTGGTCTTCAATTTCGGTGTGGGTCCTGGAAGATGGATTTGCTTCGGGGGTGGGGATCGGGTAAGTTTGAAAAGTTGCTCCGGAGCGATCCTGAACGTTGG
>NZ_JBQEQF010000056.1:0-4851 GCF_052046035.1 Paenarthrobacter sp. 22069 | reverse complement strand
ATCAGGCTCCTGACTTGTTCCATTAGGGGTGGGACGCCGCAAGATCTGCAGTCTTGTAGCGTCCAGGGTGTCAGCCGGCACAGGTCCGCAAGCTCCTTGCCGCCCCTATCGTTCGGGTTGGCTCACTCATAGCGTGCCGCGCCGCTGACGCCCGCCCGGGGCGTGGCTCGACAGAGGCATGCAAACACTTCAAGTCAGGGTGCCCGCCACGGGTGATCCATCACCGAAATCGGCGAAAGGAAACCCTGGACATGATTGTTATCGGCATCGATCCACATAAATCCTCCGTTACTGCCTCAGCCATCGATTCCTTAGGTTGCCAACTCGCGGTGCGGCGCTTCGTGGTCAATGCCGGCACTGCCAAGCAACTGTTGGGTTGGGCCGAGCAATGGCCTGAACGGAGATTCGCGATTGAGGGCGCCAACGGGCTCGGACGCGGAATTGCCCAGATCCTTGTGGCCCGCGGGGAGTCCGTGGTCGATGTCCCCTCGACGTTGGCCATGAAGGTCAGAGTTCTTTCCACCGGCGGTGGCCGAAAGAGTGACCCGGCCGATGCCTTCGCCGTTGCCGTCACTGCACTTCGGCAGGAGAATCTGCGGACGGTTACGGCCGAAAACCAGAGCACGATTCTGCGATTGTTGGCCGAGCGCCGCGAAGACCTTGGCCACGAGCGCGCCCGGATACTGAACCGCCTGCACCGGCTCCTGCGTGAACTGGTACCCGGCGGCGTCGAGACCGGCCTCAATGCTGACAAGGCGGCCGCCGCGCTGCGTATTGTCCGGCCGGCAACAGCCACCGATGCCGTCCGACGCGAACTCGCCCGGGACCTGCTGGCTGACCTGCGGCGCATCGACACAGCCATCAAAGGCAACGAAGCACAAACCCGTGAAGCCCTGGCAGCATCCGCCACGACCTTGCAGGAGATCCCGGGAGTTGGCGTCGTGCTCGCGGCAAAGCTTCTCGGCCATGTCGGCGACATCACCAGGTTCCCGAGCGCCTCACACTTCGCCAGCTACACAGGAACGGCGCCCCTGCAAGCCTCAAGCGGCAATCAGAACCGCCACAGACTGAACACCGGCGGCAACCGGCAGCTCAACTCAGTGCTGCACACCATGGCAATCTGTCAAAGCCGCGACCCGGGACCAGGGCGGGATTACTACCTGAAGAAAACCGGCGAAGGAAAAACACCCCGCGAAGCCCGCAGAGCACTCAAACGACGCCTCTCCAACGTCCTCTACCGGCGAATTCTGCACGACCACCAGCAGGCCCTAAACACTGCTGCTTGACACACAGAGGCGCTATGAGGTCATGTCCGCCTGGCTCGACACCCCTTTTAACGGACCTTGAGCCGGCGGACAGATCGTCGGGAAGACAGTGCCGCCTGGTACGTCAGTTTTTGGCTGGGTCACGCCGGCTCAAGGACTGTTCCAGTATTACCGTTTTGGCTGCTGTCCTGACGGATTGTACGTGTCCGCTCCGGCCCCTCTAGCCCCTCCTTCGTCGGGGCCTGCGGTGAGGAATTCTTCGACGGCGCTCCTTCGTCGCTGATTTCCTTACGAAGATTTCCGCCCCTTGCCCTACGGGTAGACAGGCCTCCGTCGGCCACAGCTCCGCAAGCTTCGCCAGCAGCCAAAACAACAACGGGGGGAGAGGGGACGCTGGCCGGTCACCACGAGCCGCCCCACCCACCGAATCCTCAGCAAAGGACTATCAACATGACCGATGCAATCCGCATCTCCAGCCCCGCCGACATCCTCGGGTTCATCCCGCACTCCCTCGGCTTCGTACCGCGTGAATCCTTTGTGTTCCTGACGATGCGCGGCAAGACGCTGGGCGCGACCCTTCGCGTCGACGCCCCCGCGTCCGCGGATCCTGCTGCGTTCGCCCGCTCCATGGCCGACTACCTCGCCCTGGACACCCAGGCCACCGGCGTGCTGCTGGCCATCTACACGGCCACCACTCCGGCCCCGGGGCAGGTGCGTCCGTTCCATGACCACGTCGAGGCCGTCATCGAGACGCTGGAGGGTGCCGGTACTCCGCTGCAGGACGCGTGGCTGGTCACCCCGTCGCACTGGCAAAACCTGCTGTGCGACAGCGACGCCGGTTGCTGCCCGCCCGAACCGCTGGAAGCCATCACCGACGGTCAACTGAACGCTGAACTGGTGTTCCGGGGCAGCAGCTACCAAAAGAAGCCCGGCACGACCTACGCGCCCTTCTCCGGCCCGGCAGACAGGGAGGAACAGATCCGTCAGGCACTCCCGGGAGTCCTGGGAGCGGAGCTGCGCCCGGGCCGGGAACTGTGGGCAGAGGCCCTGACCCGGGGCGGCTGGATGGAGCCGCAGACAGCGGTGGAGCTGCTGGCATGCTTCCAGCGCCCTGACCTGCGCGACACGCTGCTCTGCAACGTGATCGACCCCGAGCTGCCGGACGCCGAGGACAGCGGGAACCTGCTCGTAGGGGAGGGCATCGCCCCGGACTGGGACCGCGTGGATCGGGCACAGGAAACCGCCCGGGACCTCATCGACGCCGCCCCGGAAGGCTACCGGGCGCCCCTGCTGACCCTGATCGGATGGCTGGCCTACCTCAAAGGCCAATCATCCGTAGCTGCGGACCACTTCAAGCTCGCTCTGGCCGACACACCAGGCTACCGGCTCGCGGAACTGATGGAGGAGCTGGTGAGCCGGGGCACCATCGCCCCGGTCGCGAAGAACCAGGACACCGCCTACAAGCGGCACCGCTAGAACCAACTGGGGGCCGGGCCGGGAAGAACGGTCCGGCCCCTTGGGTGCGGTGGCGGCCTCCCCCGCAAGCTCCTCCGGCCGCCGATCACGCTGCCGCGGGCGCAGCACCCCAGCAGGCAACGGGCCAGAGGCCGGGCTACAGTGGACAAGGAACACAAACCACTAAAAGCCTGGGGGCAGCACATGAGCCACGAGTACATCCTCACGGACGACGACGCCGCACCCGCCGACGCCACCCATGCACAGGACATCCTCGAGCTCTCGATGTTGACCATGCCGCAGCCCGGCGCCCCCATCGTCGATATCTCCTGGGAGAAATCACCCCTGGACCTATAACTTCACGCAGCGAAGACGCTGCACCACTGGGTTTCCTTTTGCTGAGGGAAAAACGGAGGCCGGCCCCAAGGGGCCGGCCTCCGCCCTCTAAACCCCTGAAAAGGACCTCGCTCCGCGCGGACTGCAAAAGCACTTTTCCTTTTTTGGCTGCTGTCCTGACGGATTGTACGTGTCCGCTCCGGCCGGTCTAGCCCCTCCTTCGTCGGGGCCTGCGGCGCGGGAATTTCCCTGCGGCGCTCCTTCGTCGCTGATTTCCTCCGGGAATTTCCCGCCCCTTGCCCTCACGGGTAGACAGGCCTCCGTCGGCCACAGCTCCGCAAGCTTCGCCAGCAGCCAAAACAACAACGGGGGGAGAGGGGAAGCTGGCCGGTCACCACGTGGTTGTCAGAGGCTATCGCTAGGCTGAGGCGAGTCACTAACCCTTCCCCGGCCGCACTGCACATCACGTTGATTCAAGGACAATGGGACTGACATGAAGACTCTTACAAACACGGCCGGCAAGCTGCTGGCAACCGGCGCCGCAACTATCGGCATATCAGCCGCAGCGGTGGTCATCCGTGCCAATGCACGGGACAGGAAAAGGGACGAGGACGTTGCCATGTTCAGGCCAGCAGAGGAAAACACTGTGACGCACAAGGCCGCGCGGGTGATGAGAGCGCTCTCGGTAATCTCTCTCGGGGTCTCCCTGATGGCTGGGGTGTTGTTTCTCCAGGGCCTCAGCTTGGCGGGAGGGACCCTGCTCGGAGTCGGTATCGCACTCGTAGGTGCTGCCTGGACTCAGGGGAAAGACGAACGCGGCAGACTCGCGTGGATCCCGCTGGCGTTTGGATCCCTGCTTTTTGTGGGCTCTCTGATCGCTTTGTGCGTCACAGGCTGATTCGTTCGTTCTCTGCCTTCTGTGGTCCCTTTAGTCCGCCGTTGAACCGGTAACATCCGGTGCCAATCGCCGCCACGAGACGGCCGCAACAAGGCTGTTCAAGACGGCGATGAAAACATCGCCGCCCGCGGGCCGACCGATCACAAGGTCCACGGCGACCAGCGCAAGCGAGCCACTTGCAGCCACCACGAACACAACAACCAGAAACGGCCGGAGTCCGAGAGTGCGGCCGCGGCGCACGACCCGTCCATTCATGCTCGGTACACACCTAGGTCCGGTATGTGAGAACCACGTGCATCAGAGGGCATGAGCGGGGCCGGACCGGTGATTGGGCGGCAACTTAGTTCGGCGGCGAACCGCCAACGCCGCCAGGGAGACTAGGACGGCAGGGACTAGAAGGACGAGAGCTACGGGACTCCTAAAGGCGCCGGCGCTAACGTATGCAAAGAGCGAGAAAACCCACGTGAGTGCGGCCGCATAGTCGGCGACCACAGCCACCGAGCCTCGGACTACGGAATCGCCGAAGGCAAGGAAAGTATCACTATCACTCTGCGCGTGGTCCATGGCTTACTCCTAACCGCTACAGCGATGACGTGGAGTAATGACACCACGAAAGCGTTGGGCTTGCCAGAGGCGGGCGAGCGGCCGTGCAGCCACTGGAGCCGAAATGAGGGTTCGCAGGGCTCACCCAGGATCGGGCGTCCGCTGGCGCGGCCGGCTGTTGGGTCCAGGGCGCGCCGTCGCAGAGCTCCGGAACCCCTGGCCCTGACTTTGTCTACGACGTTTTGGCTGCTGTCCTGACGGATTGTACGTGTCCGCTCCGGCCGGTCTAGCCCCTCCTTCGTCGGGGCCTGCGGCGCGGGAATTTCCCTGCGGCGCTCCTTCGTCGCTGATTTC
>NZ_JBQEQF010000055.1:0-5099 GCF_052046035.1 Paenarthrobacter sp. 22069 | reverse complement strand
TCATAGCGCCTCTGTGTGTCAAGCAGCAGTGTTTAGGGCCTGCTGGTGGTCGTGCAGAATTCGCCGGTAGAGGACGTTGGAGAGGCGTCGTTTGAGTGCTCTGCGGGCTTCGCGGGGTGTTTTTCCTTCGCCGGTTTTCTTCAGGTAGTAATCCCGCCCTGGTCCCGGGTCGCGGCTTTGACAGATTGCCATGGTGTGCAGCACTGAGTTGAGCTGCCGGTTGCCGCCGGTGTTCAGTCTGTGGCGGTTCTGATTGCCGCTTGAGGCTTGCAGGGGCGCCGTTCCTGTGTAGCTGGCGAAGTGTGAGGCGCTCGGGAACCTGGTGATGTCGCCGACATGGCCGAGAAGCTTTGCCGCGAGCACGACGCCAACTCCCGGGATCTCCTGCAAGGTCGTGGCGGATGCTGCCAGGGCTTCACGGGTTTGTGCTTCGTTGCCTTTGATGGCTGTGTCGATGCGCCGCAGGTCAGCCAGCAGGTCCCGGGCGAGTTCGCGTCGGACGGCATCGGTGGCTGTTGCCGGCCGGACAATACGCAGCGCGGCGGCCGCCTTGTCAGCATTGAGGCCGGTCTCGACGCCGCCGGGTACCAGTTCACGCAGGAGCCGGTGCAGGCGGTTCAGTATCCGGGCGCGCTCGTGGCCAAGGTCTTCGCGGCGCTCGGCCAACAATCGCAGAATCGTGCTCTGGTTTTCGGCCGTAACCGTCCGCAGATTCTCCTGCCGAAGTGCAGTGACGGCAACGGCGAAGGCATCGGCCGGGTCACTCTTTCGGCCACCGCCGGTGGAAAGAACTCTGACCTTCATGGCCAACGTCGAGGGGACATCGACCACGGACTCCCCGCGGGCCACAAGGATCTGGGCAATTCCGCGTCCGAGCCCGTTGGCGCCCTCAATCGCGAATCTCCGTTCAGGCCATTGCTCGGCCCAACCCAACAGTTGCTTGGCAGTGCCGGCATTGACCACGAAGCGCCGCACCGCGAGTTGGCAACCTAAGGAATCGATGGCTGAGGCAGTAACGGAGGATTTATGTGGATCGATGCCGATAACAATCATGTCCAGGGTTTCCTTTCGCCGATTTCGGTGATGGATCACCCGTGGCGGGCACCCTGACTTGAAGTGTTTGCATGCCTCTGTCGAGCCACGCCCCGGGCGGGCGTCAGCGGCGCGGCACGCTATGAGTGAGCCAACCCGAACGATAGGGGCGGCAAGGAGCTTGCGGACCTGTGCCGGCTGACACCCTGGACGCTACAAGACTGCAGATCTTGCGGCGTCCCACCCCTAATGGAACAAGTCAGGAGCCTGATACGACCAGTCCCATTACCGTTTTGTCTGCCCACCTGGCCCGCGCCCGAGCAATCAGCATTCGACGCGACTGAGGGGCAATTTCCATCTTGGCAAGCAAACCAACAAAAGTCATCGCGGGCATAGACACCCACGCCGACACACACCACGTCGCCGTGATCAACGAACACGGCAAACCCCTCGCGGACAAGGAATTCCTGGCCGTGGGATCCGGATACCGGAAAATCATCGACTTCATCACCTCCTACGGCACAGTCCTGGCCGTCGGGGTCGAAGGAACCGGCTCCTACGGTGCCGAACTCGCCCGAACCCTCCGCGGTGAAGGGCTGACCGTGTTGGAGGTAAACCGCCCCAACCGGGCCGCCCGCCGGCTCAACGGGAAGTCCGACCCGCTGGATGCCTACCAGGCCGCCAAATCCGTGCTTGAGGGGCGGACGAAGGCGATCCCGAAGGCCAAAGACGGCCCCGTGGAATGCCTACGGATCATACGTTCCGGACGCGCATCAGCGATCAAAGCCCGCACCGCGGCCATCAACCAGATCAAGGCGCTCCTCGTTTCGGCCCCGGACAAGATCCGGGCGAAATACAGGGCGATGGCTACCTCAGCGCTGATTACTGCCCTGCAGCGCACGAGACCTTCCGGGCACCTGGCAGACCCCGAGTACGTGACCCTAATGACCCTCAAGGCATTGGCAACACGCTGCCAAGCACTGGGAGCAGAAATCGAGGCTGCCGACGCGGCCCTCAAGGAAATCCTCGACAGCTACGCTCCGCTGCTCTGTGATCTCCCAGGAGTCGGGACCGAAGTAGCCAGCCAGCTCTTGATCACTTTCGGGGACAACCCGGACCGGCTGGGCAACGAAGCCCAATTCGCTTCGCTCGTCGGAGTCGCGCCAGTACCAGCCTCATCGGGCAAGACAACCCGCCACCGGCTCAGTAGGGGCGGCGATCGAAGCGCCAATAACGCCTTGCATCAGGTGGTCCTGGTGCGTATGGGCTCGTGTCAACGGACCAAGGAATACGTGGCTAAACGGACGGCCGAGGGCAAGAGCAAACGCGAAATCATGCGCTGCCTCAAACGCTACGCAGCCCGGGAGATCTACCGCCAGATCACCAACCCCAGGCCGGCACCGGACAACTCAGACCTCCGCTGCATGCGGACAGAACTCGGCCTCACCATTGCGACAGTGGCCGGCGAACTCGGCCAATGGGTGTCCATCCTTTCGCGCCTGGAACGCGGACGCATCCGTAATGACGAGCTCGCGGCGACCTACCGCCGTTGGCTCACCGAGCAAGAAGTACCCTAGGCCCACATGTCCTGGCCTATCCGCGCCGGCGCTGCCACTGCGAGGCATGCCAGAACATCAGGCCGAGGAAGGTCAGGATTCCGACGAATACAGCTGGCTGGGCAAATGAAAATAGGACGTAGGCCATGCTGACCCGATCAGTCATTGACACAGACAAGGGAGCATTCAAAAGGAATCCGATGCCGCCGAAAACCAGCACCCCAACCACCAGCCAAAGCACCCCGATGAACGGGTTCAGCTTGGGGCCGGACCGGGAAACATCCTCAACTGGGCCCTCCGCCGCTGCCGTCAACGGGTTACCGTCCTGGTCCACTTCGTGAAATCCAACTACTCCAGACTGGTGCTGGTTCATGCGCTCCCCCTTGGCTATCCAGCAGCCTGAATAGGCTGTGAAAGCATCAGCCTAACTGTCTTCACTGGGCAAGACTCGGGCGTATTCAATGAACCCTCGAACTAATTTGACGCCTATAGGAGCATCGTCGTAGACAAGACAGGGCCAGGGGGTTCGGAGCTCTGCGACGGCACCCCTGGACCCAACAGCCGGCCGCGCCAGCGGACGCCCGATCCTGGGTGAGCTCCGCGAACCCTCGATCAGCACCCCGGAGCCTGCTTTCGGCATCCCTGGCTTCAAGCGGCCGCGGGACTCCGATCGTCGGCACCTAGTGTGCGAATGGCGGTCCGCCGCCGCCGACCCGTAGCGCAAGCCGGCCACGACGGCGGGCCGCCCGCGGTGACCGGCCCGGGAAGGACCGGCCACCGGCGGGAGTCCTAGACGATATGAAGAGGAACAGAACCTGCCCGTCCGGGGTCGGTCCATTATCGCCGGGCGGTCCTGCAGCGCCGGCTTGATGTGATCGGCGGCCCTGAGAGGGATCTGGCCGCTGCAGGACCTGTTCCCGGCAGTGATGTCCCTTATCCCGGAAGGGCAGGTTCTGGCGGGAGCATGGGGGGCCGGGGCCTTCTGTTTCACAGGGTCCGTGGGTTGCCATTGGCGGCTCCCGTGGCCTGCGAGGCTCATTGGGGGTGCAATGGTAGTGCCACATGTGAGGTTTGGGAGGTCCCGGCTATGTTTGAGCATACTTTCATTGGTCTGGATGTTCACGCGGTCAATGTCGTCGGCCATGCGCTGAACCCAGGCACTGGTGAAATCAGTCTCCACACGATGGCCGCTGACCCGGCCCTGATCCTGGAGTGGGTCCGGCGATTCGAGCCGCCCGTCAAGGTCGTTTATGAGTCAGGCCCGACAGGGTTTGTACTGGCCCGGCACCTGCGGGCCGCGGGCATCAACTGTGTGGTGGCGGCGTCCTCGAAGCTGCTGCGCGCTCCCGGGGACCGGGTAAAAACCGACAGGCGGGATGCCCGGGTTTTGGCTGAGATGCTCGCGGTCGGCTCGGTCACCGAAGTCCGCATCCCGGAGCCGGACGAAGAGGCGTTGCGGGACCTGTCCCGGCTGCGCTCGGGCACCGCCAAAGACCTCGCGCATGCCCGGCAGCACGTGAACGCCGTCCTGCTCCGGCACGGGATCCGCTACCCCAAGGACAGCAGGTGGACTACAGAACACAGTCGGTGGCTGCACCGCCAGAGCTTTCACGACCCGGCGCTGCAGTTCACCTACGACGCCGATGTCGAGCAGGCCGAGCTGCTTGCAGCGCATCTGGCTCGCATCGACAAACAGATCACCATCACAGCGGCGGCGTGCCGCTACGCAACAGTGATTGACGCGCTGATGTGCTTACGCGGCATCCAGCTCACGACCGCGTTCGGTCTGGCCGTGGAAATCGGTGACTGGACCCGCTTCACCGGCTCATCCATCGGCTCCTATCTCGGTCTGGTCCCCAGCGAAGAATCCTCCGGCCAGTCCCGGCACCAGGGCCCGATCACCAAAGCCGGCAACACCTATGCCCGGAAACTCCTCATCGAAGCGGCTTGGCAGCACCGCCGCCCCTACGCCCGGCCCGGAGAACGGCTGCTGCGCCAACTTGACCTGGTCGCGCCGGCAACCCGCATCCGGGCCCTCGAAGGAAACCACCGGCTGCACCGCAAATGGGAACACTTCGATGAACGCCACAAAATGTCAGTGAAGGCCAACACGGCGATCGCCCGCGAACTCGCCGCTTGGTGCTGGTCACTGGCCGCCCCGCTCCAGGAAGGACAACACATGAAAGCGGCCTGACCCGGAACCTGCCCGCCGACAGTGAGCAGTTGCGGGGGGCGATGACAGCACCCGGAGCCAACTCGGGCTTCAGCTATGAGCAGACGGTCCAAACCACCATCGACGCTCGATCCTAGACACCGATACGCTCCAGCCGAACAAATCGTCATGCGGTAACCAACCCGCGAATGTCAGCCTGACACTGCCCCAGTCGAAAAAGACTCGCCACGCCCCCCACAGCATCACAACCGGCCGGCACACGATGAGCGGCCCCCGGGAACCAAACCCAGGAGCCGCTCATCCATGCACTCTTGACAACGAGATCTACATATCAGCTG
>NZ_JBQEQF010000054.1:0-5195 GCF_052046035.1 Paenarthrobacter sp. 22069 | reverse complement strand
CAGGAACAGTTGAGGAAGTGGGCAGATCTCATGGCCACCAGTGGGCAGTTCTACTGGCCGTCAGTGGGCAATTTCGTGGCCGCCTATGGGCAGTTTTTCATGGCCGCTTACAGCTCTCACTCGTCTCGCCGTCTCCAAGTGGGTGCCCTACCTCCATCAACATGAATCGTTGCATAGCCATTCTCAATCCCCTTTTGTGCGGCTCCCTAGAAGGACTCCGTCTGACAGAACGATGCTTAGCTGCAGGGCACTAATTTGCCAGTGTTCTTTCGAATACTCCGCTGCTTGGATCGACCTGCCGCGGCCTAGGCACCTTGGGTAAGGCTCATATGTCACCCTCAGCTCCACTAACGTTTGGTGCCAGTAAACGTCACGCTTTGGTACTAATGGGCGGATGGATTTTCATCGATAGTAGCTGCCGGCTCTGGCACTCTTCCCCTTAGTGTTCTTCGGTCTCTTCGTCTCCGTTCGACTCCGTCTCATCGTCGGAGGATGGCTTGGCGGCTGTCGCCAAGTAAGGCAACCCACTGACGTCGTACTTGGGCATGGCGGTGGCCATTTGCTGGGCCAGGTTGGCTGTGGGGAAGAGCCCTGCGACGTCGAGCTTGGGCATGGCGGCGGCCATTTGCTGGGCCAGGTTGGCTGTGGGGAAGAGCCCTGCGACGTCGAGCTTGGGCATGGCGGCGGCCATTTGCTGGGCCAGGTTGGCTGTGGGCAAGAGCCCTGCGACGTCGAGCTTGGGCATGGCGGCGGCCATTTGCTGGGCCAGGTTCGCGGTGCCCATAAGGCCGGCGATGTCGTACTTGGGCATGGCGGCGGCCATTTGCTGGGCCAGGTAACTTCCAGTTGCAGACGACTGCGCAGACATACTGGCGACGCTTCGACGAGCCACGTCGGCCGCCCTTCCTTTGAGTCGCTTTAGAGCCTCCGCGCACCGCTCGTCACCCATGTCTGGCAGCGAGGGCTCTCCAGGCGTAAGGAGAGTTGGCGTTTGGTCCTCTTTGCTTGCCGAGAAGAGGACTTTCACCTCCCATGCACAGGCGATGCTCTGCGTGTCGTTGCCGTCGGTCGCAAGCCCGTACAGCAGCCACCTCGCCTTGGCCGTATACCAGATGTCCCCCTCGATCTCATGGCCGACGACGTCCGTAACGCTAAGGAGTTCTGCTTCGGGCGGGGTAATCCATGAACGCCACTGCACCACACCGTCAGTGGGACCCACGCCTACGAAACCCGTCGGCGAGGTGAGAATCTCGACAGCTGTCTGAGCCAGTCGAGACTGTATCGGAAATGATCGGAGTAGGTCTCCTGCAGCAGTTTCCGCCGCCTCACCAGAGACTTCCTTGGTGAACCGGGAGACCACTTGATCGAAATCCGCAAGACGCGTGAGCCTACCCTCAAGGCCGCGGACGTCTTCATCCATCGGATAGGGATAGGCGGTGCCATCTCCGAAGTCGTTGGTATTGCTTGTAACGAAGAAGACGTGCTCTTCGGGGTTTTCATTGAGAAATTCCAGGATGGAGAACCAGATGGCCACATCCCGTGCACCCTCAGAATGGTCCTTGTTACGCTTCGCAGGCGGAAGCGACATTGCTTCGCGCGCCAAGGCCCTGCGTGCGATGTCACCACTCATTTCGATCACTTCGAAGATCTCGCGGTAAGCATCTCGCCAGTGGTTGAGGAGGCGTTCCAAATCAAGTGGTTCCAGGGAGCTCTCCAGCTCCCACGGAAGCAATTCCCGTAGCTTCTGCAAGGCGGTTACTACTGACTTATGCCTGTCGGGGTAGAAGGCCGCCTGATGAGCAGCCATCTCTTCCAAGACCATCCACGGCACGGCAATCCTATGATGCCCCGACTCCCGCAGCTTCCGGATGATGTCGGCCCGGGGACCGCTGGGCGGCAAAAGATTCACGGCATTCGTATCGAAGATGATCAAATCCAAACCTTCGTCTCACTCAAGCGCTCTGGGTCCGATGGAGACTCGCGCTGTTTGATTACCACCAGCTGATTGCGGTCGGCTTGGCCCACCATAGAACAGCCTATTTGAACTCAGGAGTATCGCTGACACGTAGCGCTTGGATGCCCGCGAGAAGGGCCGTACTGCGGAAGACGCCGCCCGACTCGTGGGCTGGAGCCGCGCAACGCTCTACCGCCACCAGCAGGCCCTCGCTGCGCGCCAGAACAGCAATCCGTAGGTGCTCCTGAAGAGAGGGTAACCGTTGACACCGTTTCCAGCCTCAGCAATTCAGCGCTTGGGTAAGGGATCGGTCCTCGCTTCGCTCGGGCTGTAGAAGCGTTTTTCTGTTTTTGCTGCTGTCCTGCGGATCGTACGTGCCCGCTCCACCGGCTCAACCGTCCTGCGGACGGCTGCGCAGCCGATGGTTTGTGTCGGCGCTTCGCTTATTTCCTCTCACAATCCATCCGCTGCTTGCCCTTTGGGTTGCGCCGGTTCCGTCGGGCACAGCTCCGCGATGCTCCGCCAGCAGGCAAAAAACGCCCGGTGGGAGAGGGGAAGCTGGCCGGTCACCAAGGCCGCCCCACCCACCGGATCCTCAGCAAAGGACGAGAAAAACCATGAATGATCGCATTGCACGCGCAGCCCTGACCCGACTGTTCGAACCGGGCGACCGGCTCGGGCAGGCCCTTGTCGGCAGGCTCGGCGCGTACGCCACGTTGAGACTCGCCACCGGCGCGCAGCCCGCACACGCCCTTCCGGACGTGACACCCGAAGAGCTGGCCGCGGCGTTAAAGCGCTGGGCTCCACGGGTCCCGGACGTTGACCCGGCGAAGGACCTGGCCACCATCGAGCGCCTGGGCGGCGGGTTCCTGATCCCCGGAGATGAACACTGGCCGGAAGGCCTGGACGATCTGCCCGACGCCCCATACGGGCTTTGGTACCGGGGCAACATCGACAACGGCATCCCGGCGCCGTCGAAGTGTGTGGCCCTGACCGGATCCCGGGACTCGACCAGCTACGGCGCCTCCGTCACGGGGGACATGGCGTACGGGTTGGCCCAACGGGGAATCTGCGTGATCTCAGGGCTTGCCTACGGGATTGACGCGCACGCGCACCGGGCCGCGTTGGCCGGGAGCCAGGGAGAGGGACCGGCAACCATCGCAGTGCTGGCCGGAGGCCTCGACCGGGACTACCCGTCCGGCAACGGTGATCTCGCGGCCGCGATCCGGAGCAACGGCCTGACGCTCTCGGAGCTCCCGCCCGGTTCCGCCCCGACCCGGTACAGGTTCCTGCAGAGGAACCGTCTCATCGCCGCCCTCGCCGGGGTGACCTGTGTCGTGGAGGCCCGCTGGCGCTCAGGTGCGCTGAACACCGCGCACCACGCGGAGACGATCGCCCGGCACGTCGCCGCCGTCCCCGGAAGCATCCACAGCGCCAACTCCGCAGGATGCCACCGCCTCCTGAAGGAAGGCGGAGCCGTGCTGGTCTCCGACGCAGCGGACCTTACAGAGCTGCTCGCCAGCTGATATGTAGATCTCGTTGTCAAGAGTGCATGGATGAGCGGCTCCTGGGTTTGGTTCCCGGGGGCCGCTCATCGTGTGCCGGCCGGTTGTGATGCTGTGGGGGGCGTGGCGAGTCTTTTTCGACTGGGGCAGTGTCAGGCTGACATTCGCGGGTTGGTTACCGCATGACGATTTGTTCGGCTGGAGCGTATCGGTGTCTAGGATCGAGCGTCGATGGTGGTTTGGACCGTCTGCTCATAGCTGAAGCCCGAGTTGGCTCCGGGTGCTGTCATCGCCCCCCGCAACTGCTCACTGTCGGCGGGCAGGTTCCGGGTCAGGCCGCTTTCATGTGTTGTCCTTCCTGGAGCGGGGCGGCCAGTGACCAGCACCAAGCGGCGAGTTCGCGGGCGATCGCCGTGTTGGCCTTCACTGACATTTTGTGGCGTTCATCGAAGTGTTCCCATTTGCGGTGCAGCCGGTGGTTTCCTTCGAGGGCCCGGATGCGGGTTGCCGGCGCGACCAGGTCAAGTTGGCGCAGCAGCCGTTCTCCGGGCCGGGCGTAGGGGCGGCGGTGCTGCCAAGCCGCTTCGATGAGGAGTTTCCGGGCATAGGTGTTGCCGGCTTTGGTGATCGGGCCCTGGTGCCGGGACTGGCCGGAGGATTCTTCGCTGGGGACCAGACCGAGATAGGAGCCGATGGATGAGCCGGTGAAGCGGGTCCAGTCACCGATTTCCACGGCCAGACCGAACGCGGTCGTGAGCTGGATGCCGCGTAAGCACATCAGCGCGTCAATCACTGTTGCGTAGCGGCACGCCGCCGCTGTGATGGTGATCTGTTTGTCGATGCGAGCCAGATGCGCTGCAAGCAGCTCGGCCTGCTCGACATCGGCGTCGTAGGTGAACTGCAGCGCCGGGTCGTGAAAGCTCTGGCGGTGCAGCCACCGACTGTGTTCTGTAGTCCACCTGCTGTCCTTGGGGTAGCGGATCCCGTGCCGGAGCAGGACGGCGTTCACGTGCTGCCGGGCATGCGCGAGGTCTTTGGCGGTGCCCGAGCGCAGCCGGGACAGGTCCCGCAACGCCTCTTCGTCCGGCTCCGGGATGCGGACTTCGGTGACCGAGCCGACCGCGAGCATCTCAGCCAAAACCCGGGCATCCCGCCTGTCGGTTTTTACCCGGTCCCCGGGAGCGCGCAGCAGCTTCGAGGACGCCGCCACCACACAGTTGATGCCCGCGGCCCGCAGGTGCCGGGCCAGTACAAACCCTGTCGGGCCTGACTCATAAACGACCTTGACGGGCGGCTCGAATCGCCGGACCCACTCCAGGATCAGGGCCGGGTCAGCGGCCATCGTGTGGAGACTGATTTCACCAGTGCCTGGGTTCAGCGCATGGCCGACGACATTGACCGCGTGAACATCCAGACCAATGAAAGTATGCTCAAACATAGCCGGGACCTCCCAAACCTCACATGTGGCACTACCATTGCACCCCCAATGAGCCTCGCAGGCCACGGGAGCCGCCAATGGCAACCCACGGACCCTGTGAAACAGAAGGCCCCGGCCCCCCATGCTCCCGCCAGAACCTGCCCTTCCGGGATAAGGGACATCACTGCCGGGAACAGGTCCTGCAGCGGCCAGATCCCTCTCAGGGCCGCCGATCACATCAAGCCGGCGCTGCAGGACCGCCCGGCGATAATGGACCGACCCCGGACGGGCAGGTTCTGTTCCTCTTCATATCGTCTAG
>NZ_JBQEQF010000053.1:0-5278 GCF_052046035.1 Paenarthrobacter sp. 22069 | reverse complement strand
TAGGGCGTGTCTCCTAAACCCGGGTTGGTTAAGCCGGGATGCTTGATGAGTGTCTCGTACTTCTGTTTTGACTGATGGGCAGTGGGCCCGCATCCAGCCGTTGCTACCGTCCTCTGATGGTCGTCGGGGCCGTCCTTTTCGGGACGACCGCCGGGTGGTCGAGGGCATCATTTACCGGTATCGGTGCGGAATCGCGTGGCGGGATGTGCCTGGCGAGTTCGGTCCGTGGCAGACGATTTGGAAGCGTCACCGCCGCTATAGCGGTGACGGAACTTGGGACAGCATTCTGGCGGCTTTGCTGACGGTTGCGGACTCTCAGGGTGAAGTGGACTGGTCGGTCTCGGTCGATTCGACGGTGAACCGTGCCCACCAGCACGGCACGAACCTTCCCCGCACCACAGGGGGCCGGCTCGAATTACATGAATCTGTGTGCTGAACCGGACGACCATGCCATTGGCCGGTCGCGCGGCGGGCTGAGTACCAAGATCCACGCCCTGGTTGATGGCAAAGGCAGGCCCCTAGTTCTGCTGGTCGCGCCGGGACAGGGCGGCGATGCGCCGATGTTCGCCCACCTGATGAACCAGTTGAAGGTCAACCGGGCCGGTCCGGGCAGGCCACGTACCCGCCCGGACCGGGTTCGTGGAGACAAGGCCTACTCATCGAGGGCCATCCGAACCCAGCTCCGGGATCGAGGCATCGTCGCTGTCATCCCGCAACCATCCGACCAGATCGGCCACCGCAAGCGACGAGGATCCACCGGAGGCAGGCCTCCGGCCTTCGACAAAGAGGACTACAAAGGCCGGAACGTCGTCGAACGGAACTTCAACATCTTCAAGCAATGGCGTGCCCTGGCGACCCGCTACGACAAACTCGCCCTGACCTACCGCGGCGGAGCCGTTCTCCGGGCAATCAGCATCTGGCTGACAGCTTTAGGAGACACGCCCTAGTCACCGTGCACTGGCGCCCGCGCCACCGGCCTATGCGGGGCTAGCGGAAGTAGCAGTCGTAACTGTCCTGGCTCACAATGAGGCCATCGCTCACCTCAAAGACCGACGACGTCCGGGCCCTGATGGTTTCGCCCCGGTCCCAGTACCGCAGGTCCATGAGGACGGTGGCCGACCAGTCCGCCTCCACCGCGACGCGGTTGCCTTCGCACGTGGTCCGGCGGATGGTGAACCTTTGGTCCCCGACCACCTCGCGGCTCTGGTCGGCGCCGGCCAGCACCCCTGCCAGCGTCCGGGTGGAACCGTCGGGAGCCAACAAGTGCGGGGCCTCGGTCAGCACGAATGATTCGGACAGGAAAGGCCTGATGTCCGCCGCACCTCCACCCGCCTCGAGGACCCGAATGAATTCAAGGACGTGTTCCCGCGGTGACGCCGGCGGGGAAAAATCGTCAGCCATGCGCCAAACCTTATCCGACCGGTGCTGCAAGCCACTGCGCCGTTAGGCTGTCTGCATGACCCTGACTGTTCCGCCGACGACCGCCGGCGCCGACGAAATCCGTGCGACCGTGGAGCGGATCCTGGCCGCCGGGTCCCTGCCGCCGATCGTCCAGGCCGGCCATCCGGCCCTCCGCCAGCGTGCCGCAGCATACGACGGGCAGTTGTCCGCAGACCAGCTGGAGCGCCTGATCGGGGTCATGCGCCAGGTCATGCATGAGGCACCCGGTGTGGGCCTCGCCGCCCCGCAACTGGGCATCCCTCTGCAATTGGCTGTGCTGGAGGACAAATTCGACGTCGACCCGGACGCGGCGGCGCTGCGGAACCGCAGACCGCTGGACTTTCTCGCTATCCTCAACCCGCGCTACACGCAGCTGGGATCCGGTCTTGCGTCGTTCTACGAGGGATGCCTTTCCCTGAACGGCCTGCAGGCAGTGGTGGCGCGGCCCGACACCGTCTTGCTCGAATACCTGGCACCCGACGGGACCGCGGAGCGGCGCGAGTTCAGCGGCTGGCAGGCGCGGATCGTGCAGCACGAAACGGACCATCTGAACGGCATCCTGTATATAGACCGTGCCCAGCTCCGTTCACTGAGCAGCAACGTTGAGTATGCGGCGCATTGGGCGGAGGCCGGTGTCAGCAAGGCGCGGGAAGGCCTGGGGTTCGACGACGGGCCCGCCGGAATCGCGCTTGGCTGACTTCCAATCCCGGGCCAGGCCGCCGTGGTTGCCTGCCAGCGCCCATAATATGGTTCCCATGCCTTCCGCGGATCTCCCCCTCGTGTGCCCAGTCTGCTCCCTTCCCCTGGTTCACCTGGCAGCGGATAACGCACAGCCGCGGCTGGCGTGCCCCAGCGGCCACCACTTCGACGCCGCACGGCAGGGCTATTTCAACCTGCTCGTAGGGAAGGGCACGTCCTTTGAACCGGACAGCGCAGCGATGGTGGCGGCGCGCGTGAACTTCCTGGGGTCGGGCCACTACCGGCCCCTGGCGCAGGAAGTGGCCAGCGCCGTCGTTCCCCACCTCCCTGAAAAAGGCGCAGTGGTCTTGGATTCCGGCACGGGAACGGGGCATTACCTGCGGGAAATCCTCGACGCCGCCGCGGCGCAAGGACGTCGGGTTGCGGGCATCGGCCTGGACATTTCCAAATTCGCCCTCCGCCGTGCTGCCCGGCTCAACCCGGAGGCGCTAAACCTGGTCTGGGACATCTGGCAGCCGTTTCCCGTGGCAAGCATTTCGGTGGATGCTGTGACCGTAGTGTTTGCCCCCCGGAACCCCGCAGAATTCGCCCGGGTGCTGCGCCCCGAGGGCATCCTCGCTGTCGTGACACCGCGAAGCGGCCACCTGGGGGACGTCGCTGCCATCACCGGAATGCTTGGCATTGAAGAAGGAAAGGACGAGCGCCTCAACGAGGCGTTGGCAGGAAATTTCGAGCCCGAAGGCTTCCATGACGTCGACATCCCGCTGGAGCTGACCCGCGCCGCCGCCGCCGACCTTGCATTCATGGGACCAGCCGGCCACCACCTCGATCCGGCCCAGCTCGCCGCCCGGCTCGAAAACTCCCCCGAACCGCTGACGGCTGACGCGAAGTTCCGGCTTTTCGTGTTCAGGCGCAGGACCCGCGGGGCGGCGTAACGACTTGGCCACTATCCCCCGGCGGCAGGTCCGAACCCACCCACACCGAAAGCCCCCGGACTAGGATGAAAAGACAGTTACTGGCGGATCCGTAAAGGCGGCTCCGCCGTGACCAAGGGGGAAAAACGGATGTTCGAATGGCTTGGCGGAAACTGGTGGGCGCTGTGGCTTACGGCTTTCCTGGCGTTTGCTGTGGTCGAGATGATCACCCTCGACCTCTTCTTCATTATGCTCGGCGGCGGCGCCCTTGCCGCGCTCGTGGCCGATTTCGCCGGCGCCGAGCCCTGGCTCCAGGTAGTCGTCTTCTGCATCGTGTCCCTCCTCATGGTGGCCTTCGTCCGGCCCGTAGCCCTGTCCCACCTCAAGAAGAGCCCGTCCGAGCAACGCACCAACGTGGACCGGCTGATCGGTGAGCAGGCCGTGGTCATGGAGGCCGTGACGTCTGACGGCGGCCTGGTGAAAATCGGCGGCGATATTTGGAGCGCACGCTCCGCAGCGGGAGTTCTTCCCGCGGGCCAAAAGGTGGTCGTTTCGGCCATCGATGGCGCAACAGCAGTTGTTTCGGTACCGCCGGCGGCGGCCGCCGGTCCAGATACAGCCTGACAATTGGGGAACAAGGAGTTGTATGGAAAACGCAGGAGGAACCGCATTGGCCATTGTGCTGGTGGTCCTGATCGTCTTTGTCATTATCGTTCTGGTCCGGTCCGTCCGGATCATCCCGCAGGCGCGCGCCGGCGTCGTTGAACGGCTCGGCAAGTACCAGCGGACGCTGAACCCCGGACTGACGGTCCTGATACCGTTCGTGGACCGGCTCCTGCCGCTCCTGGACCTGCGCGAACAGGTGGTGTCCTTCCCGCCGCAACCCGTCATCACCGAAGACAACCTCGTGGTCTCCATCGACACCGTGGTCTACTTCCAGGTGACTGACCCGCGCGCTGCCACCTATGAGATCGCCAACTACATCCAGGCTGTTGAGCAGTTGACCACCACCACGCTCCGGAACGTGGTGGGCGGACTCAACCTTGAGGAAGCACTGACCTCCCGTGACCAGATCAACGGGCAACTCCGCGGCGTCCTCGATGAGGCCACCGGCCGGTGGGGTATCCGCGTCTCCCGGGTGGAACTGAAGGCCATCGATCCACCGCACTCCATCCAGGACTCCATGGAGAAGCAGATGCGCGCCGAACGCGACCGCCGCGCAGCCATCCTGACCGCTGAGGGAACCAAGCAGTCGGCAATTCTCACCGCTGAGGGCCAACGGCAGGCAGCCATCCTCAAGGCCGAGGGTGAGGCCAAGGCTGCCATCCTTCGTGCCGACGGCGAGTCGCAGGCCATCCAGAAGGTTTTCGACGCCATCCACAAAGGCAACCCGGACCAGAAGCTGCTGGCCTACCAGTACCTGCAGACCCTGCCCAAGCTGGCGGAAGGTTCGGCCAACAAGCTGTGGATCATCCCCAGTGAAGTCGGCGAAGCATTAAAGGGAATCGGCAATGCCATGGGCGGTGCCGGCCCCGACTCCCCCGCCGGGGCACTGTTCGGGGATGCCCCCACCGGGCGCACCGAGCAGTAGGACTTCGAGCAGCTGGACTTCGAGCAGCTGGAGTCAACGTCGACAGGGAGGGTCCGGCCGCGGAACCCTCCCTGTTTTGGTTCATTGGGGATAACACCCGTATAATTGGGTATTTGTCCGGCAGGAGTATACCGGCTGGAACAACCAAGCTTCGCAATGCGTTGAATCCAATGATGCAGCACAGTGCACACAGTAGTCCGGCGGCGCCACGGCGTTACCGGCTGGCGCGGGGTTTTCATCCGCGAACCGACCAGAGGGAGAAAACATGAGCGATCGCAGCCTGCGGGGCATGCGCCTTGGTGCGCAGAGCATGGAGACCGAGTCCGGAGTTGAGCCGGCTCCGCGCCAGCGGGTCGAGTACCGGTGCGCGGATGGCGAGCAGGTCTTCGTCACGTTCTCTTCCGAGGCGGAAATTCCTCCGGTGTGGGTCTCCAAGACCGGCAAGGAGGCGCTCCTGGTTGACGGCGAGAAGCCGGACACGAGCAACGACAAGGCAGTGCGCACCCACTGGGACATGCTGCTGGAACGCCGTTCCCTGCCTGAACTCGAACAGATCCTCGAGGACCGCCTCACCATTCTGCGCGAACGCCGCGGAGAGCGCCGTTCGGCGTAGGGCAAGCTGAAAAGGGGCGGC
>NZ_JBQEQF010000052.1:0-6288 GCF_052046035.1 Paenarthrobacter sp. 22069 | reverse complement strand
TCAGCACCATCACCGTCGACCAGCTCCGGGAGATGTCCGCGGCACCGCTGCCTCCGGGAACGCCCGGACCGGAGCTCGCGTCCACGGAGGAGCGTCAGATTGACACGCCGAATGGCACTCTGAGCGTGCGGATCCATCGACCGCTTGGTGAGGGCCCCGTTCCGACGGTTGTCTTCATCCACGGTGGCGGTTGGGTCGTCGGCTCCCCGGCCGCTGTCGGGCCGGTGACAGAGCGCCTGTCCGCGTACCTGGGCGCGGTGGTAGTCAGCATCAGCTATCGGCTGGCACCCGAACACCCCTTCCCGGCCGGTTACGAGGATGCACTTTTCCTTACCCGCTGGGCGGCTGATAACGTCGGTGAGCTCGGCGGGCGCAGTGAGGCGTTCGCCATTGCGGGAGAGAGTGCCGGCGGAAACTACGCCGCAGCGGTGGCACTGGCGCTGCGGGACGAGGGGATCCTCGCGGGACAGCTTCTGTTCAACCCTGCAACAGACCTCGGCCCGACCTATCGCGATGCCGAGTCGTACCGCAAAGACCGCGACCCGGCGCTGCGCGCTGTCAACGTCGATTACAGCGTCCGTTCCTATCTTGGCGCTGAGTCCTCAACCGACTGGCGGGCATCGCCCATCGCCGCCGAGGATGTCGCGGGCGTGGCACCAGCGGTGATCGGCCTCTCCGGCAACGATCCGCTGCACGATCAGGGACAGGCCTACGCGGACAAGCTCAAAGCGGCAGGTGTGCCGGTCCAAGTGGCCGACTTCGCTGACCTCGTGCACGCCTACGCCGCACAGTCGTTCCTCGTTCCGGTCTGCAACGACGCCCTGGTCAAGACCTGCCGCGAGTTCCTTACGCTCATGAATTGGGTCACGCCCTCCACACCGTAAAGGCCGGAGCGGGCACTTCGCTCTGCCGACAGGGTCGGAAGATCAAGCTCTAGCGCCTGGGAACCCAGTGGGCACGCGGGGCTGAGATGCTCACCAGCGCCCAGCTCTACAAATTGGTGGATCATGAGGCGTGCAACCACTTTGACGCGGGGGTGTTCAATTTCCGGATCCCCGGAACCTGACATCCCGCCCTGGCACCACACCGGAACGCCGGCATTCGCCGGACACCAGGCTTTAGGAACAAAGGAGTTTCAGCAATGGCTGAAAATGAGATCAAAAAGGGCCTTGCCGGCGTCGTGGTGGACTACACCGCCGTCTCGAAGGTCAACCCTGACACCAACTCCCTGCTCTACCGCGGCTACCCGGTCCAGGAGCTGGCCGCCCGGTGCAGCTTCGAGGAAGTGGCCTACCTGCTCTGGAACGGCGAGTTGCCCACCTCGGAGCAGTTGGCGGAGTTCACCGCGAGGGAGCGCGCGGGCCGTGCCCTTGACCCGGTGGTCAAGCAGGTCATCGACGCGTTGCCGGTGACCTCGCACCCGATGGATGTCTGCCGGACCGCGGCCTCCGTGATGGGGGCCCGGCACGCGCAGGCAGAGGACTCCTCACGCGAGGCCAACATGGCCAAGGCCGTTGACCTGTTCGCCGCCATGCCCGCAGTGGTGGCCTACGACAGGCGCCGCCGCCACGGCCAGGACCTCGTGGAGCCGCGCGATGACCTGGGCTACTCGGCGAACTTCCTGTGGATGGCCTTCGGCGAGGAACAGGTACCGGAGGTGGTGGAGGCCTTCAACGTCTCGATGATCCTGTACGCCGAGCACTCCTTCAACGCGTCCACGTTCACCGCCCGCGTCATCACGTCGACGCTCTCGGACCTGCATTCGGCAGTGACCGGAGCCATCGGCGCGCTCAAGGGTCCGCTGCACGGCGGAGCGAACGAAGCCGTGATGCACACGTTCGACGAGATCGGCATCCGGCAGGAGGAGTCCCTCGAGGAAGCGGCGGCGCGGGCGAAGGCCTGGATGGAGGATGCCCTGGCCCAGAAGAAGAAGGTCATGGGCTTCGGTCACCGCGTCTACAAGCACGGCGATTCCCGGGTCCCCACCATGAAGGCTGCCCTGGACAAAATGATTGCCCACTACGGCCGCCCCGAACTGCTGGGGCTGTACAACGGCCTGGAAACGGCGATGGATGAAGCCAAGGCCATCAAGCCGAACCTGGACTACCCGGCGGGGCCCACCTACCACCTGATGGGCTTCGACACCCCCACGTTCACTCCCCTGTTCGTAGCCAGCCGGATCACCGGCTGGACCGCGCACATCATGGAACAGCTGGACTCCAACTCCCTGATCCGGCCGCTGAGCGAATACAACGGCGTGCAGGAACGGCACCTCTAACCGGCAGTCGCTACTGCCCGCAAATTCCTGCGGTGAGGCGCCGGATGATCACCCGGATCATCAATCATCGCAACGGCTACGGTGCCTCACTGCAGGCCTACAACAACCTGGAACATCAACTGGCGTAAGTTGAAGGGAGCGACAATGGATCTTCACCTACAACCAGATTGGCACCGGGCTCTGGCAGCGTGTTGAAATCTGGAAAGACGGTAAATTTTTCCGCAAGGGAACAGTCGAGGCCGTCATGCATGATGAGACAATTCTTTGGATTTCAGCGGACGCCGTATCGTCTCGACAGCTACTTCTCCGATGTGACGGATACCAGGTTTTTGCGCATTTTCGTCCCGAAGGTGAATCTGCTTAATTACTTTTAACCCCGGCGCAGATCATGGGGCCAAAATATTCTCGCCCTGCCCCCAAGGACGAGTCGCGGATTCCTATGTCCTGTCGGCGACACGTGGCCGGACGATTGTTCAACCTGCCGCGCTGGCCGAGGAGACTTCCACCGGGCCCGTCCGAATCGAGGACTTCATAACCGAAAACTTCAGTACAACATCCGCTCCCACCTCCCCGACTGACAGAAAGGAGCTGGTGCCCTCCCCAATGCGAGAACCAAAAATTTAGGCCAGTAACACCAGCGTGAGGAATTCCCCCGTGGGCCGCCGACCTGTGTCCTCGACGGACGTGTCTCATACCTTTGTGCCCTAAATCCCACATCAGCGGGAGAGCGTGCCCGATGCTCCCCTATTCTCGAGATCTGTTGCGTATGGCGCTGGGTCAGTTGACGCGAGAACGTCTGTGAGGGCACACCCCAACCTGACGTCAGGAAGGTAGAGGAGAAACCGTCAGAATAGGATCAGAACTCAACAATTTCTGACACAGGACGAAGAACGTCAAAGATCTCAACCTGACACACCTGACTGTCCTCGGGTTAACTGCCGAGTGAATTTGATGCGGAAAGCGTTCAGCTATAAAAAACCCCATACTTTGCGGTCCGGAGGCATGAGGCGGGGATTCGCGGGCGCCGAGTTGCTCCAACAAGAATCCAGCGAGCCATCGAACGGGTGCACTTTGATGGATCCCGTAGGGGCTGCGGAAGTTTTCCAGCCGGCTTAACTGCTCCTGCGCATACTGCACCGGCAAAAACGTACGCGTCCGATCAGAGACCATTTGCCGTGGCGTTGCTAATGCCGTTGGGTGGCATACGCAAAACTGGCAGCATGACGCCTGATGTTCCACCTCTCCTTGAAGGATTGCTGGGAGAAGAACCGAAACCGCAAAAATCCTTCCCCTGGCATCGCGATAAGTGGCGGAAGGAACTACATGACCTAGCTGACGTGCTCGAGATCCTGGACAAACTTCCGGATCGAGTTGACCGACAGTCTACGCGTGACGTTGTGTTGCACGAACTTGCTCAGGGGCGTGTGCTGTCTGCTTTCGTCCCTGCGATGATTTGGGGTTGGGGCACGACAGGTTTAGGTCCACTGCGTACTAGATGGGTACTGACCCAAACCGACGATAGGAGCGCGCCCGCCCGACATCTGCCAATTGACGCGTCTGTGGTCGAGCGGTTGGAGGCTGGTTCCCGAAAAGTCCGTGAGAACGGGCCGTTAGACGCCTTCAGGCTTATGAACAACGATGGCAGAATCAAGCATCTGGGCCCCTCGTACTTCACGAAATGGCTGTACTTCTGCTCGTCGTTGCAGGGGCCCGACGACGCCAACGCTGCCCCGATTCTCGATAAGCAAATAGTCCGTTGGATGCGCGAAAACGCGTTCATTCGCTTGAATCCCAACAAGTCCGCTTCATACGCGGAGTATCTGGAAACACTAGGCGTTTGGGGGGAGCGACATGGACGAACTCCCGTCCAGGTCGAGAAGGCGATATTTTCGCTCGCTACAGGCCGCGGCTGAATGCTCCTATGAAGAAAATCGTCCGCCGGATCTTCGGCCCGCAGCGACAATCGCCTTCGTCACCGCAGGGTGCCTGTACAACTGAAATGGGTATCGTACGGTGCGCCTGAATGTGCTGAGATCGTGAGGCAACGGCAAAATTGCCGGTCGGAGCAGAAATTCAGAACAGGATGTATCGATCGCTGCGGCCAGCACCTTGCCCATTGCCGGCCTAGAGTCTTGGCGGACTTTCCATGTATTCAGCGGGAGTACTGCTGGCCGGCATCTTCTCCAAGGCACCCGCTACCTCTAGCCAGGAGTGCCCGTCCCGGGAAGGGGATCTGCAGAGATGAGCTCCTGTTCTAAGCCGGGGCCAGAGCGTGCAGAAGTAAGTACGGATCTGACGCAAGTTAGTAGTGGCTCTAACTTGACCGTAGTTGTCCAGACCTTCCTGTAACCAATTCAACGACTCGGTGAAAGTGCTTTGAACGTGAAGTGCTGATCTATCCATGCGGAACGAGCAACTGATAGCCACACTCAATTTCTCGAGCTGGTGACATAGGTCACTAACTTCTCGGTATGGCTGACCCGAGTAACTGAAATTTTCCATCGCCTCCATGAACGCACCCATCGATACTATGCGTTAGAATCTTTTCAGGCGCCTTACGGGCGCGGAATAGCGAAAGGGAAAGAGGCAGCCAGGATGGCTTTCAAAGTTTTCGAGAAGGGGAGCGCTCCGGCGCCAACAGTCCCTACGGTAACGATCCAGAAGCGTGGCATGTTCTCACTGAACGAAGCCGCCTTTGCTTTGATCGACGAGCCGGAGGCTGTCGAGTTCCTATGGGATGAGGAGAACCAGCTCATAGCCATCCAAGCTGCCAAGTTGACCGATCCCAACGCCTACCCGACTCGCAGGCAGGGCCCCGCCGGAACAAAAGGGCAGAAAAAGGGCATCGTGTTGATCGCCGGCACGATGTTCACCAAGTTCATTGGCATAGATACGTCGATTGCAAAGAGGTGGGTCCCTGAACGCGACGAAAACATGCTGATCGTGGACTTGAAGAAGCCAGCACAGACGGTTGCATCCAACCGAAGGAGCGGTGAGGACGCGGCCGGTAAGGTCGCGGAGGACAGGGATGAGTGAGGCATGCGCCCGACGTGTTGACTAGGGCGTGTCTGCTAAATATTCGGCTTTGGATGTTCGAGGCTGGATGGATGCTTCGTGCGAATGTTATTTCAGATGAGTTGTGGTCGGTGATTGAGCCTGTAGTCGCGACTGCAGGGGGCCGGCGAGGGCGGCCCTGGAACGATCACCGTTTGACGCTTGAGGGTATTTGCTGGCGTTTTCGCACCGGTTCGCCGTGGCGTGACCTGCCGGTTAAGTTCGGTGCCTGGCAGTCGGTGTGGGAGCGCCACCGGCGGTGGTCTGTCGACGGGTCCTATGAGCAGATGTTCGCGGCGGTAAAGACGGCAACCGGTGCCCAGGACACGGAGTTGGAGTCACTGCTCTCCGTTGATTCGACCAGTGTTCGGGCACATCAGCATGCTGCCGGAGCGCCCAAGGTGACGGTCGATCCAGACCACACAGGGGGCAGTGCCGAGTTACAAGTTTCTGCCCAGCGAGCCGGCTGACCACGCGATCGGACGCTCTCGAGGCGGGCTGACAACAAAGATCCATGCTCTTACCGACCGGGCGTGCGCGCCTGTCACGATGCTGCTGACTCCCGGCCAGGCCGGTGATAATCCGCAACTGGTGCCCTTACTCGAAGCCCATAAGATTCAAGACGCCACGCAGTTCCGGCTGCTCGCCGATAAGGCCTACTCCCATCCCTCCACGCGCACCGAGTTGAGGTCCCGCCGGATCAGGCACACCATCCCGGAGCGCTCAGATCAGATTGAACGCCGGAAGGCCAAAGGCTCAGCCGGTGGAAGGCCACCGGCCTTCGATCAGGCAATCTACAAGGAACGCAACACCGTGGAACGCGGCTTCAACCGCCTCAAACACTGGCGCGGCATCGCAACCCGCTACGACAAGTACGCCACCACATTCCTCGGCGGGGTACTACTAGGAGCGATCACAACATTCCACCGAGTACACAATTAACAGACACGACCTAG
>NZ_JBQEQF010000051.1:0-6706 GCF_052046035.1 Paenarthrobacter sp. 22069 | reverse complement strand
CGCGTTGACTCGTAAATAACCTCCGCGAAGGGGGATACGTTGCCTCATTAATAATCCTCCGCTTGGGTTGGCGGTTGCCGGGGTGGGCGGATGGAGGCTAGGCCGGGTGGATGGGATTGACGATGGCTGAGCGCAAGGCCGTGACGAAGCAGCTGGCCAGGTCCTATCGGGCCGGGGACAGGGTCCGGAAGGGAAGAATCCTGGACGAGGTCGTGGAGTTGACCGGCTGGCACCGGGATCATGCCCGGGCGGTGCTTCGGCATGCTTTGGACCCTCCGCGGCCCAGGCCGGTCAGGCCCGGCCGGGCACCGGTATACGGGGCGGATCTGCAGCCTGCTCTGGTGTTCTGCTGGGCGGTGCTGCGCGCTCCTGCCGGAAGGCTGCTGGCGGCGGTGATGCCAGAACTCGTCCCGATGCTGCGCGACGAGAAGGCCCTGGACATCACGGACGCCCAGGCGCAGCTGCTCGGGCGGATGAGCGCAGCCACGATCGACAGGCGCCTGGCCGGGGAACGGGCCAAGCTGCTGCCGCGGGGCCGGTCCCACACCAAACCCGGATCGCTGCTCAAGTCCCAGATTCCGATCCGCACGTGGGCTCAGTGGGATGACGCCGTGCCCGGCTTTGTGGAGATCGATCTGGTCGGCCATGAGGGCTCGAACAGTTCCGGACAGTACTGCTTCACGCTCACCGTCACGGACATCGCCACTGGATGGACGGTGAACAGGTCCGTGCCCAACAAGGCCCAGAGGCATGTCTTCGCTGCCCTCCAGCAAGCCATCTCTGCCTTCCCGTTCCCGGTGATCGGCATCGATTCGGACAACGGAGGAGAGTTCATCAACAACGATCTTTTCGACTTCTGCCAGGAACAACGGATCACTTTCACCCGCTCACGTCCGTATAACAAGAACGACGGGGCCCACGTCGAGCAGAAAAACTGGTCGAGGGTCCGTGAGCTGGTGGGCTACCTGCGCTACGACACCGCCGCGGAACTTGCGCTGCTGAACCAAATCTGGGAGCTGGACCGTACCTTCACCAACTACCTGCTTCCCCAGCAGAAGCTCGTATCCAAGACCCGCCACGGGGCCACGGTGACAAAGATCCATGACGCGCCGGCGACCCCCCACCGCCGCGCGGCCGCCGATCCTCACACCGAAAGGAAGGCGGCAACCCGCATGAACGCCGAGTACCGGAAAGTCAGACCCGCGGCCCTGTCCCGGCAGATCCTGGCCCTCACCGGGCAACTCGGAACCCTCGCCACCGCCAAGCAGCCAGCGCCCATCAAACCGCCAGTCAACGAGGACTGGAACCGCCGACCCAACCGGAGGTTTTCCAATGAGGCAACGTATGCCCCTTCGCGGAGGTATTGACATGAGGCAACAGGGGGCCTTTGGGGCTTTGACATCAGGCCGGTCACTCTCCGGCCCGGTGGTGATAGCGGACAAGCTCCGGATCGTGGCCGACGGCGGCCGGCCCGCTTTGGTGCGTGCCGCCGTCGTGCGTTTACTGGCGGCCGGCGAAGAAGTCGGCAACCAGCTTTTTCGGCGCTCGGGCCGCCCATGCCTCGACGATGATCTCCGCCAACTCCTCCCGGCTGACCTCGCCCAGGCGGGACTCCTGCACCAGGACGGCGTTGTAGCCATCGAAGTGCGGAATGGTGAAGAACGGCAGGGACGGGTCCTCCACCAGGGCGGCCTTGGCGGCGTCGTCCGGAACCACGATGACGAGCAGATCCCGGTACGGCTCCCCCGTCTCCGGATCGATGGCCGTTTTGTGCGGTGCCCGGTACAGGACGAAGCCCCGGCCTTTCGGACCGCGGGGCACTTTGTACGTCGGCCGGTCACCCCAGGAGATACCGAGCTCCACCTCCGGCAGCCCAAGGCAGATCGAGCCGATGTCCTCGGGTACGGCCATGCGCTCCATGGCCACAACGTAGCCCCCGTCCCCTAGGGATTCAACAGCTGCGCGGACGATGCTCCCGATCAGCAGGTGACGGCGACTGGGTTTGAGTCGCTGGACCAGGTGTTTGTGGTTCCCGGGACCTTGTATTGCGCATCGATGCTGTAGGTCCATCGGTTCCCCGGGCTTGGGGCCGTGTAGACCAGCCCCGGCGTGAGCGTGACGGGGGCGGCCGCGACTCCGGCGGAGTCCTTGACCACCAGCACATAGTTGTTGGCTTTGGCGACAGTCCCGTAGGTGACGACCGTCAGGGTGAGCTTGAATTTTCCGCTGTTGCCGTTGCCGTTCAGTGTGCATACGGGGGTGACGACGTTGCCCGCCGGGCTGGCCAACTTATGGGTGCCCACGGACGCAGTTCCGGCGCTTAGAGTCCGGGTGAACACGGCGTTGGCCGCCGGGGCGCCGACCATCAGGCATGCCGCCAGAACACCGGCGAGCAGGAGCTGCGCGCGGCGTCCGAGCCGCCTGATGAATGCCACCGCCGTCCCCTTTCGCATTGTTGGTGTACCGCGTTTTGCCGTGCACCCTTTGCCGGTATCACGATCAACCATCCCGGCCCGACCTCAAGGAAAGGTCAAGGGTCCATCATGTTGCCCGAAATTTGCGTCGCCGACGGCGCGGACCGTCCCGCAGCCCGCTGACCTGCGCAAACTTTGACACTGTCTTGATGGAAGACAAAGTCCTTCCTTGATGGTCCAACGGCACAGTGGTCCCCAGACAGGCCGCTGGGGCCTGGCACACCCCGGCCTCCCCGATTGGGAAAGGCCCTCATGCAGGAGATCATCATGGGTATCAGCCTGAAAACCACGACCGGCAAGATCATCGCTTCCGTCGCACTGGTCGGCACCGCCGCCAGCGTCGCGGGACTGGGCACCTTCGGCGCCTTCAGCTCCACCACTTCAGCCAGCCAGGCCGTCACCGCCGGCACTGTCACCATCGCACTGCCCGCAGCGGGCGTCGACAACACCCTAAATGTCGCGGTGACCGGCATGTTGCCCGGCGACAAGGTGGAAAAGCTGGTCAAGCTTTCCAACACGGGAAACTCCGACCTGAACAACGTCACCCTCGCCACCGACGCCGGCACCACCGGGTCACTGTTGACCACCGACGCCACCAACGGCCTCCAGCTGACCATCGAAAACTGCAGTACTGCGTGGACCGGAACCGCCGGCTCCTACGTCTGCTCCGGCACCCAGTCCACCGTGCTCGCCAGCGGGCCGATCATCACCGGCACCGCCAAGACCCTGGCCAACCTGACGGCCCTGACCTCGACGAAAGCGGACAACCTCAAGGTCACCACGGCACTTCCGGCCTCCGCCGACAACACCTTCCAGGGCCTGACCAGCACCATCGGGTTCACCTTCACGGCCACGCAGCGCACGGCCGTTTCCAAGTAACCCCACCTGACTCCGGAACGAGGACCCACCCATGAGCGCCGCCACCAAAAGCCCCAGCCTGCCGCTTGGCGGCACGGCGACGGCCGACGACGCGGGTCCTCGTTCCGGTACCGCTTCCGATATCGGGAGATCCCCGGCCGCAAAGGTCCTGCGCCGGGTGGCGTCCGGGGTGGCGACGGCCCTGCTGCTCCTTGCCGTCACGGCGTTCCTTGCCCTGGCAATTGGACCCCGCGTGCTCGGATACCAGACCTCCACCATGCTGACCGGCTCCATGTCCCCGCTGATCAGCCCCGGCGACGTCGTGGTCACGCAACCGGTGCCGGTTGCGGACATCAAGGCCGGCGACATCATCACATACCACATCCCGGTCGAGGACCAGCGGGTCGAGACACACCGGGTCACCGCGATAACGGCACAACCGGACGGCACTTTCGTGGTGCAGACCAAAGGGGACGCGAACAACGGCCTGGACCCCTGGCTGGCCACGATCAGTACTCCCACCGTGGACCGGCACGTCATCACTGTCCCCTACGTCGGGGAAGCCATCAGGGCCATCCGGCAGCCGGTAGTTTTGAACGCCCTCATGTACGGTGCCCCTGCCGTCCTGGTTGTCGGCATGCTCGCAGGGATCTGGCGCAGGACACCGGAGAAAACCGAACCGGGCAGCAATGACTGAGGGACGGGCCCTCTTTGACCCGCAGGTGATCCACACCCTGGCCCTTAACCTGGGCAACAAAGCCCTCGCGTTCCGCTTCCTGAGCGACTACCTCACCCTGCTGCCCAGACGAAAAATCCGCATCATCGACGCTATCCGCGACGACGACCCGGAAGCAGCGATGGACGCCATCCTCAGCCTGAAAATCGCTTCGTCAATGGTCGGCGCCCACGACGCTGAAGACCGCTCCCTGGTCCTGCAATCCCTGGTCGCCAAGGGCCACCTGGAACAATCACGCCCCGAAGCCACGGCGTTGGGCGCGGCAATCGATGCGCTGGTCATCGAAGGCCCGGGAATCCTTGCCGCCCTGCAACCCCACCTGTCCGGCTAGTCTCCGGATGAGGCAGGTTCGTGCGAAAAGCCGTGCCGACTCACGCCGTTGCCCTTAGAGTTGCCCTAACTGCCACCGCCAGGAAGAAGGACGTCGAATGCCGAAGCCAAACATCGCCCCGGGTGACCCCTGCTGGATCGACCTTTCAACCTCCAATGTTGAAAGGTCGCGCGAGTTTTACGCCAGCCTCTTCGGCTGGACCTACGAAGCAGGTGATGAGGAAACCTACGGCGGGTACGTGATGGCCTTCGTCCAAGGCGCGCCCGTGGCCGGCATGATGCAGAACGAGCCCGGCAGCGGCCAGCCCGATGCCTGGACGACCTACCTGCGCACCGACGACATCCATGCCACCGAGCAGGCTGCGCTCGCGGCGGGCGGACAGGTCCTGATGCCGCCCATGGAAGTTCCGGAGCAGGGACACATGGCGATCTTTGCCGACGCCGGCGGTGCCGTGATCGGCGCCTGGCAGTTCGGCGGACACACCGGGTTCCAGTTGGCAGGCGAGCACGGCGCCCCGTTCTGGCACGAACTTCACACCCGGCACTACGAGCCATCGGTGAAGTTCTACCAGGACGCATTCGGCTGGGACACCTCGGTCATGAGCGACACCGAAGAGTTCCGCTACACCACGCTCGGATCAGGATACGAATCCCGGGCCGGCATTATGGACGCATCCTCCTACCTGCCGGAATCCGTGCCCTCGAACTGGCAGATCTACTTCGGTGTGGATGACGCGGACGCCGCGGCCACCACCGCCGAGTCCCTCGGGGCCCAGATCATCCACGCTCCGGAGGACACTCCCTTCGGCCGGATGGCGACCCTGACCGACCCAACAGGCGCAGTCTTCAAAATCGCCCAGCGGCCCGGTCCGCAGTCCTGACGCCCAAGTACGCGGAAACCACCTTTTGGCTGCTGCCCGTGGAGGCCCTGTTGCCTCATGTCAATACCTCCGCGAAGGGGCATACGTTGCCTCATTGGAAAACCTCCGGTTGGGTCGGCGGTTCCAGTCCTCGTTGACTGGCGGTTTGATGGGCGCTGGCTGCTTGGCGGTGGCGAGGGTTCCGAGTTGCCCGGTGAGGGCCAGGATCTGCCGGGACAGGGCCGCGGGTCTGACTTTCCGGTACTCGGCGTTCATGCGGGTTGCCGCCTTCCTTTCGGTGTGAGGATCGGCGGCCGCGCGGCGGTGGGGGGTCGCCGGCGCGTCATGGATCTTTGTCACCGTGGCCCCGTGGCGGGTCTTGGATACGAGCTTCTGCTGGGGAAGCAGGTAGTTGGTGAAGGTACGGTCCAGCTCCCAGATTTGGTTCAGCAGCGCAAGTTCCGCGGCGGTGTCGTAGCGCAGGTAGCCCACCAGCTCACGGACCCTCGACCAGTTTTTCTGCTCGACGTGGGCCCCGTCGTTCTTGTTATACGGACGTGAGCGGGTGAAAGTGATCCGTTGTTCCTGGCAGAAGTCGAAAAGATCGTTGTTGATGAACTCTCCTCCGTTGTCCGAATCGATGCCGATCACCGGGAACGGGAAGGCAGAGATGGCTTGCTGGAGGGCAGCGAAGACATGCCTCTGGGCCTTGTTGGGCACGGACCTGTTCACCGTCCATCCAGTGGCGATGTCCGTGACGGTGAGCGTGAAGCAGTACTGTCCGGAACTGTTCGAGCCCTCATGGCCGACCAGATCGATCTCCACAAAGCCGGGCACGGCGTCATCCCACTGAGCCCACGTGCGGATCGGAATCTGGGACTTGAGCAGCGATCCGGGTTTGGTGTGGGACCGGCCCCGCGGCAGCAGCTTGGCCCGTTCCCCGGCCAGGCGCCTGTCGATCGTGGCTGCGCTCATCCGCCCGAGCAGCTGCGCCTGGGCGTCCGTGATGTCCAGGGCCTTCTCGTCGCGCAGCATCGGGACGAGTTCTGGCATCACCGCCGCCAGCAGCCTTCCGGCAGGAGCGCGCAGCACCGCCCAGCAGAACACCAGAGCAGGCTGCAGATCCGCCCCGTATACCGGTGCCCGGCCGGGCCTGACCGGCCTGGGCCGCGGAGGGTCCAAAGCATGCCGAAGCACCGCCCGGGCATGATCCCGGTGCCAGCCGGTCAACTCCACGACCTCGTCCAGGATTCTTCCCTTCCGGACCCTGTCCCCGGCCCGATAGGACCTGGCCAGCTGCTTCGTCACGGCCTTGCGCTCAGCCATCGTCAATCCCATCCACCCGGCCTAGCCTCCATCCGCCCACCCCGGCAACCGCCAACCCAAGCGGAGGATTATTAATGAGGCAACGTATCCCCCTTCGCGGAGGTTATTTACGAGTCAACGCG
>NZ_JBQEQF010000050.1:0-7136 GCF_052046035.1 Paenarthrobacter sp. 22069 | reverse complement strand
TGTTTGTTGATGATGAGGCTGGTTCGACGTTGAACCAGGTGTCGCCGGCGAATATGCGCCTGGGTGGGGATAAGCAGTTGCCGGGGGCGGCTGTTGTGAGTTTTGGGGCGCGGACGATTTCGGTGACGGATGCTGCGTCGGGCAAGGTGTGGGCGGTGTCGCCGTCCACGGTGAATGGTTTTGATAAGGAAGCGTCGGAGCCTGTGGTGGTGGGTTCGGCGGGGATTGTGTCGGCGGTGGGGTCTGATGACCGGATTTATTCGGCGGATCCGAAGACCGGGGCTGTGACGGTGACGGGGGTCGATGCTAATGGAGCGGTGACGTCGTCGGAGTCCAGTACGTGGGATGGGCTTAAGGGTGCCGGGGATTTGCAGATGACGGTGGTGGGGGACCGGCCGGTGGTGTTGGATGCCGCTGCGGGGAGCCTGTTTTTGCCTGGGGGTAAGCGGCTGGCGTTGGAGGATGCGCGGGATGCGAAGTTGCAGCAGCCTGGGCCGGGCAGTGATGTTGTGGCGGTGGCGACACGGAAGGCGTTGTTGAAGCAGCCGTTGGATGGTGGTTCCGCGAAGACGGTGGCGTTTGATGGCGAGGGTGTTCCGGCCGCTCCGGTGCAGTTGGGTGGGTGTGTGCATGCGGCGTGGTCGGGTGCGAACAAGTATGTCCGGGACTGTGTCAATGATGCTGATGATAAGAATGTTGCGGTGCCGAAGGCGAGTGCGTCGCCGTCGTATGTTTTCCGGGTGAACCGGGACCTGGTGGTCCTGAATGATGTGAACTCGGGGAACGTGTGGTTGGTGAACCAGAACATGCAGCTGGTCAACAACTGGGACGACGTCATCCCACCCAAGGAAACCTCCGACGACGCCGACAAGGACTCCGCCGACGAAGTCCAGCAGACTGTTCTGCCGGACCGCACCAAGCCCAACAGCGCCCCCGTGGCCAAGCCTGACCAGTTCGGCATCCGCGCCGGAAAGACAACCATCCTGCCCGTCCTGGACAACGATTCCGACCCCGACGGCGACGTCCTCACCGTCCGAACCCCCGAAGGGGTCAAGACCGGCGCCGTCTCGCCCATCTACGGCTCCACGGGCCTGCAGGTGGCCGTGCCCGCCGACAAGACCGGCAGCGAAACCTTCAAGTACACCGTGGACGACGGCCGCGGCCTGTCAGCGTCTGCGGACATCACGCTCAACATCATCCCGCCCGGCACCAACACTGCGCCGCGGCAAAAGCCCAACCGGAACACCACGCTGGTGGTCCAGTCAGGCAAAGCGGTCACCCAGAACATCCTTCCGGACTGGATGGACCCCGACGGCGATGACCTGTTCGCCGTCTCCGTGGCCAGCAGCGATCCACTGGACCAGGCCCGGATCCGCCCGGACGGCCAGCTCACCTTCCAGGATTCCGGGGCCGCGCCGGGCCGGAAGGTCCTCACCGTGTCGGTCTCGGACGGCCAGTCCACGGCGGAAGGCAAAGTCACCGTCGACGTCAGGAGCCCCGGGGCCCTGCCGCCCATCGCCAACGCCGACCACGTGGTGGCCGTTGCCGGCACCGACACCGTCATCACCCCGCTCAAGAACGATTCAGACCCGCAGGGCGGGACGCTCCGGCTGGCGCAGGCCACCCCGGATGCCGAGACCACGGCCACCCTCAACCCGGACCAGCAAACGTTCACCTTCAATTCCCGGACCCTTGGCGCGCACTACGTCAGCTACCTGGTGACCAACGGCCCGGCCAGCGCCCAACAGCTGGTGCGCGTGGACGTAGTGCCGGGCACCGACCAGGGCGCGCCGGTCGCCGTCCGCGACACCGCGCTGCTTCCCACCGGCGGGGATGTCCTGGTTGACGTCCTGGGCAACGACTCCGATCCCTCCGGCGGCGTGCTGGTGGTGCAGTCCGTAACCGCCGACGCCGGCCTGCCGGTGAGCGTGGCAGTACTGGACCATTCGGTGGTGAGGATCACAGACATCCGCGCCGAAGGCCAGCTGACGGTCCGGTACACCGTCTCCAACGGTCGCTCGTCCGCCACCGGCGAGATCGCCGTGCTGATGGTTCCCGCTCCGGCCAAGCTCCAGGCGCCCCAGGCCAAGCCGGATGAGGCCACGGTCAGGGCAAACGACGTCGTCACTATCCCCGTGCTGGCCAACGACACCGACCCCAACGGCTCCAAGCTCACCTTGCTGCCGGAACTCGCCCAGCAGCCTGACGCCGCCGACGGCCGCATGTTCGTGGCGGGTGACCAGCTGCGGTTCGTCGCCGGGCCTGAGGCGAAAACCGTGTACGCCATCTACAAGGTCCAAAACGAATCCGGGCAGGTGGACTCGCAGCAGGTGACCATCCGCATCCGTGCCCGGGACGATGACCGCAACACGCGGCCCGAGCCCCGCAACCTGACCGCCCGCGTGGTGGCCGGGATGACCGTCAAAGTGCCCGTGCCCCTGGACGGCATCGACGCCGACGGCGACTCCGTCCAGCTCATCGGCATCGACAAGGCACCGGCCATGGGAACCGCCGTGGTACGCGACGGCTACCTCGAGTTCACGGCCGCCGGCGACGCCGCCGGCACCGACAGCTTCACCTACCGGGTCCGGGACAGGATCGGTGCCGAGAACACGGGAACCGTCATTGTGGGCATTGCCCCGCCGGAAGCCAACAACCAGAAACCCATCGCGGTGGACGACGCCGTGGATGTCCGGCCCGGCCGCCAGGTGGCCGTGGAGGCGCTGGCGAACGATTCGGATCCCGACGGCGATCCGCTCAGCCTGGTTTCCGACGGGTTTGAGGCCAAGCCGGACCTGCAGGTGGAGGCTACGGACGGCGCCAAGGTCCTGTTCACAGCGCCCGGCACCGCCGGCAACGAAAGCATCAGCTACCGCATCCAGGACGACAAAAAGGCCTCCGCCGGCGCCGTGATCCGGGTCCGGATCAGCCCGGACGCCGAACTCAAGCGCCCCGTGGCCAAGGACGACCGGGTGACAGTGGCCGAAACCCTCGGCAAGACCGCGGTGGACGTCCCCGTCCTGAAGAACGACTCCGATGCCGACGGCGTGGCCTCCGAGCTGAAGATCAGCCTTCCCGACGGCAACCCGAACGCCCGGACCGGCGACTCGGGCAACGTGGTGGTGACCCTCACCCCGGAAGACCAGCTGATTCCCTACACTGTCACGGACGTCGACGGCCTCACCTCCACGGCCCTGATGTGGATCCCCGGCCAGGGCGCGCAGTACCCCACCCTCGCCAAGACCGACCCCGTTGAGGTCATGTCCGGCAAAGACATCACCCTGGACCTGTCCGAATACGTCCGCGTCCGCAACGGCCGCACCGCCAGGATCACCGTGGCCGACTCCGTGCGCGTCCAGGGCGGGTCACCGGAGGGCGTCATCCAGTCCGACGGCAAGGCACTGCGCTACACCGCGAAACCTGACTACGTGGGCCCGGGCTCCATCACCTTCGAAGTGACGGACGGCTCCGGGCCCGACGACGGCGACGGCCTGAAATCCACGCTGGTGATCATGACCAAGGTGATCCCGGACCCCAACGCCAACCACCCGCCCACCTTCAGCGGTACCTCCGTGGACGTCCCCAAGGCCGAACAGGCAACGGTGGACCTCGCCGGGCTCGCCAAGGACGTGGACGAACGGGACAAGGACAACCTCCGCTTCGAACTGGACGGGACGCTTCCCGCCGGATTCAGTGCAAAGGTCGACGGCGCCACCCTCGCCATTACTGCCGACGGTTCCCTTGGCATCGGCGTCACCGGAAACATCCAGGTGAAGGTCACCGACGGCAGGTCTCCCGCCGTGGGTGCCACCATCACCGCACGCCACGTTGCCTCCAACCGGCCCCTGCCGGTGGCCAATGATGATGCGGTGGACAAAGCCAACGCCGGGAAGACGGAACAGGTCAACGTCCTGGCCAACGATTTCAACCCCTTCCCGGACACACCCCTGCGGATCGTGGGCGCCACGGTGGAGACCGGCTCCGCAGCCGGTCAGCCGTCCGTGGCGGGAGACAGTATCACCGTTACCCCGGCTGACGGGTACAAGGGCGTCATGGTGGTCCGCTACACCGTGGCTGACAAGACGGGCGACCTGTCCCGCCAGGTGGACGGCCGCCTGCGGCTCACCGTCCGGGGCAAACCCGACGCGCCGTCCGCTCCCAGCGCCACCGACGTCCGCAGCCGCACCGCCGTGCTCAAGTGGGCGCCGCCATCGGACAATGGAGCGCCCATCACCGGGTACACCGTCCGCTCGAACAACGGCTTCGAACAGAAGTGCCCCACCACCACCTGCACGTTGAGCGGGCTCACCAACAACGTGAAGTACGTGTTCACGGTGCTCGCCACCAACGAGGTGGGGGACTCGCAGGCTTCACCCCAGTCCAACGAAATCCGCCCGGACGAAAAGCCGTCACCGCCTGATGCCCCCACGGTGAAGGCCGGGGACAAGACGATGGCGGTCACCTGGCCCGCCGCGAAGACCGAGGGCTCACCGGTGAAGCACTACAACCTGGAGATTTCGCCGCCGCCGGCCAGCGGGGTCGCCGTCAAAAACGAAGTGGCCGGGCTGAACTACACCTGGACCGGCCTCACCAACGGCGTGAAGTACAAGGTGCGTGCGCAGGCCGTCAACGAGCTTGGCGCCTCCGACTGGGGGACTTATTCCGCGGAGGACAATCCCGCCGGTGTCCCGGCGGCACCTCCAGCACCTTCGTCCGCCGTCGCAGCATCGGTAGGGACCCAGAACCAGCTTCGGGTCACGTGGTCCGAACCCAACACCAACGGCGATCCGATCAGCACCTACTACGTCACCATGAGCGGCGGCAATGCCCCCGCCCAGACCCAGACCGTCCCCGGCAACGTCCGCACGGCAAACTTCACCGCCAACAACTCCGAGGCCGCCTACACGTTCACCGTGCAGGCTGAGAACAAGGCCGGCAAGGGCGCCGTCAGCCCGCCCTCCGCACCCCGCCGTGCCACCGGCAAGCTGGCGACCGTCTCAGGTGTTACGGCCACTCCTGCGAACACCGGCGGAGCAGGACGCGCCGTGACGGTGGACTTCCGCAAACTGACTGCCGCGGAACGCAACGGTTCTACTGAAAACGAGGTCAGCTACAGCTACAACGCCAGCAACGGCGCCCGAGGGCCCATCACGCCGGGCCAGACCATCAGTGGGTTTACCAACGGCAGCGCCGTCAGCATCACCGTCATCGCCAACTCCACGGTGGCCCCAAGCTCTGACGCCAGCACCCCTGCCACCACCACACCCTACGGATCCCCAGGCACCCCCTCCGCATCCGGCCAAAACGGCGGCGTGAACCAAAAGTCCGCCACCCTGAACTGGTCCTCCCCGTCCACCAGCACCAATGACGTGGCGCAAACAAGGATCAGCATCAACAACGGCGGCTGGGAAAACGTTGCCCCCTCCGGCAGCAGGACGGTCAACACCGCAAACTTTGGTGACACCGTCACCATTGCGGTCCAGACCTTCAACTCCGTAGGCACCGGCAGCGCGGTGGTCACGGCCAGCGCCACCGCAGGCAAGCAGGGACTGTGGGAAACCCGGATCAAGACCTCCGACCCCAACTTCGTCAGGAGTTGTACCTTCACCCTGGGCGGGTCGAACTACCGGCCAAGTCCCTACTTCGACTGTGACGGCGTCAATGCGGACAGCCCGCCCTGGTTCTACAAGACCGACCAGGACCGCATCATGGTGGCGTGCTACATCGACCAGAGCGACAACTGGTCCGGCAATGGCATCGTCCGCTGGTGGCGGGTTGAATCCGGTTCGGCGCGCAACGTTGGCCGGTACGTCATCGCCGGCCACACCACGCTCGCGGATCCCGCCGCCCTGGGAGCCCCCCATTGCTGACAGGCAGTGCCGGGCGCGCGGGCAGTTGTCCCCATCGCGGGGGTTGCGGCGGTTCTGTAGGCTTGCCGCGGGGAAAGAAAGCCTGCTGCCTGTCCTGCGACCGGGCCACCACCGGGCTACACAATCTGAGGGAAAAGTAACGCTGTGACAACTCTGCTGGGGAAGCTTGGGCTGAAAAAGCGACATAGGAAGCTCGTCGCCGGTTCTGCGTTTGGTGTTGTGGTTGCTGTGGTGGTGACGGGTGCTGTGTTGTATCCGGGGTTTAAGACCACTGAGGTGGAGTTGAACGACGGCGGTGTGTGGGTTGTTTCGAAGTCGAAGAACGCGGTGGGGCGGTTGAATTATCCGTCGCGGGTGTTGGATGGTGCGGTGACGCCGGCGTCGACGACGTTTGATGTGTTGCAGCATGCGGGTGAGATGTTTGTTGATGATGAGGCTGGTTCGACGTTGAACCAGGTGTCGCCGGCGAATATGCGCCTGGGTGGGGATAAGCAGTTGCCGGGGGCGGCTGTTGTGAGTTTTGGGGCGCGGACGATTTCGGTGACGGATGCTGCGTCGGGCAAGGTGTGGGCGGTGTCGCCGTCCACGGTGAATGGTTTTGATAAGGAAGCGTCGGAGCCTGTGGTGGTGGGTTCGGCGGGGATTGTGTCGGCGGTGGGGTCTGATGACCGGATTTATTCGGCGGATCCGAAGACCGGGGCTGTGACGGTGACGGGGGTCGATGCTAATGGAGCGGTGACGTCGTCGGAGTCCAGTACGTGGGATGGGCTTAAGGGTGCCGGGGATTTGCAGATGACGGTGGTGGGGGACCGGCCGGTGGTGTTGGATGCCGCTGCGGGGAGCCTGTTTTTGCCTGGGGGTAAGCGGCTGGCGTTGGAGGATGCGCGGGATGCGAAGTTGCAGCAGCCTGGGCCGGGCAGTGATGTTGTGGCGGTGGCGACACGGAAGGCGTTGTTGAAGCAGCCGTTGGATGGTGGTTCCGCGAAGACGGTGGCGTTTGATGGCGAGGGTGTTCCGGCCGCTCCGGTGCAGTTGGGTGGGTGTGTGCATGCGGCGTGGTCGGGTGCGAACAAGTATGTCCGGGACTGTGTCAATGATGCTGATGATAAGAATGTTGCGGTGCCGAAGGCGAGTGCGTCGCCGTCGTATGTTTTCCGGGTGAACCGGGACCTGGTGGTCCTGAATGATGTGAACTCGGGGAACGTGTGGTTGGTGAACCAGAACATGCAGCTGGTCAACAACTGGGACGACGTCATCCCACCCAAG
>NZ_JBQEQF010000049.1:0-9377 GCF_052046035.1 Paenarthrobacter sp. 22069 | reverse complement strand
CCGAAGCTGAGGAGGACTTTGCCGGAGGTGGTGGAGTCTTTGGCGACTTCGAAGGCGTGCAGGGCGTCGGCGAGGGGGTATTCGTGGGTGATGACGGGGCCGATGTGGAGTGAGCGGTCGGCGAGGGCGGTGATGACCTGGTCGATTTCGTCGTTGAAGCGGAAGGATCCTTTGAGGTCCAGTTCGCGGGTGATGGCCAGCGAGATGGGGACCGGCTGCATGCCGGTGGGCAGCAGCCCGACCATGACCACGGTCCCGCCGCGGACCGCGCCGTTGATGGCTGAGGCGAGGCCGTGGTGGTTTCCGGAGGATTCGATCACGACGTCGGCCTCCACCGCCGCGATCGCCGCGGTGTCCGCGGCGTTGATCACCTCATCCGCACCGACTGCCGTGGCGATCTCCAGGGGTTTGGGATGCAGGTCCACGGCGGTGATCCGGGCCGCGCCGGCACGTTTGAGGACGGCGACTGCCAGGGCGCCGATGGGCCCGGACCCGACCACCAGCGCGGTCTTACCCTTGACGTCACCGGCGCGGGACACGGCGTGCCAGGCGACCGATGCGGGTTCGATCAGGGCCGCGGTGCGCAGGTCCATGCCCCCGGGCAGGGCCCGCAGCATCCGCACCGGCAAGGTCACGTACCGGCTGAACGCGCCGTCCGTGTGCGGGTAGCGGGCCGCGCTGCCCAGGTACGTGCAGCCCGGGGACAGGTTCGGCCGGTCCGCCGGGTACTTCGCGGCGCCCGGGCCCGGTGTTGCCGGGTGTACCGCAACCGCGGTCCCCGCCTGAGGGCCCGACCCGTTCGCCGCGGCCCGGACCACGGTGCCGGAGATTTCGTGGCCCAGCACCAGCGGGGCTTTCAGGATCGACTCCCCCGCGGCGCCGTGCAGCCAGTAGTGCAGGTCCGAGCCGCAGATCCCGCCGAACGCGACCTCTACCACTGCCTCGTCAGCGGCTGGTTCAGGCAGCGGGACCTCGTCGATGCGCAGGTCCCCGGCGGCGTGGGCCACCAAGGCCGGCCCGGTTGCCGGGAGTTCTTCCGTTATTGAAGCCATCAGACCACCACCGTCATTCCGCCATCAATGAAGATGGTCTGACCGTTCACGAAATCCGACCCGTCCGAGGCCAGCCACACCACCGGCCCGGCCAAATCCTGCACGGTCCCCCACCGGTGCGCCGGGGTCCGGCCCAGGATCCAGGAATTGAACTCCCGGTCATCGACCAGGTTCTGCGTCATCTCGGTATGGATATAGCCCGGCGCGATCGCGTTGACCTGCAGCCCGGACCCCGCCCACTCCGCCGTCATCGCCCGGGTCAGGTTCCGCAGCCCGCCCTTGGCCGCCACATACGGGGCGATCGTGGGCCGGGCCAGGTCCGCCTGCACCGAACAGATATTGATGATCTTCCCGTGGCCGCGGGGAATCATGTGCCGCGCCGCTTCCCGGCCCACCAAAAACGCGCTGGTCAAATCCGTGGAGAGCACACGGTCCCAGTCAGCCACATCCAGGTCCAGCATCGGCACCCGGTGCTGGACCCCGGCGTTATTGACCAGGACCTCCAACGGCCCCACGTTCTCTTCGATCCAGGCAATGCTGCGGGCGGCAGCCCCGCCGTCGGTCACGTCGAAGGCAATGCTGTGCACCCGGCCCGGCGGGAAATCCGCCGCGAGCGCAGCCTCGGCCTCCTTCAACCGCTCAGCATTCACCCCGTTCAGCACCACCGTGGCTCCGGCATCAGCCAACGCCCGCGCCAAGGACGAACCGATACCCCGGCTCGACCCCGTCACCAACGCAACCCGGCCCGTCAAATCAAAAAGCGATGTCATGGTGCAACTGTTCCTTCCGCCGCTGCTGCGGTTTGCTGGCTGAGGTTGGCAATGGTTCGGCGCACGACGGCGAGGTCCTGGTCGCCCATGCCCTGCCGCTTCAGTTCGGCGTACAGCTCGACGGCGGCGGCTGCCATGGGCGTTGCTGTTCCTGTCGCAGCGGCGGCGTCCAGCACGAAGGAAAGGTCCTTGTGCATGAACTTGGCCGGGCCGGTGGGGGTGTAGTCCCTGCTGGCCAGCCGCGGACCTACGATGTCCAGGACCCGGCTTCCCGCCAGGCCCCCGGCCAGCACCTCAAACAGGGCTGCGGGATCGAGCCCGGAACGTTCGGCGAGTTCGGCAGCTTCGGCGAGTGCCGCCGTCGTGGTTCCCACCACCAGCTGGTTGCACGCCTTGGCCAGCGAGCCCGCCCCAAGGGGGCCGAGGTGGCGGACAGTGGTGCCCATGGTCCGAAGGAGGGGCTCAACACGCTGGAACGCCGCCGCGTCGTCGGCGCCCGCCATGATGGCCAGGGTGCCTTCGGCGGCTCCCTTGGTACCGCCGCTGACCGGGGCATCGACCACCTGCGCGTTGCCGCCGCTGACCAGCCGTACATGCTGCCCAAATTCCTTGACGCCGGTCGGTGAGACGCTGCTCATGACCAACAGCACGGTGCCGGGTGCCGGAGGCTGCTGCTTCCAGCTGAGCAGAAGCCCTGCCGCAGCTTCCTGGACATGGGGCAGGTCCGGCAGCATGAAAACGATGACCGGCAGTTTCCGCATGTCCGCGACTGTGGTGGCAGCGATGCCGCCCTGGTCCTGCAGCCGCGTCACAGCTTCCGGGGAGCGGTTCCAGCCGGTGATGCGCCATCCCTGCCTCATGGCGTTTGCCGCCATCAGGCTCCCCATTAGTCCCAGGCCTGCGAAGCCCGCCTGCTTGTCCTCCATGTTCAGCCTCACATCGTCGTAATTGATCAGAACTGTTCAATATCCTAGCCGCTATTCAGTATGATGAACACCATGACATCTGCACTTACCGTGGCCATCGCTGTCCCGCTCGAAGCAGAGCTTGTGGACCAGATCCGGGCCGTCGACCCTTCCGTAACTGTCCTGTACCAGCCGGACCTGCTGCCACCGGAGCGTTTTCCGGCAGACCATGCAGGGGACCCCGGTTTCCAGCGGACTGCCGAACAGGAGGAGCGCTATTGGAACATGCTCAACCGCGCCCAGGTGCTGTACGGCTTCCCCAATGAAAGCCCGGCGGGCCTGGCCCGGGTCGCGGCTGAAAACGAGCACCTGCAGTGGGTCCATGCCATGGCGGCCGGCGCGGGAGGGGCCGTCAAGGCATCAGGCCTGGACCGGAAGACCCTGCAGAAATTCCAGATCACAACCTCCGCCGGCGTCCACGCCCTCCCCCTGGCGGAGTTCGCCGCCATGGGAATACTCAATGGTTTCAAGCGGACCGCCGAACTGGTGCGCGACCAGCAAGCCAAAACATGGCCCGAACTGCGCACCCCCACGCGGCTGGTCAGCGGCTCAAGGCTCGTGGTGGCCGGCCTCGGGGAGATCGGCCTGGAGACGGCACGCCTGGCCCGCGCCCTCGGCATGAGGGTGAGCGGAACCAAGCGGACGGTGGAGGCCCTGGAGGGGATCGATGCGGTCACGGACAATGACGGCCTCGCCGGGCTCCTGACGACGGCCGACGCCGTGGTAAACACCCTGCCCGGGACGCAATACACCGAGAAGCTCTTCAACCGGGCCATGTTCGCAGCCATGAAGCCGGGCACCGTGTTCGTCAACGTCGGACGGGGCACCGTCGTGGACGAGGAGGCACTGCTCGAAGCCCTGGACAACGGACAGGTCTCCTACGCCTGCCTGGACGTGTTCGCAGTGGAGCCGCTCCCCCTCAACAGCCCGCTGTGGAGCCACCCCCAGGTCCTGGTGTCACCGCACACGTCGGCGCTCAGCGCTGCGGAGAACCGGCTGATCGCCGAGCGGTTCTGCAGTAACCTGCGCATTTTCCTTGACGGCGGAGAGCTGCCGCACCTGGTGGACACCATCCACTTCTACTGAGCACCACCTGGCGTTCCAGGCCCTGGCCCGACAACTGGCCCGAACTGGCCCGACAAAGGACGGCCGCAGCATCCCTCGGGACGCTGCGGCCGTAGTACTCCAGGGCGGAGCCCACGGAACTGGCAAGAGTTGCCCTTCGCAGCTGATGCGCGTCGACGATGGTGCCGTCCGAAGTTTGCGGTGCATTGGTACGAGTTGTCATAAGAACTCCCTCATCACGCGCCAGGCCCCCGTTGGCCTGGCGGGTCAGCGACAGCACCAGTAGCGCCGATCACCATGTTGAACAGCGTGCACCTAATGGACGGCTCGCAATGGCGCTTGGAAAAATGCGCCCCTGGCAGCCCCCTTCAGGGAAACTCCTCCTAGCCCATGGGGTTCCCGAGCGACCGGGCCAGCTCCCGGAGCTCCTTGACCATCCGGGCTCCCTGCTCCTCCGTATAGGTGGCTTTGAGCGCCGTCACGGACAATCCAAGGCTGGGTCCATGCGAGCCCCGGGTGGGCACAGCAACCCCGAGGCAGACCACTCCGGTTGTTGATTCTTCATCTTCGAAGGCGTAGCCCTGTTCCCTGATGGCCTGCAGCTGGTCCTTCAGCTCACGTCCCGTCCGCAGGGATTTCGGGGTAAGGACGGGCAGCCCGGCGTCGTCCGGGAACATGTCGTCAATGTCATGGTCGTGGAGCCTGGCAATCAGGGCCTTCCCCACCGCGCAGAGCGAGACCGGCATCCTGTCGCCGATATTCGACGTCAGCCGGACAGCGGGGTGCCCTTCATAGCGGGCAAGATAGATGACATTGGTCCCGTCCAGCATGGCGATCCTCACCGTCTCGCCGGAAAGAGTGTGCGCCTGTTCGCAGTACCGGTAAAACTCCTGGACCTCGTCCATCCGGCTGAGGTAGGCGGCGCCGAGTTCGACGAGCTTGCGTCCCAACGTGAATTCGGCCCCGTGCCGGTTAATAAGCCGCGCCTCCTCCAGTGCCAGCAGCAGATTGGAGGTGGAGGATTTCGGGATTCCCAGCTCGCGGGCCAGATCGCTGAGCGTGAGACTTCCGCGCGGGGAGGCTGCCAGTGCTTCAAGCACCGCCGCTGCGCGGGTGACCGCCGGCGCCGGCGAAGCGCTCCCCTGTCCGTCGGAGGAGCGTGGGGTACGGGAATCAGCCATGATTCTCCTTAATAAGGCGCTTGCGCTTCGTCGCTTTTCCTGTCCATCCTGCTGAACACAAACCATCATAATGGCTGGCCGCAGGCGTATTACGACTGGTAACGGCGGGAAGACGCCACAGTCGCGGCATGACTTTTTGTTTCCGGAAGTTCACGGTATATTCATCCCAAGCCCTCCACCGCGGCATCCCCCAATAGTCGCGGTGGAGGGTTTTCCAATGCCCGGGACAGAGCCGGGACAGTCAGCAGGCGGGGCTGCCCGGAGCCAAGAGCAGGCGCCCTGCCGTCAGGCCGCCCCCGCCACGGACTCCCGAAGGCGCCAGCCGCCGCCCAGCCCGTCGCGTTCGAGGTACATAGTGGTCAGCGCGGACCTGGTGTTGGCGCCGAGCCTGACCTGGAGTTGCAGCACTTCGACGTCGACGCCGCCCCCGCCCTTGGGCATGCGGCGGCTGCTTTCCCACCAGTTGATGCGCTCGAACCACCTCACCGGGGGCGCACCCACAGCCCACTCCCTGCCCCTGCCCAGGACCGCCGTCGGCCGTCCTTCACTGTCCCTGTGCACTATGACGTGTTCCATTCCTGCAAGCTATGGCAGGGCACTGACATTTGTGTCGGCAGGGGCCGCAAAGCAGAAACCCCGTTGCCCTCGCCAGGAGGCGTGGGCAACGGGGTGTTCCGTAAGTGGGTCCTACCGGGATCGAACCGATGACATCCACGGTGTAAACGTGGCGCTCTACCAGCTGAGCTAAAGACCCGAACAAGTGCTGTTTACGGCCAATCCGCCGCAACCAACGAACATAGACTCTACCCGACCGGCAGCCGGAAATGCCAATCCGCGAACGACGCGGTCCACTACAGTGCCGGAAGTTCAGCGGCGAGGTAGCCCAGCGCCTGGCTGACACCTGCCTCAAGCTTGAGGGTTGCCCTGTCATCACCGCGGGTAGGGCCCCGGTTGATGATCACCACGGGCTTGGACTCCTTGGCTGCATGCCTGACAAACCGCAGGCCGCTCATGACGGTCAGGGACGAACCCGCAACCACCAAGGCTTCCGCCTGGTCCACCATGGCATAGGACCGCTCCACGCGGTCCTTGGGCACGTTCTCCCCAAAGTAGACAAAATCCGGCTTCAGGGTGCCGCCGCAGGCAGGACAGACGGCCACAACGAAACTGCTGATGAGGGCCCGGTCCTCCACGGTGGCGTCGGCATCGGGGGCCATTTCCACCAGCCCGCTGGCCGCAGCCCGCTCCAGGAATCCGGGATTGAGCTCCTCGAAAACACGTGCCAGGAGACGGCGGGAATAGGTACGGCCGCAGTCCAGGCAGATGACCTGGTCATACCTGCCATGGAGATCGACAACGTTTGAGCTGCCGGCGTCCTGGTGCAGCCTGTCGACATTCTGGGTGATGAGCCCCGTGAGGTAGCCCCGGCGCTCGAGTTCGGCGGCGGAATAATGGCCCGGATTGGGATCCGCGTGCCGCATATGCGACCAGCCGATGTGGTTCCTGGCCCAGTAGCGCTGGCGGTTGGCCGCGCTCCTGACAAATTCCTGGTAAGTCATGGGCGACCGGGGCGGCGAGTCCGGACCGCGATAGTCCGGTATCCCCGAATCGGTGCTGAGGCCGGCGCCCGTCAACAGCGCGAAGCGGCCACCGGCGAGCAGGTCGCGGATCCGGGCCAGCACTTCCAGCTCGTGCTGCGAGAGCGGGGCAGGCGCCACCGGTGGCATGCTGGCGAAGCCAGTAAGTCCTGTCCCCCGCCGGTGCTCAGCCATGGCGGCTCAGGCCCGCCCCAGCTCCGCCATGACGCTGCGGTATTCGCTGAAGTCGCGCGCCTGGCCCCGCGGGTTGACCACGCTGTAGCGGACCCTGCCGCCGGCATCAATGACGAAGGTGGCCCGCTTTGCCATGCCGCTGCCGGCATCAAACACGCCGTAGGCTTCGGCGACAGCACCGTGCGGCCAGAAGTCCGCGAGGAGGTCGAAGCCGTAGCCTTCCTGTTCCGCATAGGCGCGGAGGCTGAACTTGCTGTCCACCGACACGGCCAGGACCACCGCATTCGAATCCTCGAACATGCCCAGGTTGTCCCGTATTTCGCAGAGCTCGCCCGTGCAGATTCCCGAGAACGCGAACGGGTAGAAGACCAGGGCAACGTTCCGGCCGCGGAAGGATGACAGCTTCACCGGCTCCCCATACTGGTTGGCGAGCTCAAAATCAGGCGCCATGGCGCCCAGCGCGGGAACAGCGGTGGAAGCAGCCTCAACCCCTGCGGTCATTTGTTCTTCCTGCTGACCAGGCGCGTGGCGCTCCAGTCCTTGGAAACACCGGCGGAGGTGGTGACGTGCAGGCCGGCGGTGGGTGCCGCTTCCTGGATGTCGGCGGGGGAAACGTAGCCGTCGCGGCCGGACTTGGGGGTGAGGACCCACACGACGCCGTTTTCGCCCAGGGTGGTGAGGGAATCCACAAGGCTGTCCACCAGGTCCCCGTCGCCGTCGCGCCACCACAAGATCACGGCATCCGCTACCTCATGGTCGTCCTCGTCCAGCAATTCGGAACCCGTGAAGTCCTCAATATCGTCACGCAAGTCGAAATCGACATCATCGTCGTAACCGAACTCCTGAATCAGATCCCCATTCTTGAAACCCAATTTTTCCGCCACATTTACCGAAGTGGCGGCGTCGGCCTCGCTCACGTGTTCCTCCAATACCTCATATATGCGGTGCGCATAGTGATTTCCATTACTCCCAAGCCAACACCCTTTGTGCCTGCGCTTCAAGCTGCCGCCCCCGGTAGCGCGCATATTCTGCGTCACACCGGACTGCGTCAGCCCCATCGCAGGGGCTTTTCGTCACACAACCAGTATGACGAACGAAATACAACCGCAGCGCCCGGCCGCAGCTACGCATCGTCTTGCGGTCAGGGCTAGAGTGGCTGGTGACAACTATGCCTGCAGGACGACAACCTTGTGACTCCGTGCAGACATAGGAGCGCTAGGAAGCTGCCCGGCACACATGCCCGGGCTGTTGTAACCGATACGTCGCACACGGCGTATGTACGCCGGGCAGTCACCCTGCCTGGCCTGAGTGCGCCGATTCATGCGCGCAAAGAGAGGTTGGACGTGGCTGCAGGAGAAGATACCTCCCATATCCTCAGCGGGTTGACTAACCAGCTGCCTGATCGTGATCCGGAAGAGACTGCCGAGTGGGTTGAGTCCCTGGATGCGTTGATCAGGGAACAGGGCACCGAGCGTGCCCAATACATCATGCGGAGCCTGCTGCAGCGTGCCGGCGCGCAGAGCGTGGGTGTGCCGATGGTGACCACCACTGATTACGTGAACACGATCCCGGTGGACCAGGAAGCGGAATTCCCGGGCAACGAGGAGTACGAGCGCCGGTACCGGGCGTACATGCGGTGGAACGCCGCGGTCATGGTGCACCGGGCGCAGCGGCCCGATATCGGGGTCGGCGGGCATATCTCCACCTACGCCGGTGCCGCGACGCTGTACGAGGTCGGGTTCAACCATTTCTTCCGCGGCAAGGACCACCCCGGCGGCGGGGACCAGGTCTTCTTCCAGGGCCACGCCTCCCCCGGCATGTACGCCCGGGCGTTCATGGAAGGCCGGCTGTCCGAGGAGGACCTGGACGGGTTCCGGCAGGAGAAGTCCCGGCAGGGCCACGCCCTGTCCTCCTACCCGCATCCGCGGCTGATGCCGCAGTTCTGGGAATTCCCCACGGTGTCCATGGGCATCGGGCCGATGAACGCGATCTACCAGGCGCAGAACAACCGCTACCTGCACAACCGGGGCCTGAAAGACACCTCGGACCAGCAGGTCTGGGCGTTCCTGGGCGACGGCGAAATGGACGAGCCCGAGTCCCGCGGCCTGCTGCAGCTGGCCGCGAACGAGAACCTGGACAACCTGAACTTCGTGATCAACTGCAACCTCCAGCGCCTGGACGGGCCGGTGCGCGGCAATGGCAAGATCATGCAGGAACTCGAGGCGTTCTTCCGCGGCGCGGGCTGGAACGTGATCAAGGTCGTCTGGGGCCGGGAGTGGGATGACCTGCTCGCCCGCGACACCGACGGGTCCCTGGTGAAGATCATGAACGAGACCGTGGACGGGGACTACCAGACCTACAAGGCCGAGTCCGGCGGGTTCGTCCGTGAACACTTCTTCGGCAAGACCCCGCAGACCAAGGACCTCGTCGCGGACCTCACCGACGACCAGATCTGGAACCTCAAGCGCGGCGGCCACGACTACCGCAAGGTCTACGCCGCCTACAAGGCAGCCACCGAATTCAAGGGCAAACCCACCGTCATCCTCGCCCACACCGTCAAGGGCTACGGCCT
>NZ_JBQEQF010000048.1:0-10144 GCF_052046035.1 Paenarthrobacter sp. 22069 | reverse complement strand
CGCAGGCAGGACCACCCTCACCGGCGAAGGCCTCCAGCACGCCGACGGACACTCCCCCCTGCTCGCCTCCACCAACCCGGCAGTGGTCACCTACGACCCCGCCTACGGCTACGAAATCGGCCACATCATGCGCTCCGGCCTCGAACGCATGTACGGCCCGGACTCGGACGACCAGAACGTCATGTACTACCTCACCGTGTACAACGAACCCATCGTCCAGCCCGCCGAACCGGAAAACCTCGACACCGAAGGCGTCATCAAGGGCATCTACCTGCTCGCCCCGGCAAAGATCGACGGTCCCCGCACCCAGATCCTCGCCTCCGGCGTCTCCGTGCCCTGGGCCCTCGAAGCCCAGCGCATCCTCGCCGACGACTGGAACGTCTCCGCCGACGTCTGGTCCGTCACCTCCTGGAACGAACTGCGCCGCGACGGACTCGCCGCCGAAGAGGAAGCCTTCCTCAACCCCGGCCAACCCGCCCGCACCCCGTTCGTCACCCAGCAACTCGAAGGCGCCACCGGCCCCATCGTCGCCGTCTCGGACTACATGAAAGCCATCCCGGACCAGATCCGGCAATTCGTCCCCAACGAATTCGCCACCCTCGGCGCCGACGGCTTCGGCTTCTCCGACACCCGCGCAGCAGCCCGCCGCTACTTCAAGAACGACACCCACTCCATCGTGGTGCGTGCCCTTGAAATGCTGGCGCGCCGCGGCGAAGTTGACGTGGATTCCCCGGTCAAGGCGATTGAGAAGTACAAGCTGCTCAACGTCAACGCCGGAACCACCGGCAACGCAGGAGGCGAGGCCTAGCCTGCCCGGCGGCTTCGGACGACAGCACTGAACGACGGCGGTCCCCTCCACAAGGAGGGGGCCGCCGTCGTTTGTCGGCGGAACGGTCGGTAACGCTGTGAGCCGCGACAAGCCGGATTGTAGCCTTCGCACAAATGGAGCTTGCGCGGCGGTGGCCGTATGCTCAAAGAATGCCAGCACCAGCCAGCCCGTCCCAGAAGCGGAAACCGGCCCCGCCGAAGGTCACTCCGGAGAAGTCCGAGACCCTCAAGCAGCTTCGCGCCAATGTGGGGCAGCTGTCCACCAGCACCATGCGCAAACTGGAGCAGTCCCTGCCTTGGTACAGCCGGCTGAGTGCGGATGAGCGGTCGGCGCTGGGCATGGTGGCGCAGAACGGCATCGCGGCGTTCGTCACGTGGTACGAGCGGCCCAGTTCCCCGTCGTGGATCCTTACGGACGTCTTTGGGACGGCGCCCACGGAACTGACCCGCTCGATCAGCCTGCAGAAGGCGTTGCAGCTGATCAGGATCGTGGTGGAAGTGGTGGAGGACCAGGTTCCGGTGATTGCGCCGGAAGCCGACCAGCCCTCCCTGCGCGAGGCGGTCCTGCGTTATTCCAGGGAAGTCGCCTTCGCCGCCGCCGACGTCTACGCGCGGGCGGCCGAGTCCCGCGGTTCGTGGGACACCCGGCTGGAAGCCCTGATCGTGGATGCGATCCTGCGCGGTGAAAACACCGATGCCCTGCGATCCCGGATCGCGGCTCTTGGCTGGAAGGCCCAGGAACGCTTTACCGTGATGGTGGGGAATTCGCCGTCCGAACCAAGCGCCAGCTATGTCAGTGAGCTGCGGCGGATCGCCGGCCGGTACGCCGAGGACGCACTCGTGGGCATCCAGGGTGACCGCCTCATCCTCATCCTGGGCGGGGTGCAGGACCGCGAAACCGCCTACGTGAAGCTCAGTGAAATGTTCGCCCCGGGACCTGTGGTGTACGGCCCCGAGGCCAGTTCGCTGATGGAGGCCAGCGGCTCCGCCCAGTCGGCCTTTGCGGGGTTGACCGCCGCGCGCGCCTGGCCCTCCGCGCCGCGCCCCGTGGCCGCCGACGACCTCCTGCCGGAACGGGTAATCTCCGGCGATGACGCAGCCCGCCGCTCACTGGTCAAGAACATTTACCGGCCGCTCCTGGCGGCGTCCAACGGCCTGGTGGAAACCCTGGGAACCTACCTGGAGCTGGGCCATTCCCTGGAGGCCACGGCCCGCGAGCTCTTCGTCCACGCGAATACGGTGCGCTACCGCCTGAAGCGGGTCTGCGACGTCACGGGCTGGGACCCCCTGCTGCCCCGGGAGGCGTTCGTGCTGCAGGCCGCACTGGTGGTGGGCCGCCTTTCGGCCCCTCCGAAGGCCGCCACGGAGCGCCAAGTGTCCCGGAACCAGCCCTGAGGCATTGTAGACTTCCTACAACCTGACCCCGTGAGCTTGGTGCGGTGAAACACCGCTGGATCACACAGTAATTTGGAAAGCTGGTTACGTGCTTGCAATAGTCTGCCCTGGACAGGGCTCACAGACCCCGGGTTTCCTGGCCCCCTGGCTGGAACTTCCTTCGGTGGCAGGCCAGCTGGCCGCCCTGAGCGACATCGCAGGCATCGACCTGATCGCCCACGGGACCACCTCCGACGAGGAAACCATCAAGGACACTGCCGTGGCGCAGCCCCTGATCGTTGCCGCCGGACTGGTTACCGCGGCCTCCCTCTTCGATGTCGAACTCAATTCCCTCCCGGTGATCCTGGCCGGCCACTCCGTGGGCGAAATCACGGCAGCCGCCCTTGCCGGGGTACTGACGGAGAAGGAAGCGATGACCTTTGTCCGCGAGCGTGCCAACAGCATGGCCGCTGCGGCCGCCGTCACCCCCACCGGCATGAGCGCCGTCGTCGGCGGCGACCCCGCCGACGTGCTGGCGGCCATTGAGGCCTCCGGTGCGGCGCCTGCCAACGTCAACGGTGCAGGACAGACCGTGGCGGCAGGAACTTTCGAGCAGTTGAAGGCCCTGGCGGACAACCCGCCGGCCAAGGCACGCGTCATCCCGCTGAAGGTGGCAGGAGCGTTCCACACCCGCCACATGGCGCCCGCAGTGGACGCACTGAAGGCGCTTGAGCCGGAGCTGAACCCGTTGGCACCCAAGGTGCCTTTGCTGTCGAATTACGACGGCGGCGAGGTCACCGACGGAGGTGCCGCCGTCGAAAGCCTCATCGCCCAGGTCTCCCGCCCGGTCCGCTGGGACCTGTGTATGGAGACCATGGCCAGCCGGGGCGTGACGGGCTTGATCGAGCTCGCTCCGGCAGGCACGCTGGCGGGCCTCGCCAAGCGTGGCATGCCGGGCGTCAAGACCGTCGCGGTCAAAACCCCTGATGACCTGTCCGCCGCATTGGCACTATTTGCAGAACTGGAGGGCAACGCATGAGCGTCCCCACGCTGAAGCAGACTCCCATCCAGGAGAACACCCGCATCCTTGGCCTCGGGGCGTACCGGCCCGACGTCATCGTCACTAATGAGGACGTCTGCCAGTGGATTGATTCCTCGGACGAATGGATCCGCCAGCGGACCGGCATCGTGACCCGCCACCGGGCTCCCGCCGACGTCAGCGTCATCGATATGGCTGAAGGCGCCGCCCGTGAAGCCATGGCGAAGGCCGGGATTGACGGCTCGCAGCTCGGCGCCGTCATTGTCTCCACCGTCACGCACCCGTACGCCACTCCCTCCGCGGCCGCGAGCCTGGCCGACCGGATCGGCGCCACGCCTGCCCCGGCCTTCGATATCTCCGCCGCCTGCGCCGGTTACTGCTACGGGATCGCCCAGGCCGACGCCCTGGTGCGTTCCGGCGCCGCAAAGTATGTCCTGGTGGTTGGCGCCGAGAAGCTCTCCGACGTCATTGACAACCGGGAACGCACCATCTCCTTCCTGCTCGGCGACGGTGCCGGCGCCGTCGTCATCGGTCCTTCCGAAACCCCTGGCATCGCGCCCTCCGTGTGGGGCTCGGACGGCAGCAAGTGGGACGCCATCGGCATGACCCGTTCCCTGCTTGACGTCCGCGACCTGGGCCTGGCGGCCCGGCAGTCCGACTCCACCGGCGACCTCGCACTCCTGGAGGAGGCCCAGGAGCTGTATCCCACCCTCCGGCAGGACGGCCAGACCGTGTTCCGCTGGGCGGTGTGGGAGATGGCCAAGGTGGCCCAGCAGGCACTCGACGCCGCCGGCATCGAAGCCGAGGACCTGGTTGCCTTCATCCCGCACCAGGCCAACATGCGCATCATCGATGAAATGGTTAAGAAGCTGAAGCTGCCCGAGACGGTTACAGTGGCACGGGACATTGCCGACGCCGGCAACACCTCCGCCGCATCCATCCCGCTGGCCACGCACCGCCTCCTGCAGGAGAACCCGGAACTGAGCGGAGGGCTGGCCCTGCAGATTGGGTTCGGTGCCGGTCTGGTCTTCGGCGCACAGGTAATTGTCCTTCCCTAGATACGACCAAGGGCCGCAACCGCGGCCCGGACCGTTTCCGGCAGCCCCTGCCGGCAATACAAGAAAAGGAGCCACCAATGGCTAGCAACGAAGAGATCCTGGCCGGCTTGGCTGAAATCGTCAACGAAGAAACCGGCCTGGCCCCCGAGGCCGTCGAGCTGGACAAGTCCTTCACCGAGGACCTGGACATCGACTCCATCTCCATGATGACCATTGTGGTCAACGCCGAGGAAAAGTTCGGCGTGCGCATCCCTGACGAAGAGGTCAAGAACCTCAAGACCGTTGGCGACGCCGTCAGCTTCATCTCCGGAGCACAGGCCTAGTCACAGGTCTCTGCCGTCTCACGGCTTGGCAGGGCTGCCGGTCCGGACTGACCGGACTGGCAGCCCGCCGCATTTATCCGGCACAGTGCCCCGACCGGGACTGGCCGATCATCAATATGTGCGGGACCCTGCGACAGGCGCAGCCGGATTCCCCACCGACGAAAGAGTGATCCCATGACACGCAAAGTAGTCATTACCGGTCTGGGTGCCACCACGCCCATCGGCGGCGATGTCCCCACCATGTGGAACAACGCCCTCAAGGGGGTCTCCGGTGCCCGCACCCTGGAGGACGACTGGGTAGCCAAGTACGAACTCCCCGTCCACTTCGCCGCCCGGTGCAGCACACCTGCCTTGGACGTGCTGACCCGCCTTGAAGCCAAGCGGATGGACCCGTCCACCCAGTTCGGGGTCATCGCTGCCCGTGAGGCCTGGGCTGACTCCGGCATCACCGAGTTCGACCAGGACCGACTGGCCGTCGCCTTTGCCACCGGCATCGGCGGGGTCTGGACGCTGCTGGATGCCTGGGACACCCTGAAGGAAAAGGGCCCGCGCCGCGTCCTGCCCATGACCGTTCCCATGCTGATGCCCAACGGCGTTGCTGCCGCCGTCAGCCTGGACCTTGGTGCCCGGGCCGGCGCCCACACTCCCGTGTCAGCCTGCGCCTCGGGCACCGAAGCCATGCACCTCGGCCTGGAGCTCATCCGCTCCGGCAAGGCTGACGTGGTGATGTGCGGCGGTGCGGAAGCTGCCATCCACCCCATGCCGCTGGCAGCATTCGCGTCCATGCAGGCCCTGTCCCGCCGCAACGACGAGCCCGAGCGTGCCTCGCGCCCGTACGATACCGCCCGTGACGGCTTCGTCATGGGTGAAGGCGCCGGCGCCCTGGTCCTGGAGGCCGAGGAGCACGCCCTGGCCCGTGGAGCGCGCATCTACGCCGAGCTGGCCGGAACGTCCGTGACCGCGGACGCCTACCACATCACCGCCCCGGACCCGCAAGGACTTGGCGCCACCCGCGCGCTGAAGGCCGCCATGTTCGATGGCCGCATCCAGGCAGAAGACGTGGTGCACGTCAACGCGCACGCCACCTCCACTCCCGTCGGCGACAAGCCGGAGTACACGGCCCTGCGGGCAGCTTTGGGCACCCATGTGGACAACGTGGCTGTCTCAGCCACCAAGTCCCAGATGGGCCACCTTCTGGGCGCTTCGGGCGCGGTCGAGGCAGTCCTGACCGTGCTGGCCGTCCACGAGCGCAAGGCGCCTGTCACCATCAACCTTGAAAACCAGGACCCGGAGATCCCGCTCGACGTGGTCACCTCCGCCCGCGATCTCCCTGCAGGGAGCATCGTGGCGCTGAGCAACTCCTTCGGCTTCGGCGGCCACAACGCCGTCGTGGCAATCCGCAGCATATAGCCCCAGCCCGGGAAGACGCCCGGACACCAAAGGAGGCCCCGCCGGCTTGGCGGGGCCTCCTTTTGCTATGGAGGGTTGAGTGGGCTGCGGTACCGGCGATCATCGGCGGCCGAAGGCCACGGATGGAACGGACGACGGCGGTCAGCCCACCTGGTGCAGCCAGCGAACGGGAGCGCCCTCGGCAGCGTGGCGGAACGGTTCAAGTTCCTCGTCCCAGGCTTCGCCCAGGGCGAGGGAGAGTTCGTGGTACACGGCAGCGGGGTCGCCCGCGCCTGACTCGTAGGCATACCGGATCCGGTCCTCGGAGACCATGATGTTGCCGTGGACATCGGTAACGGCATGGAAGATACCCAGCTCAGGCGTGTGTGACCAGCGGCCGCCGTCCACGCCGTGGCTTGGCTCCTCCGTTACCTCATAGCGGAGGTGCGCCCAACCTCGAAGGCAGGACGCCAGTTTTGATCCCGCGCCGGGGGTCCCGGTCCAGGACAACTCCGCCCGGAACATTCCGGGCGCCGCAGGCTGCGGGGTCCACTCCAGGTCCGTCCGCTTGTCCACCACGGCACCAACCGCCCACTCAACGTGGGGGCACAGCGCCGTAGGGGCCGAGTGAACGAACAGTACACCGCGGGTCATTGCAACAGACATTCCATCCTCCATAGCTCTAGGTACGTCTTCCCCAACGACCTCTGCCTGGATGGAACTGCCGTGCCCTGCACTGCGGCGGTGGTTCCCTGACTGTATTCAGATGTATCAAATGAAGCTGTGTCCGGACTTGCACTCCCGCCCAAAGCTCCAGAGAGCTTCAAGCGGCACTTGAAAGTTGCCGGACGTGACTCTTATTGTGCCGTACCCCGTGGAATTACGCCAGTGCGATTAGCCACAGCCATCAGGCCCTTGGATGGGCCTGCTGGTAGCTCTTGCGCAGCCGGTCGACCGAGACGTGGGTGTAGATCTGGGTGGTGGCGAGGCTGCTGTGGCCCAGGATCTCCTGCACTGCCCGAAGGTCGGCTCCGCCGTCGAGCAAATGCGTGGCAGCCGAATGCCGCAGGGCGTGCGGTCCGGACGCGGACGTATCGCCCAGGGCCTCGAACAGGGCGCTGACCAGGGCGCGGACCTGGCGCTGGTCCACCCGCTTGCCCCGCACCCCCAGGAAAAGGGCGGGCCCGCTGGAATCTTTCGCCAGTGCGGGACGGCCACGCCGGAGCCAGTCGTCAATGGCCACCGCGGCAGGCACTCCAAACGGGACCGTGCGTTCCTTGTTGCCTTTGCCGATGACCCGCAACGTGCGGCGGTCCGGGTCGAGGTCATCGATATCGAGCCCGGCGAGTTCGCCCACGCGGATGCCCGTGGCGTAGAGGAGCTCCACGACGGCCCGGTTCCGCACGGCCAGGGGCTGGCCTTCAGCCGCCGAGGCGTCCAGTCCCTCCAGCAGGCGCGACAGCTGGGATGCCTGCAGGACGGCGGGCAGCGATCCCTCCCGCTTGGGCGCCTTCAGGCGCAGGGCAGGGTCCACGTCAATGAGTTCTTCCCGGAGCGCCCAGGCGGTGAATGCCCGGGCCGTGGCGGACCGGCGTGCCAACGTTGCCCGCGAGGCGCCTGCGGAACTTTGGCTGCCGAGCCAGCGGCGGAAGGTTCCCAGCTCAAGGTCGCCCAGCACTGCGACGCCTTCCGATGCTGCATGGGCCAGGAGGCCGTGCAGGTCGCCCAGGTACGCGCGCCTGGTGTGCGCTGACACCGCGCGTTCGCCCGACAGGTAGCCTGCGAACGCGTCCAGCGCCTTGCCGAGTTCCGCGGGCAGCTCTCCATCTTCCACTCCTCTACTTTCCCAGTTGCATGGCCTTCGTCCCTAGGCGACACGGTTATGGCTTGCCGCGTTTCCAACCGCCCCGTTCCGATACCGCCAGGCCAAGGAGACCCAGCCTGCCCAGGCCCGCCCGCACCGATTCCAGTCCCAGCCCTGCTACGGCCGACAGCTTTTCCACCGAGGTGGTGGAGCGAAGGGGGAGGGCATCCAGCAGGATCAGGTCCTCAAGCGTCAGCCCATCCTGCACCGCCGCGTCCCCCGTTTTTTGATCGGGCAGGGACATTCCGCTGGGTGAGGCGAGCTCGGCAACTTCCGCGGCGTCAGTGACGCAGACTGCTCCCCCGTCGCGGAGAAGCCGGTGGCAGCCCGCTGAGTTGGCGCTGTGGACCGATCCCGGAACGGCACCGACGGCACGGCCCAGGGTTTCCGCGTGGTGGGCGGTGTTCAGCGCCCCCGAGCGCCAGCGGGCCTCCACGACCACGGTGACCGACGAGAGGGCCGCGATGAGGCGGTTCCGTTGCAGGAAGCGGTACCGGGTGGGCGCCGACCCCGGTGGCACCTCGGCCAGCACCGCTCCCTGGTTGGCCACGGCGCGCAGGAGGTCATCGTTCCCTGACGGGTAGAAGCGGTCCACTCCCCCGGCCATGACGGCAATCGTGGGTATTGCGGAGGTGCCGCCGGCAAGGGCTGCGCGGTGGGCGTGGGCGTCGATTCCGTAGGCTCCGCCGGAGACAATCGTGTAGCCGCGCTGCCCCAGGGAGTAGGCGAGGTCTCCCGTGACCGCTGCCCCATAGCTGGTGCTGTCCCGGGACCCCACCAGGGCGACGCACTTGTCCGCCGGCGGCAATGGCTGTGGCTGGCCACGCCACCACAGGCAGATGGGTTCCTGGATTCCGAGGTCGGCGAGCTGGGCCGGCCACAGCTCATCGGAGGGAATGATCAGCCTGCCGCCAATGCGGGCCATGGTTGCAAGGTCCCGTTCAGGTGCCAGATCGGGGATGCGGGGCTGCCAGCGCTTCAACGCAGCAGCCAGCCCCGCCCAGCTGCTGGTCCCGCTGTCGGCCAGCACTGACGTGATCCGGTGTTCCAGCCCTGGCCCCGGCGCCGTCTGGCCCGTGGCGATGCGCAGGGCCTCCGTCGCCCCGCAAATCTGCACCAGGGCCAGGCCCGCGGCATCCTGCGGTTCCATCAGCCGGGAAAGCGCGGCCCGCGCCAACCGTTCCGGGTCCATGCGGGGCTCCTTCAACTGCGGTTCGTTCAGCTCGTTCACGCCTGCCATCCTTCTCATGCTGCGGCAGCGGCGGCCTGCCGCAGGCCGAGCGCCTGGCCGATGTCGTTTGAGTCGGGCGTTTCCCGGTGGCCAAGGTCTGCCAGCGTCCACGCGAGCCGCAGGACCCTGTCGTAGCCCCGCGCGGTCAGCAGTCCCCGCTCCAGGGACTGGTCAAGGATGCGGGTGGCGGCCGGGGCCAGCCGCAGTTCGCCACGCAGGATGCGGCCAGGAACCTGCGAATTTGTTTCAAGGCTGAAGCAGCCAAGGCGTTCGGCCTGGCGCGCCCGCGCGTCACGCACCCTGGCCGCCACCAATGCGGTGTCCTCCTCTTTCCCTGCCTGTCCGAACTCAGCCAGCGACACCCGCTCCACCTGCAGTTGGATGTCCACGCGGTCCAGCAGCGGACCGGACATCCTGGCGAGGTAGCGGCGGCGCATCATGGGCGTACATGTGCACTCAAGCCCCTTGCCCGACGCCTTGCCGCAGGGGCAGGGATTGGCAGCGAGCACCAACTGGAACCTTGCCGGGTACGCTGCGGTCCCGGCCGACCGGTGGATCACCAGCTCCCCGCTCTCCAGCGGCTGCCGCAGGGCGTCCAGCACCCTGCGTTCATATTCCGGGGCTTCATCAAGGAACAGCACGCCCCGATGGGCACGGGAGGCGGCACCAGGCCGGGGCAGGCCCGATCCGCCGCCGATGATGGCGGCTGCGGTGGCTGAATGGTGCGGGTTCTCAAACGGTGGCCGACGCAGGAGCTGGACCGTGGATGACGGCAGGCCGCACAGCGAGTGGATGGCGGTGACCTCCATGGATTCGTGGTCACCGAGATCGGGCAGGAGACCGGGCAGGCGCTCGGCCAGCATCGTCTTGCCCGCACCTGGAGGAATGCGAATAACAGCGTGAAACGTCGGTGCTGCGATCCTTGTGTAAGCGGCCATGAAAAACTGCCCATAGGCGGCCACGAAATTGCCCACTGACGGCCAGTAGAACTGCCCACTGGTGGCCATGAGATCTGCCCACTTCCTCAACTGTTCCTGC
>NZ_JBQEQF010000047.1:0-10161 GCF_052046035.1 Paenarthrobacter sp. 22069 | reverse complement strand
CTAGGTCGTGTCTGTTAATTGTGTACTCGGTGGAATGTTGTGATCGCTCCTAGTAGTACCCCGCCGAGGAATGTGGTGGCGTACTTGTCGTAGCGGGTTGCGATGCCGCGCCAGTGTTTGAGGCGGTTGAAGCCGCGTTCCACGGTGTTGCGTTCCTTGTAGATTGCCTGATCGAAGGCCGGTGGCCTTCCACCGGCTGAGCCTTTGGCCTTCCGGCGTTCAATCTGATCTGAGCGCTCCGGGATGGTGTGCCTGATCCGGCGGGACCTCAACTCGGTGCGCGTGGAGGGATGGGAGTAGGCCTTATCGGCGAGCAGCCGGAACTGCGTGGCGTCTTGAATCTTATGGGCTTCGAGTAAGGGCACCAGTTGCGGATTATCACCGGCCTGGCCGGGAGTCAGCAGCATCGTGACAGGCGCGCACGCCCGGTCGGTAAGAGCATGGATCTTTGTTGTCAGCCCGCCTCGAGAGCGTCCGATCGCGTGGTCAGCCGGCTCGCTGGGCAGAAACTTGTAACTCGGCACTGCCCCCTGTGTGGTCTGGATCGACCGTCACCTTGGGCGCTCCGGCAGCATGCTGATGTGCCCGAACACTGGTCGAATCAACGGAGAGCAGTGACTCCAACTCCGTGTCCTGGGCACCGGTTGCCGTCTTTACCGCCGCGAACATCTGCTCATAGGACCCGTCGACAGACCACCGCCGGTGGCGCTCCCACACCGACTGCCAGGCACCGAACTTAACCGGCAGGTCACGCCACGGCGAACCGGTGCGAAAACGCCAGCAAATACCCTCAAGCGTCAAACGGTGATCGTTCCAGGGCCGCCCTCGCCGGCCCCCTGCAGTCGCGACTACAGGCTCAATCACCGACCACAACTCATCTGAAATAACATTCGCACGAAGCATCCATCCAGCCTCGAACATCCAAAGCCGAATATTTAGCAGACACGCCCTAATCAAACCATCCCGCCTGCTATCGGGTTGGATCGACCATCGTCATGCCCGCAACGTTCGCCGAGTCCATTCGAGGAAGCAGTTCCGCGGCCTCATCCAATCCGACGACGCGCTCGATGAGCCTCTGCGGTTCTAGTGCCCCCGATGCTATGAGGGCGAGCATCCCAGGGTAGTCAGCTGCTGCCATTCCGTGGCTTCCCAGGACTTGAAGCTCCCACGCGATGACCCGGGCCATGGGCACGCGGGGATGGCCGTCAACCGGCGGGAGGAGGCCGACCTGGACGTGCCGGCCGTGACGGCGGAGACTCAGGAGCGCGTCAGCACATGTCTGCTCGCTGCCGACGGCGTCCACCGAGACGTGGCTTCCTCCCGTGATGGCGTGCACCTGCGCCGGAATGTCGGCACCGTCCGCAGCAAGGACGTGGTCGGCGCCGAGGGAGGCTGCCATCGACAGGGCGCCTGGGTTGCGGTCGACGGCGATAACTTTCGCACCGAGCGCCTTGGCAATCATGACGGCGCTGAGGCCTACGCCGCCCGCCCCCACAATGGTGACCCACTCGTTGGCAGTGAGCCGTGCCTGGCCGGTAAGTGCCCGGTATGCCGTTGCGAAACGGCAGCCCAGGCTGGCCGCGGCCTCGAAGCTGACGGATTCCGGGATGGCTATGAGGTTCGTATCCGCGGCATGGATCACGACCTGTCCGGCGAAGGAGCCCCAGTGGGTGAAGCCGGGTTGTTGCTGCTGGGGGCAGACCTGCGCGTTGCCGGACAGGCACCATTCACAGGCACCGCAGCCCTCCACGAACGGTGCTGTCACCCGGTCACCGGCCGCCCACTTTTCCACGTCCGGGCCAACCGCCGTGACGACGCCAGCGAACTCGTGGCCGGGCACGTGTGGCAAGACGATGTCGTCGTGCCCGGCCCAGGCATGCCAATCGCTACGGCACAGGCCGGTCGCGAAGACCTTGATCACCGCTCCGTCGGCGGGAACGGCCGGCACATCCACCTCCTGGACCGCCAGCGGTCCTGCGATCCGGTCCATTACTATTGCGCGCATCACGATCCTCCTTCAGTCGGCCCCCCTCAGGAGACCAGGCACAGCGACAGCTTCAGGCCTCCCCAAATCCTAAGGCAGCACGGGGGTGCCAGCGGGGTACGGGGTGTCGGCTGGCCATGGGCGGACGCGGGATGGACGGTGGCGGCAGAAGCATGGTTGTTTTGCACGCCGTCGCCTGCCCACCATGGAGGCATGGCACCGGAGCGCGGATGGCATCATCTTGCCTTTGCCCTGTGTCTGCTTGCTCCAACCGCCGGGACGGCAGCGTGCTCATACGATTACCCCGAGCCGGTGAGGACACCTTCCTCCCCTGCCCCGGTGACCGGATCCCCAGAGGTGTATGCAGACCCAGGAATCCTGGAGCGCGAAGCCAGGAACTATGCGGAGCTGGACCGGCTCCTCCAGGCCACCCCGGATGCTGTCCTTCTTTTCGAGGAAGGTCCGCTCGACGGTCCCGTCAGGGGTTTTGGCGCCACCGCGGAAGTGCCAGCGGGCGGGAACTACACCGTCACGGCAGCCTGTGTGGGCGCCTCCGGCGCTGTCGTCGCCATCGGACAGGAGCAACCGGGCGCCCCTTTTCAACCTCTGAAGCTGGAGCTGGACTGTGCCGGCGCCGCCTCCCGGGTGGTGGCACTGCGGCAGGGCTATGTCTTCGCCCATCTCGAGTTGCCCGGTCAGGGGGATACTCCGTGGACGGGAGCCGTCGGCGGGGTCCGCATTACCTACTGAAGCCGGCTGAAGAGAGTTCTTGACATCTTTTATGAGTACACTCATGATTGAGTGTAATCAACAAGAAGGGCGCTGCCGGAATGAAAGCGTTTGTCGTCAAGAAATACAAGGCCGACCTTCACCTGGCCGAGGTCCCTGAGCCGGTAGTAGGTGAACACGATGTCCTGGTCCGCGTGGAGGCGGCGGGGCTTAACCAGCTCGACGAGAAGATCCGGCTCGGCGAGTTCAAGCAGATCCTCCCCTACCCCCCGCCGCTGGTGCTCGGGAACGACATGGCGGGAACAGTCCTCGAGGTCGGAACAAAAGTGACCGGCTTCAGGCCGGGCGACGAGGTGTTTGCCCGGCCCGGCAAAGACCGGATCGGGACTTTCGCCGAACGCATTGCTGTCGCCGAGGCGGACCTGGCGATCAGGCCGGCGTCCATCACCAGGGCCGAGGCGGGGTCCCTTCCGCTGGTGGCCTTGACGGCGTGGCAGGCACTGGTGGAGCGCGGCAACGTCCAACCGGGCCAGAAGGTCCTCATCCATGCCGGCGCCGGCGGCGTGGGTTCCATTGCCGTCCAGCTGGCGAAGCATCTGGGAGCGACGGTGGCTGCCACGGCGAGTGCCGCCAACGTGGAGTTCGTCCGCGGACTCGGAGCCGACACGGTTATCGACTATCGGAACGAAGACTTCGAAGAGATCCTCAGCGGCTACGACCTGGTCCTCGACAGTCTTGGCGGGCAAAACCTGGAGAAGTCGCTCCGCATCCTCAGGCCCGGCGGTATGGCAGTCGGGATTGCGGGACCGCCGGACCCCGCCTTTGCCCGGGACCTGGGCCTCAACCCGTTACTCCGGTTCGCCATCGCCGCCCTTAGCCGGAACCTCCGCAGCCAGGCGCGCCGCCTCGGCGTGCACTACGAATTCCTGTTCATGCACGCCAGCGGAGAGCAGCTGCGCCGCATCGCAAGGCTTGTCGACGACGGCGTGCTGCGTCCCGTCGTCGGACGCACCAGTCCGTTTGCCCAGCTCCCTGAAGCCTTGCAGGCGCTGGGAAATGGAGGGTTCCGCGGCAAAGCGGTCGTCACCAACCCCCCACACAGCAGTGCCCGCTGGGATGGAGTGGGCCAGCACCAGATTGGGGACCTGGCATGAGCGCCGCCCAGACTCCCGCCGCATCCTCGTACGCCGAGGCGCCCACCCGGAGCATCACGGCCGGCGGCATCACCTATGCGTACCGCGAACTGGGGCCACAAGGCGGCATTCCGGTGGTCTTCTTCCTCCACCTTGCCGGCAACCTGGATAACTGGGATCCCCGGGTTATTGACCCTATTGCCAAAGAACACCGCGTCATCACCTTCGATAGCCGTGGGCTCGGCGGCACCACCGGCAAGGTGCCGGACAGCATCGAGGACATGGCCGACGACGCAGCCACCTTTATCCGGGCCCTGGGGCTGGACAGGGTGGATGTCTTCGCTTTTTCCCTGGGAGGTATGGTGGCCCAGGCCCTTATCGGGGAGCACCCGGACCTGGTCCGGAAGCTCATCCTGGCCGGGACGGGACCCCGGGGCGGGAAAGGCATGGCCAAGGTTGCCCGGGTCACGTACCTGGACATCCTGCGGGCTGCCCTGGTCCGGGCTGATCCGAAGGAGTTCCTGTTCTTCAACCGCAACGCCGCCGGCAAGCTCGCGGCAAAGGCGTTCATCCAGCGTCTCCAGGAGCGCCGCAAAGGGCGTGACCGGCCGGTCACGATCCAGGGGTTCCGCGCGCAGCTGAAAGCCATCAGGAACTGGGGCCGCGCGGAGCCAGCCGACCTGTCCACCATCACGCAGCCCACCCTGATCGCCAACGGCGACCATGACCGCATGGTTCCTTCGGTCCTGTCAGAGGACCTGCACCGGCGCATCCCGGGCTCGAACCTGGTCATGTATCCGGACTCCGGCCACGGCGGCATCTTCCAGTTCCATCAGCAGTTCGTTCCGGTTGCCGTCAAGTTCCTTCAGGGCTGACAGCCCGTTCGCTCCGTTGGCTACACTCGAAGTCAGCTCAACACCATGACCGGCCCGGAGGAAACCCCGCCATGCACCTTGCGTCCCAGCCCGTCTCCCGGCGGGAACGGAACAAGCAGGCAAAGCTTGACCGGATCACGGCGGCGGCCCGGGAACTCTTCGCCGAGCACGGCGTTGATGATGTCACCACCCAGCAGATTGCGGAAAAGGCCGACATCGGAGCGGGCACCCTGTTCCTGTACGCCAAAAACAAGGGTGAACTGCTGCTGCTGGTCCAGAACTCCGCCTACGCCCATGCCCTCACCAAAGGAACGGCCGGCGCCGCCGAAGTCAGCGCACCGCTCGACGCCGTCATGGCCATCGTCCGGCCCGTGGTCGAATGCAACCGCACCCAAATCGACAACGGACGCACCTACCTGCGGGAAATGGTCTTCGGCGACCCCAACGAGCCGCACCACCACGAAGCACTCACCCTCGCCGCTGGAACCGAGGCCGCCATCGCCACCGTTCTGCAGCGCGACGGCCATACCTCCGCAGAAACTTCAGCCACCCTTGCCCGCACCGTTTCCGCCATCATGTTCCTCACCATGGCAGCCTCCACCAATGCCTCGCGTGCCACGGACGACCTCATCCTGGACATCCGGGACCAGGTAGCAGCCATCCTCCCCGCCTGACCGGCCTACCGACCGCTGCCTTCATATGGCAGAACTCCCCAGTACCCGGGCACCCTCATAGAAAAGACAACCAACCATGACTTCCCTCAACAACGCAATCGTCCTGGTCACCGGGGCAAACGGCGGGATCGGAACAGAGTTCGTCCGCGAAGCCCTCGCCCGCGGCGCCGCCAAGGTCTACGCCACCGCCCGCAACCCCCGCACCTGGGACGACAAACGTGTTGTGCCCCTCACCCTGGACGTCACCGACCCCGCCTCTATCCGGGCAGCAGTGGACGCAGCACCCGACGTCACGGTGCTCATTAATAACGCCGGCGCCTCCCCCGCCACTGCCAGCCTGCTGACCCTGCCTGAACAAGACATCCGCTCCACCATGGAGACCAACTTCTTCGGGCCACTCAACCTGGCACGCGCCTTCGCGTCCGTGCTCAAAGGGCAGGAAGCAACGGCGATGGTCAACATCCACTCGCTCCTGAGCTGGTACGCAACGGCCGGCGTCTACAGCGTCTCCAAAGCCGCCCTGTGGTCAGCCACAAACGCCCTCCGGCTCGACCTCGCCCCAGAGGGCGTGCACGTCCTCGGCGTCCACCTCGGATGGGTCGATACCGCCATGGCCGTGCACACGACGGACCCCAAACTCCCGCCCGCAGTCCTGGTAAGCCGGGTCTTCGACGCCCTCGAAGCCGGGGACCATGAAGTTCTTGCGGACGAGGCCTCAGCACTGATCAAAGCGGGCCTGAGCGCCGGAATTGACGAACTGTACCCGCAGCTCAAATCACTCTAACCGCAAGGGCCACGGGCTGCGGTTCAGCTTGGCAGGCTGAGGTGAATGTGGGTCAGCTGCCGCGCCCTTCCCGGACCCGTTCCTACATCGGGCGCGTGGTGAGGTCCGCATCGACGTTTGGATCCGTGTCGCCGAATTCCTTTTCCTGGCTCGCTGACGATGCGGCCGTCCGTGTGGATGCCAGCCTGGAGCGCCAGACTGCTGCACCGGCAACCAGGGCAAGGATTCCTGCGACCCACCACCGGGACATGGAGGTCCGCTTCCGTGCGCGGGCGGGAACCCGCTTCCCCACCCGGCCGGATGCGTTTGGTCCGACCCGCCTAAGTTGCTGCTGGACCCGGGGGGTCAAGGTTTCCACACCGCCGGCAACTTCATCCGCCAACCGCCGCAGGAGCGTCTGGAGCCGCGGGGAGGCAGTCTCAATTCCGGTATCCAGGCCGGCCACGGCTCTCTGGAGCGCCGCCTGGACGCCCGGGGTGGCCCACTCCCTGCCCCGGGCCAAATGACTCATGAGGTTTTCGGAAAGTCGATGAACCTGCATGGACTCCGTCACTTCTTCTGCTGTCCGCATTGGTGCCTCCTTCTCGTTGTGGTGAGGACAGGTTAGGACTACCGGAACGGTGCGGACAGGGCCTTTGGGACCGGGATGGGGCACTGCCCGCGCTCTTCTTTGCCGGCTGCTCCCGCCGCGCCGGCGGATTGGCCGCGGGAATGCAGCTATGAAACCCGGGGGCGACGATTCGATGCAAGGGCGGCGAGATCGCGGATCAGCTGCTGCATCTCGTGTTCCCTCCGGGCGGAGCGCGGTGTTTGCGCTACTGCCTTGGGCTTGGCCAAGCGGGTCCGCGGTGGAGCAGGAACAGGCGCGGAGCCGCCGCGTTGCGTCGCGGGTGATGGTTCGTTGCCCGCGATCGGAATACCCGTGCTCATGCGTCCCCCTTGCCCTGATTGTTGAGGAAGATCCCCGGCCGTGTCCGTAGATTCACTTTAGGGAGACGAAAGGATCAGGGGGAAGACATTTTGTCCAGCATCGGGACTTATTGTGTCAATCTTGAGATTCACGTGATCATCGATCCCATGCCCGGATCCGGTCAGGACGTGCTTTGGAGGAGCTGGCGACGGCTGGGGGAGGTATCCGTGGTCTCAGACGAACACCCTCGCCGCCAGCTCCGGTAACGACTTTACTTGCGCCTTCTCCCATGCGCCCGAGTAACCGGTACGCGTTTCATGGAGACCCGGTACTTGCCGGCGGTTGCAACGCTTCCATTTCGGATACCTGGCTGCATGCGCGACGCCTTTGGGGCCGGAATACCCTAAAGCGGCTGCCGCCGGCCGTGTTCTTGTATAGGGCATGGGAAGAACCCGCATTGCCCTTCGAGCCGTTAAGGCGTTTCATACTGCGGCCTGGTTCAGCATCGAAGCCTGTATGGTCTATCTGCTCTACGCAGGATTCCGCGGGAAGACCGACAAGCGGGCGGCCGCGGCCGCGGCAGTTGTGGCGGGTGAAACGCTGATCTTCGTTGGCAATGGTTTTCAGTGCCCGTTGACCCCCTTGGCGCGGCGGCTGGGTGATCCAGCCGGATCTGTCACGGACATCTACCTGCCCCGCTGGTTTGCCCATAATCTGCCGGCCATACATGTTCCCCTGCTGGTTCTCGCCGTCGCCCTGCACCGGCGGAACCTCAAGAACCAGGGGCGGCACCAAACCGGGCAACAACACAGACCCCAGCAGTGTTGAGCGCGGTCAGGGATGCATGGCTTCGTGAATCCGGAGGGCCATCCACAACTGCGCCAGCGTGGATGTTTCAGCCATGTCCAGGCCCGTCAGTTCACCGATTTTCCGGATCCGGTACATGACGGTCTGCCGGTGGGTAAACAACGCCGTGGCGGTTTTCTGCCATGAGCGCTGCAGGTCAAGGTAGGTCTTCAACGTCAACATCAGGTCACCGTCCTGCCTTTGCTCATAGTCGAAGACGGGGCCCAGAAGGCGACGTACCAAGGCCGCACCCTCTTCAACCTTCGTCAGGCCCAGCCAACTTGGTCCCTCCGCGTACCGGGCCAGGCCGACGTTGTTCGCCCTGGCCGATCCCAGCGCCCAAAGGGACTCCTGCAGCGCATGCTGCAGGCCCGCAGCCGCTGCCGTTGAACTGATTCCCACGGTTGTTTCCGGGCCGGCGCAGTGGACGAGCAGCTCGTCTGCCACGTCGCCGGCAAGAATTACGTGCAGGCGGTTGTTCCGCCGCAGGGCAGCGGCAGGAACTCCGTGCCGCCAGAGCTCGACGTGCACGTTTGCCAACCCGCCGCCGTCGTCGGCTGCCAGTGAGGCGACCACAAAATCCTGCGGCGGGACCCCGAAAGCGGCCAGCCTCCGTTCCATTTCCACGCTCCCCAACCGGCCGTCGAGCGCCTGCAGCAGGAACTCGCCGGCAAGCCGGTGCCGGCCCTCCAGCGAAAGGACGATGCGGGCCAGCTGAAGTCCCAGCACGGTGGCGGCGTGCAGCAGGACGACGGCGTCAGGGTGCGGTTCGCTGTGGGGCAGCACCACCATGAGGGCATTGGCGTGGGTGGGAATGTCCATGGTCAGCACGTGGCTGCCTCTGACCCTGTGCCACTGGAAATTCTCTAATGGTCTTGGCTGGTCTGGTGCTGGCTGGGAGGCTGGTGCAGGCCCCTCCGGGGTGTGACTCATGGAAATTCTGGCCCGAACCTCATCAGGCTCGGTGCCTTTAGCAAGACTCGTCCACCTCGGAACGGGCCTGCGCCGGTCCGCCCGCGCTGATGGCCTGATAGAAGATTGTCCGGGCTCCCCCGATGGGAGCGCCGTGACCCGTTAGAGAAGTGCCTCAACGCAGCTCCAGCCGGACTGGCACCGCACAGGTACCGACTACGGGAAGGAGCCCAGCCCCATGACCATGGTGGCGGAAACGTACGAATTCATCGTCGGAGTGGATACTCACTCCCGCACCCACACCTACGCCCTGATGGCTGCCAGAACTGGAGCTATCGAGGAAACCAAGACCTTTCCGGCCAGCGAGAGCGGCATCAACAGAGCTGCCGCGTGGATACATCGTGCTGGCGGGCCAGAGCGTTCCGTCATCGTCGCGGTCGAAGGCACCGGCTCCTATGGCGCCGCCCTGACCAGAGCACTCACCGGGAGTGGACTGCACGTGGTTGAAGCCCGGCCGCCCCGGCGCGGCTCACGTGGAAGCAGGGGCAAGTCTGATGCCATCGATGCCATCGCCGCAGCCCGCGCCACGCACGCATTAGACACCGCCCGGCTTGTCCGGCCGCGAGCCGAAGGAACCCGCGAAGCACTCACAGTACTCCTGGCCGCAAGACGACGCCTGGACACTGCACGAACCATCAACCGCAACGCGCTGAACGCATTGGTCCGGACGACCGACTTGGGCCTTGATGCTCGGCGTGCACTGATGGACGCGCAGATTGAACTCGTTGCCTCGTGGCGGCCGCGAGCCGCCGACCCCATCCAGGTCGCAGTGGCAAGAAACGAAGCCCGCCGACTCGCCCGGGAAATCCTGACCTCAACCGCTTCGCTGAAAGAAAACAAAGCACTCCTGGGCGAACTGGTTCAACAACTCGCTCCCGGACTGCAAAACGAAGCCGGGGTCGGACCGGTGACTGCAGCCCTGGTCCTCGCAGCCTACTCACATCACGGCAGGGTCCGCTCCGAAGCCGCCTTCGCAGCCCTCGCCGGCGCCTGCCCCATCCCCGCGTCCTCCGGAAACACCACACGACACCGGCTCAACCGCAACGGCGACCGGCAGCTGAATCGCGCACTGGACGTCATCGCAAGAACACGGCTGACGTTCGACCCGAGAACAAGAGCCTACGCTGAGCGCCGAACCTCCGAAGGGATGAACCGACGTGAGATCCGGCGCTGCCTCAAACGCTATGTCGCACGCCAGCTCTACCGGAGGCTGCAGACAATCATGGCTTGACACAAACCATAGAAGAGTCTTGC
>NZ_JBQEQF010000046.1:0-11182 GCF_052046035.1 Paenarthrobacter sp. 22069 | reverse complement strand
AAAGAGCCGGAACATACGCCTTTCGTTACAGCCTTCATGAGGGCTCACCACTGCAGATGCAGTGGCTTTTTTACGGTCAGTCCGAGCTGCCTGTGGCAGTGCAGACCTGGGAGCTGCCTGCAGGAGGCTTCGAGGGTATGCATTCACATGCGGAACCTGGCCGCCCCCTGGAGGAGATCTATGTTGTCACGGAGGGCACGGGTGAAATGACCGTCGAAGACGAAACATATTCGGTAGGAGTCGGTGACGCCGTCCTGGCCAGGGTGGGAACGCGGCACGATCTGCGCAACACCGGCGAGGGGCCGCTGAAGGTGATGGTTATCTGGGGCGAGCCCCGGCCGGCCGACTACTCCAACTTGGGATCGGCGAAGGGGGCACGGATGGCCAGGGCCGATGCGTCGCCTCCTCCCACTGCCGGTAAGCACCCGCTGTAACTAGTCCATCGCGTCACGGCTTGCTGAATCTCTGTCCGGGCAAGATAGCTGCACAATCAACGGTAGGCGTGCGACACCCTGTCTGTGATCCAGCCAACGAACAACGCCTTTGAGCAGCCGAAGGCCGAAAAGAGGCTCAACGGGCGGCGCCACACATGCACCACTTTCGCGCCCATATGGTCCGGCGCGGAGCTGACGGTCCAGTCTGCTACGGGACTTCCGGAAATTCGCCGTCGACAAACCGGAGCGGCGCGAACGGACTCGTCGTAAATTTGTGCAGGTGCGCGTCCTCCCTACCAAAGGACGCCTGGAGGACCTGATGGACCCTATCCAACTTCACGGTGCTTCGGATCTCGAGCCGGCGCCGTATCCCAGGGTCGCTGTCGAAAAGCTCCCCACGGATCTGAAGGAATGCGTCCTGTCCGAACCCAACGCCAACCCCAGACGTGCCCACGCATCCCATTCTTACATGCGCCACAGCGGCTACCAGTAAGACGGAGCGACCTCTCCCCCACTGAAGCTATAGCTTGACGAAGTCGCAATTATCGGCATTCAAATCCGAGAGTAGAAGTAGCTACGAGAACTGCCGTCTCGTGACCAGAGTCCAAGCGTTTCGTAGCTGAACATTTCGATCGAAGACATCACCGGGTGGGTCGCAGCTTCTTCGGTCAAACGTTTGGGAACAATGGCTGCGGCCATTCTTATGCTGGCTTCGAGCGCCCAGGCTCGAACTCCTCCGCGGCTCTGCCCTCGGCTTCCAGAAGCTTGCCAACTACATGGCCCGTCGCTGCTCGAAGCCGGCGGAGTCAGGCCCCTGACTACACTCCCAAATGTGTGAGCCACTTTGCGGCCTCCACAGGTGGCCGCCAGGCACCGCGGCCTTACAAACCCGGCCTGGATGTCCCTGGCTGGATCGCCACTACCTGGAACAGGCCGGTTTCCTCGCTGGCGTCCGCCCCGGTCATGCCAACGACGGCGACGGCGACGGGCATATACGACACCAGCAACCCGCTCGGCTGCAACAAACACGTCCAATCACCGCAAGGGTAAAGACCCGCCCGCTCAACTGCAGTCAGTCGAGTAGCGCTAGGCCGAACTCAGCGACGACGGCCCGCAACTCCCTGAGGTAGCGCTGCGCTTGGTCGGTAAGCGGAATCGCGGCGTGGCCGATCCAGCCGATCTCGATGCGTTCGTCAACGTCGAGCGGGATGGCGACGATCTCCGGGTCGAGCTGCCCGCTGATGATGCCCGTCGAGATTGTGTAGCCGTGGAGCCCGATCATGAGGTTGAAGATCGTCGCACGGTCAGAGACCCGGATCTCCTGCTTACTGGACAGGGTGGAGAGAATTTCCTCGGCGAAGTAAAAAGAGTTGTTCGCACCTTGATCGAAGGTTAGGCGCGGCAGGCCGGCGAGATCGGCGAGAGTCGCACGCTCTTTTGAGGCGAGCGGGTGGTTCCGTGAAATGAAAATGTGCGGATCGGCGAGGAAAAGCGGAGTGAACGCGAGCCCGGATTCCCGGAGCAGCTTGTCGATGATCTTCCGGTTGAAATCGTTCCGGTAGAGGATGCCTATCTCGCTGCGGAGTGTCCGGACATCCTCGATGATGTCCCAGGTGCGGGACTCCCGGAGCGAGAACTCGTATTCGGCCACCTCAGTGGCCTTGACCATCCGGACGAAGGCGTCCACCGCGAACGAGTAGTGCTGCGTTGAGACCCCGAGCAGACGTCGCGTAGGTGGCCTGCCAAGGTAGCGCTGCTCGAGGAGGGCGAACTGCTCCACGACCTGCCTCGCATAGCCGAGGAACTCTACCCCGTCGGCGGTGAGGGTGACCCCGCGGGCGGACCGAAGCAGGAGCGCACGGCCCACCCGGGCCTCAAGGTCCTTCATCGCTGCGGACATGGTTGGCTGCGCTACGTAGAGAAGATCGGCAGCCGCCGAGATCGAACCCTCCGCTGCAACTTCTATGAAGTAACGCAGCTGCTGCAGGGTCAATCCACTCGAAATCTGGGCCATAGGGAAATTCTATATGGAAGCATAGTAACCACTAGTTACTTGATACCCAGCGAAAAGCTGCACCATGGATACATCCCCTTCGGAAAGGCCGTCTCTGGCCCATCAACGGATTGGCATCACATGGCAGACGACTTCACCTTCAGCATCACCACCACGCCCTTCGACGAGGACTACTCCCCGTCGGAAGGCTCCCGGATCACGACGAATTTCGCCAACCTGGCACGGGGCGAGCACCGCCAGGAGAACCTCCGCAACGCCTTGACCATGATGCGGCGCCGCTTCAACGATCTCGCAGACTGGGACAACCCGGACCGGGACCGCTACACGCTTGAGCTTGAGATCGTCTCAGTGCAGATAGAGGTCACCGCGGAAGGCATCGACCGGCAGTTCCCGCTGTTCGAGGTTCTCGACATCCAGATCGTCGACCAGCTGAACGGTATCCGCCACCAAGGGATCGTGGGGAACAACTTCTCCTCCTACGTCCGTGACTTCGACTTCAGCGTGGTACTGCCAGCGGCAGCAGCGGAGTCAGGCAAGCCCACCGTTCCCGAGGACTTTGGCGATTTGCACGGCAAACTTTTCCAGCAATTCCTCGATTCGCCCGCCTGCCAGGAACGCTTCCCGCAGCCGCCAGTGGTGTGCATCAGCGTCTCCACGAGCAAGACTTACCGGCGGACGGAGAACCATCACCCGGTCCTGGGCGTCGAGTACTCACAGGACGAGTTCTCGCTGACGGACGCGTACTTCGCAAAGATGGGGCTGCAGGTTCGCTACTTCATGCCACGCGGCAGCGTTGCGCCGCTCGCCTTCTATTTCCGCGGCGACCTGCTCAACGACTACTCCAACCTGCAGCTCATCGGCACGATCAGCACCATGGAGACGTTCCAGAAGATCTACCGCCCGGAGGTCTACAACGCGAACTCCGCCGCCGCCGTCGTCTACCAGCCGAGTCTGGGCGAGCAGGATTACTCGCGGACCCAGATCGCCTACGACCGCGTCGAGCGCAGTCAGCTCGCGATCACCCAGGCGAAGTACACGGAGGAGCACTTCATTACGCCCCACAAGGATCTTTTGGACCGGTGGACCGCCAAATACCCCGCTCTCGTCAACTGACCCACGGAGAATCGTCAATTATGAACTCACTTTTGCCCACCACCGTTGTCGGAAGCCTGCCGAAACCATCGTGGCTCGCACAGCCGGAGACTCTTTGGTCCCCGTGGAAGCTGGAGGGAGATGCGCTGCTCGAGGGCAAGCAGGATGCGCTGCGCATTGCCATCCAGGAGCAGAGTCGGCGCGGCATCGACATCGTCAGCGACGGCGAGCAAACCCGCCAGCACTTCGTCACCACCTTCATCGAGCATCTCAGCGGCGTGGATTTTGAACAGCGCAAGACCGTGCGCATCCGGGATCGTTACGACGCGAGCGTGCCCACCGTCGTCGGAGCAGTGCGCCGCGAGCGGCCGGTATTCGTCGAAGACGCAAAGTTCCTCCGGGCCACCACCGATCAGCCAATTAAATGGACTCTTCCCGGTCCCATGACCATGGTGGACACGCTCTTCGATGACCACTACAAGAGCCGCGAGAAGCTGGCCTGGGAGTTCGCTGCGATCCTGAACCAAGAGGCAAAGGAACTGGAGGCGGCCGGCGTGGACATCATCCAGTTCGATGAGCCCGCGTTCAACGTCTTCCTCGACGAGGTCAAGGACTGGGGCGTTGCTGCGCTTGAGCGAGCGGCAGAAGGGCTGCGTGCGGAGACCGCCGTGCATATCTGCTACGGCTACGGGATCAAGGCGAACAACGACTGGAAGGCGACGCTCGGGTCTCAGTGGCGGCAGTACGAGGAAACGTTCCCGCTGCTTCAGAGGTCCAGCATCGACATCATCTCGCTGGAATCCCAGAACTCCCACGTGCCCATGGACCTCATCGAGCTCCTCCGCGGCAAGAAAGTCATGCTCGGGGCAATCGACGTCGCAAGCGAGACCATCGAGACCCCGGAGGACGTCGCCAACACCCTCCGCAAAGCCCTGCAGTTCGTCGATGCGGACAAACTTATCGCCAGCTCCAACTGCGGCATGGCACCGTTCCCCCGGGACGTCGCACTGGCCAAGCTGAGTGCTCTCAGCGCAGGGACGAACATCATTCGCGAGGAACTCGCCCGCTCCGCCCCCAGGGTGTCATAACGATGTTTCACGCCTACCCCGCAGACACCTGGCTTGAGGCTCCGAAGCAAAGCTTCCCGTCCTCCCTCTCGGCCGACGAATTCAAAGCACTGTTCCGTGGCCACCCGGGAGGTGTCGCCGTCATCACGGCGGATGCCGGCGAAGGACCGGTGGCACTGACGGTATCGTCGGTCGTGTCAGTGAGTGCGGAACCTCCGTTACTGATTTTCTCGGTCTCGGCACTGTCCTCCGCGTCCGAGGTGCTTTCGCGCGCCCAAACCGTCGTCGTGCACCTGCTGGACGCGCACGACGTCGACTTGGCGAAGTTTGGAGCGACCCCCGGCGCCGACCGCTTTGACCAGACGCACCCCTGGTCGCCCCTTGCAACCGGCGAAGCGGTGTATAACGATGTCCGCGCCTGGGTGCGCTGCGCCGTCATCAATCGCATGGAGGTGGGGACCTCCACGATCATCGCCGTTCACGCCCTGGAATCCCGCGTGATGCGCGACGTCCAGGCGGGCGAACCCGGCGACGCTCTGGTCTACCACAACCGTTCATGGCATCGTCTGGGCGAGCATTCCAAGCTTGAAGGCTGAGCGCCGCGCCAACAATGCGAGGCAGGAAGCCGAGCGGCTCACGACGGCGGAAGCATAACTCCCGCCGTCCGCGCTTCGTCGTCGGCGGCATGGACGCACACACGGTCAAAGACCACATTCTTGCCGAGGGCCTGATTGACGATGACACCCTTGTCCAGTTGGGCGAGCGTTCACGATCCTGAACGGCAAGGGTCGGGACGACCTTGTCGGCCATTCCATGATTTCACGTCGACGCTACGACGGCGCCCTAGCCGCCGGCGCAGATCCCCGGAGCGGCGGCCTCGCCGTAGTTGCCAGCCAGCCCATCTAAAACCACCAACAAGCATGTCCGAGGGGTGGCCATAGAGACCACCCCTCACGATGAAGGATCCCTCAAACCATGACATCAGCCGTAGCCAGCTCAGGTACCAAAGCCGCCTCTACCCCGCAAGAAAATGCGTCATCTCCAGAAAAGTTCCGACTGATGCTCATGATGGCCCTCACGCTAGTCACAGGTGTGGTTGACGCGGTCGGCTACCTTGGACTCGATCACATCTTCACCGGAAACATGACCGGCAACGTGGTGATTCTTGCAATGGCGTTGGCCGGGGCGGCGAACCTGCCAACTTTGGGCCCACTTGTAGCACTTGGCGCCTTTCTCCTCGGCGCGGCGGTCGCCGGATTTACGCTCCAGTCAAGCCCGAAAGGCTGGAACCGCAGGGTCACGCTCCTTCTCACAGCGGGTTGTATCGCGTTGACGGGAACCGCCGCCATCTCTCTCATCGTGGAAGACGTCGGCCGGCCGTCCATTCGTGTCATTGTTGCCGCCGTTATCGCCATGCACATGGGCTCCCAGGCCCTGATTGCGCGGCATTTGGGCGTACGAGACATGACCACAGTGGTCATTACTTCCACCATGACTTCCCTCGCCGGAGAGTCACTTGTAAGCAAGCAACGGCCCCGGTTACTCAACCGACGGCTGGGCGCTGTCCTCGCTATGTTCGCCGGGGCCGCCATCGGAGTACTCCTGCTCCATATCCATCTCAGCGTCCCGATCGGCCTCGGCATCGCCATCACCGCCGCTGTGACGGTCCTGGGGAGTCGCCGCTGGCATTGATGCGGTCATCCCACCGGCTGTACCGCACCACGGAGCGCGGACGATCACGGAATCGGTCACAGCTTCCCCGGCATGTGTCCAGGCGGCCTGGCGCCGAACGCTCGTTGTCAAAAAAGCTGTTCTTCGGTCAGATCCCGTTCTGATCCGACGCATCCAAAGCGGCCTTCTGGACTGGTTAAACCGGATTCAACACCGAAGCCGGGCGGTCTTGGCTGTTGGCGAATCTACATCAATTCCGGTGAACTCATGCCTCAGTCCCCGCTGCCGCCGGAACGTGAGCTTTGCCTGGACTTCCGCATTGGCCGCATGACAGCGCGGCGCGCCCCCAACGTCCCGGAGGATGCAGGGCTGGTGTACCGCGAAGTCACGCGTGGGACCTTCGTGTACTTCTGCGACCCCGCAAGCCCGTGACAACGCGGATCAAACGAGAACACCAATGGCATGCTCCGCCAGTACTTTCCTACAGGAACAGACCTCGGCGTTCATAGCGCGAACATCTCAGTGTTGTCGCCACCGAACTCAACCAGCGACCACGCGAAATCCTCGGATGGCGGACCTCCATGGATCACCTCGTTAGACGGGCTTCACCAACCCAACCATAAAAGTAGCCAAGCCCACGGAGCAGCTTTACGGAATCTCCATTATCGGTGATTGACGTAGGAGCAACCTGCGGCAAGAAGCACTAAGACTTTGGACGCCCACAAAGGTGCGAATGCCCGGCGCGGGTGCAGCTTGCCCCGCCGCTCCACTGAAGGCACGTCGGAAGATGTTAGGGGTCCGGCCTGCGCTGCAGGGGCTAGACTCAGGTATCCCGGGTGTCGTGACTGGACATCCGGTGCTCTCCCCCCGGGGTGCCTTCCGGCCACCGTCTTGGGCGTCGGTGCACCATGAAGGCGGTTCCGGGCACAATCGCGGAATGCAGTCCATTGTTCGTCAGGCGGGGGGAGCGGAATGACCAGACAGGGCCGTACCGACTTCCGTCCGGCGCGCAAGCCCGGGATCGAGGGGCTTTCGGCTGACGAGGTTGCCTTGCGCGTTGAGGGCCATTTGACCAACCTCGTCGCCAATTCTTCCAGCCGAAGCGCCTGGGACATCATCCGTTCCAATGTCCTGACTCTCTTTAACGCCATCGTCGCCGCCAGCTTTCTGCTGCTCATGCTGCTTGGCCAATGGCGGGATGCACTGTTTGGATTCGCAGCAGTCAGCAACGCCCTGATCGGAGTCGTGCAGGAATACAAAGCCAAGAAGTCGCTCGACAACCTCGCGGTCCTAACGGACCCGCGGGCCCGGGTGGTTCGCGCCGGGGTTGTGCAGGAGATTGGCGTCGGGAGCGTCGTACTCGACGACATCCTGGTACTCCGCGCCGGAGACCAGGCCCCTGCGGACGCTGTAGTGATTGACGAAACCGGCCTGGAAGTGGATGAGTCACTTCTAACGGGCGAATCCGACGCCGTGCAAAAGGGCGTCGGCACTGAAGTCCTTTCCGGTTCCAGCATCGTCACAGGACAGGGCAGGGCCCGCGTCAGCGGGGTTGGCGCGCAGTCCTATGCGAGCAGGCTGACTGCGGAAGCCAAGCGCTTCTCCTTGGTCCAATCTGAAATCCGTCAGGCTTTGAATCGGATCCTGCGATGGATCACCTTCGCGTTAGTGCCCATCATGGCCATCGTTATCAACGGACAGATGCAGGGCCAAGGCGGCTGGCGGCAGGCCATCTCCACCGGAAGCTGGCAGAATGCTTCCGTCGGCGCCGTGGCCAGCGTTATTGCCATGATTCCTTTGGGCCTGGTGCTTATGACCAGTGTCGCCTTCGCCGTGGGTGCGGTCAGACTGGCGCGCCAAAAGGTGCTCATCCAGGAACTGGCCGCAGTGGAGGGGCTGGCCCGGGTGGACGTGCTGTGCCTGGATAAGACCGGCACCCTCACCGCGGGCAGGATCGTTTTTGATTCGGTTCACGACATTGGTGAACCCCCACCGCCGGGCTGGGAGCAAGTACTCGGCTGGTTCGGCGCAGATCCGAACGCCAACGCGACCGCCCGATGCCTCGAAGCCAACTTCCCGGATGACGGCACCCTGCGCCCTCTTTCCTCCGTCCCCTTTTCCTCGGCCAGGAAATGGAGTGCGGTCAGCTTCCCGTCCGGCACCTCTGTCGCCGGGACCTGGGTGTTGGGAGCACCGGAAATTGTCCTTACAGCCGGCACCGCAGCTACTGATCGTGCGCTCGGCGCTGCATCCGTGCTCGCCGCGACAGGCTTGAGGACGCTGGTCCTGGCGCATACCGACGTGACTGCTTCCACCGTGGAAGGGAACGAAGCAGTGCTTCCGCCCGTTCCTGTTCCCCTTGTTCTCCTGACCTTTCGGGAGAAAGTCCGCCCAGACGCAGCAGAGACCCTGTCGTACTTCTCGGACCAAGGCGTCAAAGTGAAGATCATTTCCGGGGACGATCCCCGAACGGTCGCCGCGGTTGCACGCGAAGTCGGCGTGGTATTCGACGGCGGATTCGACGCCCGTCAACTGCCGCAAGACCCGGAAGAACTGGCCGATATCATGGAGCGCCAGACCGTTTTCGGCCGGGTCACTCCAGCCCAGAAAAAGGAAATGGTCCAGGCGCTGCAACGACGGGGACACGTCGTCGCCATGACCGGTGACGGCGTTAATGACGCGCTGGCGCTAAAGGAATCCGACCTTGGAATCGCCATGGATTCGGCCGCAGCCGCGACAAAGGCAGTATCACAATTGGTCTTGCTTGATGGCCGGTTCGACAGGCTTCCGGGTGTTGTCGCGGAAGGCCGGAGGGTCATCGCCAATATCGAACGGGTTTCGATGCTGTTCCTCACCAAAACCGCCTATGCGGTTCTTCTCTCCGTTACCTTCGGGGCTCTGCTCTGGGGGTTTCCATTCCTGCCGCGGCAGCTCTCGGCAACGGACGGAATCACCATCGGGATCCCGGCTTTCTTCCTCGCCCTGATGCCCAATGCCGCCCGATACCATGCCGGATTCCTGAAGCGTTCACTGTCCTTCGCAATACCGGCAGGCCTGATCATTTGCCTGGCCGTCTTAAGCATCAATGCCTTGTCCCTGGCAGGCGGTTACGGCTCCGGCACCCCGGTTCGGACCATGTCCGTGGTTGTGCTGACACTGATTGCCCTGTGGGTGCTGGTGGTCCTATCCCGGCCCCTGAATATGTGGCGCGTGTTGATCATTGGTGCAATGTACGCTGCGCTTACGCTCGTCGTAACAGTGCCCCCCATCCAGGAATTCTTCGACCTCACAGCACTTGCCGGGGAACAGATTGCAGCTCCTGCTGCAATCGCGTTCCTGGGCTGCTTCGCCATTGAACTCTTGTTCCGGCACCACCGCCGACGCATGAAGGCCGTCCTGGCTGCTCCCGCTTAAGATCAGGCCCGGGGCTGCACCACTCCCGGTCCGGGTCTACGCTGAGCCATGAGCCACCAACAGAAGACCTGGCACGACAAACACAAAGCCACCCTAAGCAGGGGACAACGCGCTGCTGACATCATGCGCAACGGGATGGGGAGCTGGCCCTTCGTTTCGGGCTTCGTCGGCTTCATGCTCGTCTGGGCCGCCATCAATACCTGGGCGCTTGCCTCGAAGGCGTGGGACCCGCACCCCTACATTCTCCTGAACCTCCTGCTTTCCATGCTGGCAGGTCTCCAGGGCGCAATTCTGCTGATCGCCGCAAAACGGCAGGACGCGATCGCCGCCGCCATGGCCCAACACGACTACGACACTAACACCGAGGCCAAAGAAGAAATTGAACTCCTGATATCCATCAACCGCATCCAGCTGGAGATCCTGCAGGAACTGAAGAAGTCAGCAGCACACTAGCCTCAGGGCCCTAGTTGTACTCAGCCAGTAGGTTGGTTGCACCTGCTGATGGGTGGTTTGCCTCCGAGGCTGCCGTGCGGCCGGTGGTTGTTGTAGAAGTTTAGCCAGGGCTGCAGCGCGTCGGTGCGGGCCTGGTTGGATGTGAAGGGTTGGCGGTAGGCCCAGCATTCCTGGAGGGTGCGGTTGAAGCGTTCTGCTTTGCCGTTCTGCCAGGGATGGCGGGGTTTGATCAGGATATGTTTGGCACCCAAAGCAGCCAAGGCGTCCTGGAAGTCGCGGGAGAGCCGGTAGGCGAAGGCGTTGTCGGTCATGACACGCCGGACGGGTGCGCCGTTCGCTGCCATGGCGGCGGCGGCCCGGGTGAGGAACCCGGCGCAGGTCGGGCCTTTCTCGTCGGGCAGGACCTCGGCGTAGGCGAAGCGGGTGTAGTCGTCCACGGCGACGTGGACGTAGTCAAAGCCCATCCTCTGATGCGACTTGCGGTGGTTTGCCGCGCTCTGGGAAGGGTCGGCCCGCCACCCCCCGCCGTCAGGGATCCGGCCAAGTTTCTTGACATCGATATGGATCATGTCCCCTGGGGCGTCTCGTTCGTAGCGGCGGTCGGTAGCCCGGGACGCGCGGATCCGTTCCCCGGTCACCGGGTCCAGATCCCACAACCTGGGCATGCCCGCCCTGGCCAAAATCCGGGAGACCGTCCGGGCGCTCGTGCGGCAGCGCAAAGCCAGGTCCGTTGGCCCTTCGCGGTGCTCCACGCGCTGGGTCAGGACATCGGCAACGACTTCCGCCGAGGTGGCGTGGGGGCAGGATCTTGGTCGGGAGCTGCGGTCCTCGAGGCCGTCCCAGCCGTGGGCACGGTACCGGCTGAGCCAGCGGTGCGCGCAAGTCCGCGAGATGCCCATTTCCTTCGCCACGTGAGCGACGGGACGGCCGGCGAGGACGCGCTCGACGAGGATCCGCCTACCATTCGGAGTCAGACGGGCATTACGGTGAGACATGAGGACCTCTTAGTCGTTGGCTGTGTGTGGTAACCACCAACC
>NZ_JBQEQF010000045.1:0-11312 GCF_052046035.1 Paenarthrobacter sp. 22069 | reverse complement strand
GCGCCGTGGAGGCGGTCCATGCCGGCGTCTTCCCATTCGATGCTGATGGGTCCGTCGTAGCCGATGGCGGCCAGGGCCCGGAAGGAGGCTTCCCAGGGGACGTCGCCGCGGCCTGCGGAGACGAAGTCCCAGCCGCGGCGGGGGTCGCCCCAGGGCAGGTGGGAGCCGAGGACGGTGTTGCGTCCGGTTTGGCGGATCTTGGTGTCCTTGCAGTCCACGTGGTAGATCCGGTCCTTGAAGTCCCAGATGAAGGAGACGGGGTCGATGCCCTGCCACAGCATGTGGGAGGGGTCCCAGTTCAGGCCGAACGCTTCGCGGTGGCCGATGGCTTCGAGGGTGCGGACGGTGGTCCAGTAGTCGTAGGCGATTTCGGAGGGGTGGACTTCGTGGGCGAAGCGGACGCCGTTTTCGTCGAAGACGTCCAGGATGGGGTTCCAGCGGTCGGCGAAGTCCTGGTAGCCGGCGTCGATGACTTTCTCGGGGACGGGCGGGAACATGGCGACGTATTGCCAGATGGAGGAGCCGGTGAACCCGACGACGGTGTCCACGCCGAGGGCTTTGGCGAGCCGGGCGGTGTGTTTGAGTTCCTCGGCCGCGCGGGTGCGCACGCCTTCGGGGTCGCCGTCGCCCCAGACCCTGGATCCGACGATGGCCTGGTGGCGGAAGTCGATGGGGTCATCGCAGACGGCCTGGCCTTTGAGGTGGTTGGAGACGGCCCAGACCTTCAGGTTGTACTTGTCCAGGATTGCCAGTTTGGCGTCGACGTAGCCGGGTTCGTCCCAGCGCCAGGCGTCCAGGTGGTCGCCGGAAACGGCGATTTCCAGGCCGTCGTAGCCCCAGCCGGAGGCCAATTTGGCGACTTCTTCGAAGGGCAGGTCGGCCCACTGGCCGGTGGAGAGTGTGAAGGAGCGGGGCATGGTGGGGTTCCTTGGCCTTACTGGATAGTCTGGGGTAAATCGCCGGTGTCGGGCCGACGCGTCCGGGACAAAGGTTGTCGGTCCAGTTATGGCAGCACTTGTGCCTTGTGGGATTTCCGTTTGGAGGTCCGGGGACTGGAGATCGGGTTCGGCCAGGGAGGATACCGGCCGTTGCCGCTGCAGACCCCGGACCATGTGATGAGTCGAGGATTCTCAGAGGGCTTGGGATTTCTTTATGCAGTCCCTGACGTAGGCGTCGGCGGCGCGAAGCTGTTCGCCGATTTTTCCGAAGCTCCATCCCTGTGTTCCGTGGCATTTCAGGCTGGCGACGCCTTCGTACCCGACCCGGCGCAGCGTTCCCAGCATCACGGAATGGTCAAGTGTTCCGTCAGGACGGGGGAGTTGCTGGTCGGCGGGACCGAAGTTCAGCCCGTCTGTGCCGTGGCGGTAGGCGCGGTCGATGTCCCAGATGTAGTAGTAGAAGAGCCGTTTGCGTTCGGCCAGGAACGTGATCGCTTCGCTGATGGTGTCCTGCATCACCCACAGGTGCGGGGGAGCGATGCAGACGCCGAGGTAGGGGTCGTCGATGTCGCGGATGAGCCGTTTCATCTGGGCTAGGGTGTCAACGCCTTCGTCCCAGCGCTGGTCTTCGTTGGCGCCGGATTCGAAGTCGGCGGCGAAAGGGACGGTGAGATGGTTTTCGACTGCGATCCGGACTCCGCGGCGTGCTCCTGCTTCGACGATGGGTGGGAGGAAGGTGGAGACGAAGTCGGGGTAGTTGGCTTCGCAGTCGAAGATGAGGGTGTCGATTCCAAGGTCCGCGGCGAATTCGACGCGTTCAAGGATTTCGTCCTGGTTCTTTCCGTAGACGGTGAGGCCGCAGGGTTTGATCCCGTATTTGTCCAGCACTCCGAGGATTTTGGCGGGATCATCTCCGGGGTTGACGTGGTGGGCCAGCGGTGCGGCGGAGGACCAGAGGTTGACTTCCTTGAATCCGATGTCGGCAAGGTCGCGGATCGAGTCTTCGAAGCTGTGGTCGTGGTATGGGACGAGTTCGGCGGCATATCTGAACATGGGTTCTCTCCTTGGGAGGGTCTGACGGGGGTTACCAGACGAAGACGGCTTTTTCGGTTTCGCGCTGGTCGAAGGCGCGGAAGGCTTCCTCGGCTTGATCGATGGAAAAGTCGTGGCTGATGAGCTTTTCGACCGGAATTTTCTGGTCGATGACGAGGCGCACGATTTCTTCCCAGTCACTGATGGGGAAGTACCAGCCGCCGACGACGGTGAGCAGTTTCCTGAGCATCTGGTCGCTGGGATTGATCTGCGTAGCTCGCGACTCACCGACGAAAGCGACGGCGCCAAGCTTGGCGGCGGCGTCCAGGGCCGAGTTCTGCCCGGCGGGGTTGCCGGAGCAATCGATGCAGACGTCCGCTCCACGGCCTTGGGTGAGGTCACGGATCCGCTGGACGGCGTCGGCTGTCGTGCTGTTGATGACGGCGTCCGCGCCGAGCGAGCTGGCCTGTTCGAGCCGGTGGTCGATGACGTCGACGGCGATGACGCGGGCGCCGAAGGCTTTGCCGATGAGTACCGCGGCCGATCCCATTGGTCCCATGCCGAAGACGGCGACGGTTTTTCCGCCGGCCACGCGAAGCTGTTTTTGCACGTGGTATTGGCTGCCGACCATGTCGGTCATGACCGCCCCGGCGCGGAAGCTGAGTTCGTCGGGTAGCTGAAGACAGTTGCGTTCGGGCAGCACGAAGTAGTCGGCGTCACCGCCGTGGACGTCGAAACCGAAGCATTTCCACTGGTCGCACAGCATCATGTAGCCGCTGAGGCAGTACTCGCAGAACCCGCAGCCCACGGCGAGGTAGCCCGCGACACGATCACCTTCTTTGACGTGGGTCACGGCGCTACCGACTTTGACGACTTCGCCGGCTGCTTCGTGCCCGGGTATCACCGAACCTTGGCCGGCGCTTTCGCTGCCGACGATGGGGGTCCCATAGTAAATGCTCATGTCGCTGCGGCAGATCGCGGAGGCACGGGTCCGCACCAGCACCTCGTGCGGCCCAGGCTCCGGGACGTCGCGTTCCATGACGGTGACTCTTTTATCACCAGGAAGGATGACTGCTTTCATCTTTTCTTCTCCAATACTCATTTACTTGACTGCCCCGAAGGTGAGGCCGGCGACCATCTGGCGGCGCAGCACGACCATGAGCACCAGGATGGGGGCGACGATCAGGGTCGCAGCCGCGGTGATGTTGCCCCAGTCCGTGCCGTACATACCGGTGAACTGCTGCAGGCCCACGGGAGCGGTCTTGGCTCCGCTGCGGGTCAGGGACAGGGCGAACAGGAATTCGTTCCAGGACAGGACGATGGTCAGTACGGCGGCCGTCGCGACCGACGGCACTAGGAGGGGCCAGATGATCCGGCGGAGCACGTTCCATGTTGAGGCGCCGTCAACCATGGCTGCTTCCTGGATTTCATAGGGCAGCTGCAGGATCGAGCTGCGCAGGATCCAGACCACGATGGGCAGGTTGAAGGCAGCGTACGGGATGATCAGGGCCGGGTAGGTGTCCATGAGCCCGAGCTTGCCGGCGAAGACGAAGACCGGGATGACGGCGACGATGGGCGGGAACATATAGGTCGACAGAATCCAGGATGAGAGCCCCTTGCGGGCCCGGAAATCCCTCATGGTCAGGGCATAGGCGGCCGGGACACCCACACCGATGGCCAGGGCGGTGGCGCCGAGGCTGACGATTGCACTGTTGGTGAGCAGCTGACCGAAGCTTTCGGATTTGCCGCCGCCGGCTGACAGTACCGAGGCGTAGTTCTCCAGGGTGGGCTGGAAGATCCAGGCCGGGGGGATCTGGTTGGCGATCCCGGCCGGTTTGATGGAGGTGATGAACATGAAGACCAGCGGCACGAGACCGACCAGGAGCCATGTCCACAGGAAGGTGCGTCCGATGATGACGCGTGCCACGGTACCCCCGCGGCTGGTTGATGATGTCGTTGTCATTACATTTCCTCGGGGTCTGCTCGGCGGCCGATGATGCGCAGCATGAAGGGGATAAGGAGCGAGAGGATGATCAGGAAGACCACGCCCAGGGCGCAGGCGAGACCGACGTTGAAGCTTTGAAGGCCGACGCGGAAAATGCCCAGGTTGATGATCTCTGTGGATTCCCCGGGGCCGCCGCCGGTGAGGATCTTGAATGAATCGAACGTTTTGAAGGCCTGGATGGTGCGCAGCACGGCTGCGATGGCAATGAACGGCACCATGGCCGGGAAGGTGATGTGCCGGAACATCTGCCATGGGGTCGCTCCGTCGACCATGGCTGCTTCCCTGGGTTCCCCCGGCAGGGACTGCAGGCCGGCCATCAGGATCAGGGCGATGAACGGGGTCCACTGCCACATGTCGAGAATGACCAGGATGATCCATGCCGATGTCGGATCACCGAGCAGGTCGGTGCCTTTGGGGAATCCGAAGACGCCGAGGTAGTATCCGACCCACCCGTAGTTGGGGTTCAGCAACTGCTTGAACACCATGGCCGCGACCGCGGGGGTGACTGCGAACGGCAGCAGCATGAGCGCGGCCCCTACTTTATTGGCGCGGGTCTGGGCCGCCAGCGGGAGTGCCAGGGCGAAGCCCAAGATCATCTCCAGGATCACCGCGACCGCGACGAAGCCGAACGTGATCAGGAACGCGTGCTGGACCGAGGCGTTGGTGACTGCCGTGATGAAGTTGTCGAGTCCGACGAATTTGCCAACGCCCCCAAGGATCTTGTCGTTGCGGAAGGCCGAGTAGAAGATGAAAATGGCCGGGGCCACGGTCATCAGCAGCAGGACAAACATGGCCGGGGCCATGTACATCCATGGGGTCGAACGTTTTTTCCAGGTGAGCGTTTTCCTGCCGTGCGGGCCGGCCGTGGCTAGGCCGGCCGCGCGGCGGGAAGCGTCAACCGTCAAGGTCGCATCCAATGGTGCGGCGGTTGTTTTCATAATCGATACTCCTTGGGCGACCTTGGGCGGTCCGATGGTTAGTAGCCGGCCGATTTAAGGAGGGCCGAGACCTTGTCTGACGCGGACTTGAGGGCGTCCGAGGGCGAGGAAGCGCCTGTTGCTGCGTTGTTGACCGCGACGGCCACCTCGTGGCTGACTTCTGTGTAGTTGGTCAACCGTGCACGGCCTACGCCTTCTGCGAGGGATTTTCCGAGGGTGTCGTAGAAGGGTGCGAGGGGGTTATCGCTCTTGATTCCGGCAAAGACGGAGGTCCGGCTGGGGTGCAGGGACTTGGCGGTCATCGTCGTTTGCTGCTCGGCTGCGGTCAGCCAGCTGATCCCCTGGTAGGCCCACTCCTTGTTCTTGGAATTCTTGTTGACGCTCAGCATCCAGGTCCCGAAGTGGGGTCCGGTGGCCTTCGCACTGGGTACGGGGGCGTAGCCGATGGTGCCGCCTTTGACGTTGTCCCCGAGCTTGAGGTCGTGGTAATTGATGGTCATGGCGGTCAGTCCGCTGCCGAAGGATTCGGCGGTTGTACCCCAGTCCGCTGACGTGCTACCCGGGGGTACGTGTCCGCTTTGCGCCAGCTTGGCGTAGTAGTCCAGTGCCTGGGTTCCTTCGGGGGTGTTGAACGCGGGCTTCCCATCCTGGTCAGCCAGGGTCCCGTCTCCGCCGAAGGAGGCGAGCAGGGTTTTGAAGTCATCGGTGGCCCAGTCGCCGACTCCTGCCATGACCGTGGTGCCATAGAGCTTCTTGTCGGGCTGAGTGAAGAACTCCGCCACCTGGGCATAGTCGTCCCAGGTCTTCGGGACTGTGAGGTCCTTGCCGTACTTGGCCTTGAAGTTCGCCTTCTGGTCAGGGTCGTTGAACAGGTCGCTGCGGTAGGCCATGACGGCCACATTCGACTGGATCGGCATCCCGTACACGTCGAACCCGGAGTTCTTGATCGCGGAGGGGTCGGGCTTTGCCGTGGGGTCCGGGTAGCGTTTGATCGGGGAGTCCGCGTTGTAGACGGCCGTGTCGTAGAACACCTTGGGGATGAAGTCGCCCACGTTGGACTGCGGGCTGTCAGGGTTCAGGGCCCCGTTCTCGAGGTACGGGCTCAGGGGCTCGAGGTTCTGCACCAGGGCCGGCGCCCACGGAGTGTCGACGACGACTATGTCGTAGTAGTTGCTGCCGGACGCGAACTCGGAGAACACCTTCTGCTGCAGCGCGTCGTACGGCTGGTTATCGATCTTCAGATCGATGCCGAACTTTTCCTTGAACTGCGGCACCAGAGACGCAACGGCGGCGCTGTTGGCTTCATCGGTTGTGTAGAGCATCCGCAACTCTGCCGGTTTGGCCGCCGTCGTGCTGGGTGCTGATGACCCGCCCGTGCATGCGGTAGCCAACAGGGTTACGGTCAGCGCGGCCCCCAAGCCCGCTACGATGCGTGACCGCTTGAGGCGATCGAGAGATCGGATCATGCTATTGCCTTCTGACTTGTGGGCGCCCCGTGTACCGAGGTGTGGCTGGAGGATCTTCATTGGTGCGTTCCTTCTAGTTCTTTTACGGCCGGGACGTCGATCCACTCGGCGCGCTTGCTGGATTGGATGATGCTTTCGGTCAGGACGGCTGACCTGAGGCCGTCACGGAAGGTGGGCAGGCCATCGCGGTGGTCTCCGTTGATTGCGGCGTAGGTATCGGCGGCGAACGCATTGAACGCATCCTGATAGCCCTGGGGATGCCCCGCCGGCAGGACACTGAGCCGTGCGGCTTCGGGGCTAAGCGCGTCCGGGTCGCGGATAAGCAGCTGGGAACCGGCGCGTTTACCAAGCCACAACGTCTCCGGTGCTTCCTGGTCGAACTGGACCGAGCTCTCAGAACCCGAAATCTCGATCATCAGGCGGTTCTTCCGCCCAGGCGCGACCTGGCTGACCAGCAGATTTCCCACGGCGCCGTTCTTAGTCGCAAATACAGCGGCAACCAGGTCCTCCGTCTGGACGTCCTTGTGGTTTGCCCGGCCCGAGAAGAGAGTCCGGCTCAACGCACCGACCCGTGTTATTCGGTCCCCGGTCACGAATTCGAGGAGATCGCAGAGGTGGGACCCGATGTCGGCGAACGCCCGCGAAGGGCCACCGACCCCGGCGTCCACCCGCCAGTTATCGTCGTTGCGGGAAAGCAGCCAGTCCTGAAGATAGGAGCCTTGGATGGTAGAGATCAGGCCCGTCTGGCCGGATGCGATACGTTCCCGGGCTTCCCGTACCATCGGATGGAACCGGTAGACGAACGGAACGGTCGCGACAGTCCCGGCCTCAGCGGCCAGCTCCGCCAGATGGGTGGCATCCTGCACGTTGGTAGCCAGAGGCTTCTCGCAGACAACGTGCTTGCCTGCCTTCAGTGCTGCTTCCGCCAAGGCTAGGTGGGTGGCGTTCGGGGTGCAGACGTGGATGACGTCGATCATGTCATCCTCGATGAGGTCCTGGGCGGAGGCGTAAGCCTGTTCGACGCCCAGGCGGTCTCTGGCGCGGGCGGCACTGCCAGGGCTTGAGGAGGCGATGCCGGCGATTGCCGCGCCGGCAGCACGGGCGGCTCTGCTGTGCACGTAGGCCATGAACCCGGCACCGACGAACCCGACCCGTAACCGGGAGGGGACTGTCGTGGTTCTGTCGTTTTCCATGCCGAAACAGTGACACGCAGCACGGTGCTTTGGTCAGTCACTCAGCAAAAGTCTGCACCTTTTGACGCTGTTCACGATGGAACGCAGACCGAAGTTGCACTTTTTGATGCTACGGCCATCGACGAGTGGACGGGGACGAGTGGTCGCCTTGACACTGAGTGGAGATGAGGCCCCCCGGGGTCTGTGAGCCTGATGTGTCAAGAATGGAGAGACATGGACAACGGTGGTGCCGGTGAACTTTTGCGTATCCTGCGCGACGGACACCCGCGAACCAGGGCAGATCTGGCCGGGATAGCAGGCTTGGGTCGAGCCGCCATCAGTTCCCGCCTCGAGGCGCTCCTGGAACTCGGGCTCGTTGTACCTGTGTCGGACGCGGTTTCCACTGGAGGCCGCCCCTCGGCGCGACTAGCCTTCAACCCCGGTGCAAGGCTGGCCGCTGCCGCCGACGTCGGCGCCACACACGCCACGGTCGCGCTCACGGACCTGTCGGGAAGGGTACTCGTGGAATCCACTGAACGACTTGAGATTTCGTCCGGACCGCAAGTCGTTTTGGACTGGCTATTGATGACCTTGAAAGGTCATTTGAAAGCGGTGGGCCGTCCGGCGGCGGATATACTCGCGGTTGGGATCGGGCTGCCCGGTCCGGTGGAACACTCCACCGGAAAGCCGATCAGTCCGCCGATCATGCCGGGATGGGACAGATTTGATGTTCCCGCTTACGTTCAGCAGACCTTTGACGTTCCCGTACTCGTCGACAACGACGTCAATCTTATGGCCCTCGGCGAGCGGGCGACACGCTGGCCCAACGAGGACAACATGATCTTCCTTAAAGTCGCCACCGGCATCGGCTCGGGCGTCATTAGTGGAGGAATGTTGCAGCGGGGCGCGGCAGGCGTCGCAGGAGACGTCGGCCATATCGCTGTTTCCCGGGGGGCAGGAATGCTATGTCGCTGTGGCAAGAGTGCCTGCCTGGAAGCCATAGCTGGCGCCCAGGCTATCGCCGCGCAGCTCCGCGAAAACGGACTCGAAGCAACCACCGCAAACGACATCGTCTCACTCGTCCGGTCCGGCGATTTGGCGGCTATTCAAGCCATCCGGCAGGCTGGCCGCGACATCGGGGAAATGCTCAACATGTGTGTGAGCCTCATTAACCCTTCCCTGATTGTTGTCGGCGGATCCCTTGCACAATCTGGAGAACATCTGATCGCCGGAATCCGTGAAACGGTCTACGCGCGCTCAACACCTTTGGCGACCCAGCATCTGAATATCACCCAATCCGAAACGGGGCCGGAAGCCGGAGTAGTTGGGGCGGGCATGTTGGCCGTCGAATATGTCCTCGCCCCTCACCGAGTCAATGATTTGGCAACCCAGCTGCATTCCAGCGGACACGAAGATACTCACGATCTCCAGAAAATGGAGCACGCCACCCGGACATCATCCCAGGCGCCCCTTGACGCGGGGGCCAGACAATTGCAGGACGCGTTTCCTTGATCACGTCTCCGAATGAAGATCCGGAAGACAGACACGCAAGGGTGTAAGGCTGCGGGTTGGATCATTTCTCCCTGCACCCGCCCTCTTCAGGGACACACCCAGGCCTCGGCGGTGGCAATGCTCGTCGTGTGGTGTGCCTGTACCGACTCATTAACGCCAATCAAGGGCTATATACACGTAAAATAGCCCTAACAGCGGGCGTCCTTTCGACCGGTCCTATGGGCATCGCAACACCGTCCTCACGGCGTCGTGGCAGCTCCCAAGACCGCCATAGTGGTTCAGCTGGTGAAGGAGGACGGCATGCCTCAACCTGGAAACGAGAACAGCAGCCGCCTGCGACGATATGTAGTGCCGGAGGGGCTAAATCCCGAACAAAGGTTCGAACATTGGCGCGCGTGGTATGGCAGTGCCGTCGAAATCCCAATGCAGTTGGAAAAGTCGGCACGTCAGACTCCTGCGTCCTTCAGTCCTTCAGCCATTACTCTTACCGGGCCCGGCTTCAGCCTCATAGAAATGTACAACGGACCCGCATTGGGCTCGTGGGCTCCGAATCCCGACGCGGCGGACCTGCGCCTGGCCTACTTCCGCAAGGCGCCGGGGCTAACCCTAGCTCCCGATGGCGTGCCTGAGCCGGTACCACCGGGCTCCGTCAGGTTCATCGATACCTCGCTGGGCGGAAGTTTCGATGCGCCCGAAGGATTTCACGCCTTGCAGCTTAACATCGACCGCAGCAGCCTGAATCTGAGCGCGGCCGAACTGCGCTCCTTGCTTCGCCTGCCTGACCTGGCAAAACACCCAATTGTGGGCACATTCGTGATCCCTGCACTTATGAGTTGGAAGCGGCCGGGCATCGACCGGGAGGCATCGGGAACCGCAGACATCCTCAGATCCGTGATGGCGACCCTGGTTGGTTCCCTGCTCGAAACGCCGGTCGACGATGAGGCCCAGAAACCAGCCCTAAGCCGGGCGGTGAAGAAATACCTTGATGCCAGCTATGACAATCCTGAACTGGACGTGGCAATGGTCGCCGAAAGGTTCAATCTCTCCCGTCGCTCCCTGTTCTACTTTTTCGAGAATGAAGAGCTCCACTTGGGTGAGCGCATACGCGCCTTGAGGACGCGCAAAGCGCTGGAGCTCCTCCTTCAGGCCCACGCCCAAAGGATCACCTATTCAGAAATTGCAGCATCGTGCGGATTCACCAACGTACAAAGCATGCGCCGTGCGGTGAAGGAGTTCACTGGGATGAATGTGAGGGAGATTCACCGCTCCGAGACCGGAGTTCGTGTTGCGCTGCAACAGCTGCGGGGTTCGCTGATCCCCTAGCGACTGACCGAGCTCGCGGAGGCAGCAAAAGCCTCACTCCCATCGCCTCCAGCATTTCTCCTGCTGGACCAAACCCTTGAATACCGCGGCGAAAAGAGCATTGCAAGCATTGCCGGTGACGGCGGCCTTGGGCGGGAATCCCACGAAATACTGGCAGGAAAGAGCCCCTTCTCCAGCCTCTCCCCAGTCTTTTTCAAACGCCGATAGTGACGATTTCGTCAAGCTATAGCTTCAGTGGGGGAGAGGTCGCTCCGTCTTACTGGTAGCCGCTGTGGCGCCCGTAAGAATGGGATGCGTGGGCAAGTCTGAGGTTGGCGTTGGGTTCGGACAGCACGCATTCCTGCAGATCCGTGGGGAGCTTTTTTCGGCCTTCGGCTGCTCAAAGGCGTTGTTCGTTGGCTGGATCACAGACAGGGTGTCGCACGCCTACCGTTGATTGTGCAGCTATCTTGCCCGGACAGAGATTCAGCAAGCCGTGACGCGATGGACTAGTTACAGCGGGTGCTTACCGGCAGTGGGAGGAGGCGACGCATCGGCCCTGGCCATCCGTGCCCCCTTCGCCGATCCCAAGTTGGAGTAGTCGGCCGGCCGGGGCTCGCCCCAGATAACCATCACCTTCAGCGGCCCCTCGCCGGTGTTGCGCAGATCGTGCCGCGTTCCCACCCTGGCCAGGACGGCGTCACCGACTCCTACCGAATATGTTTCGTCTTCGACGGTCATTTCACCCGTGCCCTCCGTGACAACATAGATCTCCTCCAGGGGGCGGCCAGGTTCCGCATGTGAATGCATACCCTCGAAGCCTCCTGCAGGCAGCTCCCAGGTCTGCACTGCCACAGGCAGCTCGGACTGACCGTAAAAAAGCCACTGCATCTGCAGTGGTGAGCCCTCATGAAGGCTGTAACGAAAGGCGTATGTTCCGGCTCTTT
>NZ_JBQEQF010000044.1:0-12460 GCF_052046035.1 Paenarthrobacter sp. 22069 | reverse complement strand
TCAGCACCATCACCGTCGACCAGCTCCGGGAGATGTCCGCGGCACCGCTGCCTCCGGGAACGCCCGGACCGGAGCTCGCGTCCACGGAGGAGCGTCAGATTGACACGCCGAATGGCACTCTGAGCGTGCGGATCCATCGACCGCTTGGTGAGGGCCCCGTTCCGACGGTTGTCTTCATCCACGGTGGCGGTTGGGTCGTCGGCTCCCCGGCCGCTGTCGGGCCGGTGACAGAGCGCCTGTCCGCGTACCTGGGCGCGGTGGTAGTCAGCATCAGCTATCGGCTGGCACCCGAACACCCCTTCCCGGCCGGTTACGAGGATGCACTTTTCCTTACCCGCTGGGCGGCTGATAACGTCGGTGAGCTCGGCGGGCGCAGTGAGGCGTTCGCCATTGCGGGAGAGAGTGCCGGCGGAAACTACGCCGCAGCGGTGGCACTGGCGCTGCGGGACGAGGGGATCCTCGCGGGACAGCTTCTGTTCAACCCTGCAACAGACCTCGGCCCGACCTATCGCGATGCCGAGTCGTACCGCAAAGACCGCGACCCGGCGCTGCGCGCTGTCAACGTCGATTACAGCGTCCGTTCCTATCTTGGCGCTGAGTCCTCAACCGACTGGCGGGCATCGCCCATCGCCGCCGAGGATGTCGCGGGCGTGGCACCAGCGGTGATCGGCCTCTCCGGCAACGATCCGCTGCACGATCAGGGACAGGCCTACGCGGACAAGCTCAAAGCGGCAGGTGTGCCGGTCCAAGTGGCCGACTTCGCTGACCTCGTGCACGCCTACGCCGCACAGTCGTTCCTCGTTCCGGTCTGCAACGACGCCCTGGTCAAGACCTGCCGCGAGTTCCTTACGCTCATGAATTGGGCCACGCCCTCCACACCGTAAAGGACGGACCTGAGCTGGAGGCGGTGAGTCCAGACGGCTCGCTCCTTTGGTATCAGCTGACGAAGTCGCCCTCAGACAAATGATTTCCGTAATGACGGAATTCAGGTTCGCCCGCATTTCCTGCCGCCGCGCGCATTGAAGAACGACCAGCAAAAGATCGTGGTACGTCATTCACAGGTGGCGGCGTTGATGCCGATATAAGGCACACCTCTTGGAGTTGTTATGAATCGAACAATGTTTAAGTCCAAAATCCATCGGGCGACCGTCACACACGCAGACCTGCATTATGTGGGTTCAGTGACCGTAGATCTGAACCTGCTTGAGGCCGCCGATATCTTGCCCGGCGAACTTGTGGTCGTAGTTGACGTCACCAATGGCGCCCGCCTGGAGACGTATAGCATCGCGGGCGAACGTGGCTCGGGTGTGATCGGTATTAACGGCCCAGCAGCCCACCTTGTGCGGGAAGACGACATTGTCATCCTGATTACTTACGCGGAAATGACCACTGAGGAAGCCAAGGGCTACCAGCCACGCGTGGTCCATGTGGACCGCAACAACAAGGTGGTTCATTTGGGAAATGACCCCTCCGAAGGCCTTACCCCCGGCCTCCTGCGCCCGCCATATGCGCTGAACAACACCACACTCCAACAGGCGCAGCAGCTCGAATAATCGTAGAAGGTATGGTTCGAAATAACGTTGCGCCGTAACTCGTTGGCGCCAGTCAAGATGCCGGAATGTAAGGGTTGGAGGTGCCGGTGGAATGGACAGCGCATTGAGTGCGGGCCGTCAGCACGCTGGATCGGAACGAGAAATCCCAGCTTGATGGCTAAGTTTTGGATAGAGTCCTCACGGACAGGCCTCCGGCAGTGGCGCGCAGACCGCAGACCGGCCACATCTCAGGAAATTCCTGCGGTGGCCCGTGAGTGGACGGCCCCGCCGACCTAAATAATGCCGGTGGTGCGTTCCGCCCGCCCCAACTGCGACAGCTGGGTCGGAGCAGTTGTGTTGAGGGATTCCTGGGGTTGGGCCTTGAGCCGCTGGAAAATGACATGGCTTGCCACGGCTGGGCGTTGTCCAGAACTTCTAAACCGCACGTGCTGTCTTGGCTTGTGTAGTAAAAAACCATGTTGTGGTGACTCGGGCCCAGGCCCATCTCCGGATCACCTTCCCCGTTTTCATGCGTCAACGTTACCGTGGCGCCGGATTAATCAGCCCCTGGTTCACAGGATGAGCAGCACCCCAGTGAAGAGGCTTGCCGGCCGGGGCTGCAGCGTCGACGATTTCGATTCATTCCGTGTCACCAGTCCCTCCCTATAGCCGAGAGTTCAACCAATGCGTTGGCCGGTGTATCCCTCGAGGAAAAGGACGGGTTGGCCACCGAGGGATCCCTGGCTGTCTCAGCAGATGCTGGATGGGGTTGTGGACGTTTACTGAATCCCGGCTTCGCGAGGCAAGACCAATCGGCCGTCCGTGCCCTTGACGGGGATCGGGTCACAAATCCCCCCGATGAAGGGATCGGTGCTGTTAGTGAGTTCAAAGGCTAGAAAGACAGGAGTGCCGTTGTCGTCGATGATCCGTCCGCTGTAGAGATCTGGGCCGCTGAGATTGCTTGCGCGCTGGAGGTCGATGTTGCCGCTCCAGGGGGCGACCCAGGTGCCGGTGGTTGCCCCGGCAGCGCGTCGGTCCTCAGAAATAACTTGGTCGTGGGCGGAGAAGAGGATCAGCTCGTGCCCGTTGAGGGACACCTTTTGGAAGACTTCGAGGTGGGCGAAGCCGTGGATGGGCTCAGTGAGGGGCGGTTGCACCGTCCAAGTGCCAAGGTCGGAAGAGGTAGCGTGGGCAACCACTCCCCGGTTGATGGATGCACCAGTGTTGGCACGCGCCGTAATCAGCATGTGCCATTGACCGCTGTCATCCCGATATACCCAGGGGTCCCGCCACGCCTCTTCGGGCCAGTCTGAAGTTCCGAGCGTTTCGTACCAACGCGGATCAGCGTGTAGCGCGAAGGACGGGTCCTTTGTCCAGGTATAGAGGTCCGGTGAGGTCGCCATGGCGATAACTTCGATGTTGGTCGCCGCGTCGGGGAAGGGAAAGGTGGAACCGGTGTAGAACATGCGCCATATTCCGTCGTCGCCACGGACGATGGAGCCGGTCCACGTTGCTGTCGCGTCGACCGTCCCGGGACCTCCGGGAGCAAGGACGGTGCCATGTTCGCTCCAGGTGCTGAGGTCCGTGGAGGTCGCGTGCCCGATGGTGGCGTTGCGGTGGCGGAGTTCCGGGTCGCCGAGCGACTTGGGCGCCTGTAGGTAGTACAGGTGGTGGGTGTCCTCGTTCTGGATGTGCCAAAAGTCCCAGATCCATCGGTCATTGGGTGTGAGCGGCAAGATGCGTCCTAACTAGGGGTGTGAAGCGTTATGCGGTGGTAACTGTGCGACGGTTCGCGTGACGGGATGAGGTGGGTGTGCCATGGCTTCATCCCGCCATGCGGCCGCTTCCAGGAGCAATTTAGCGTCCCGCGAGGAAGCGTGAATGTCACGGGGGCCTGAAGGTGGTTGAAGGGAACTGGTTGGAGTGACGAGAAAAGCGCGGCTAGGTGGCGGCCCCGGCTGTTGTGGGGCGCTGGCGCTGCCGCTGCATGGCCGGGTCGGCGATGGGCGCGGCCAGGAGAAGTGCTCTGGTGTAGGGATCGACGGGCTGGGTGGTGACCAGCCGTGTCGCGCCCGATTCCTTGATCACGCCCCGGTAAAGCACAGTGACCTCGTGACAGATGTGCTTGACCACCGACATGTCGTGGCTGATGAACAGATAGCTCAGACCGCGCTCCCGTTGCAGGTCGGTGAGAAGGTTCAGTACCTGGGCCTGCACTGAGAGGTCGAGGGCGCTGACTGCTTCGTCGCAAACGACGACCTGGGGGTTGGTGATCAGCGCCCGTGCGATGGAGATGCGTTGCCTTTGTCCACCAGAGAACTGGCGGGGCCGACGGAACGCGGCATCCGGCTCCATGCCTACGGCGGTGAGTACCTCCGCCACCCGGCCGTCCACATCGATCCCACCGAGCATGTTCTGCGCCTTCAACGGTTCGATAAGGCTCCGCCGGATGGTGAAAGAAGGGTTCAGCGAGGTGTTCGGGTCCTGGAACACAGCCTGAATGGACCGCCCTAGTTCGCGTCGGCGCCGTCCGGTCAGGTGGGTGATGTCCTCGCCCAGCAGTTCTACGCGGCCAGTGGTTACGGGCACGAGCCCCAGAATGGCTTTGGCCAGCGTCGACTTTCCGGACCCGGACTCCCCTACCAAGCCGACTGTCGTGCCGTGAGGGATACGCACGCTGACATTATCCAAGGCGGTGAAATGCCGGCGTCCTTTCCGGTACCGGACGGTGATATTGTCGGCGACAAGCACCGGGGACGTCGTGTCGTTCATCGGTCCAAGACTCCTTCGCTGGCAAGTTCTTCAGCCCGGATGCAACGGGTGACAGATCCCGGCGGGACGATGCGTAATGGCAGGGGTCCTTCCAGGCACGCTTCGGTGGCGTACGGGCATCGGCCGGAGAACCGGCAGCCCGCAGGCCAGGTACCGGGGGCCGGAACCCGTCCCGGGATTGTTTCCAGCCGTTCCCCTAGCGGCGAGACGCTGGGGTCAGCGGCCAGGAGGGCTGCAGTGTAGGGAAAGCGCGGCGCCTTGAAAACCGTGTAAACATCGCCCATTTCGACCACTTCACCGGCGTACATGACAACCGCACGGTCTGCGATGTCCGCAACGACACCCCAGTTGTGGGTGATGATGAGCACGCTGAGTTTCGTAGATTGCTGGAGTTCACGCAGCAGGTGCAGGATTTCTGATTGCACTGTGACATCAAGGGCCGTTGTGGGTTCGTCGGCGATGATCAGCTTGGGACGCCCGGCCAGCGCGAGGGCTATATTGATGCGCTGGGCCATTCCACCGGATATTTCGTGCGGGTAGAGCTTCAGCACTCGTGCCGGGTCCTGGATCTGTACCTGCTGGAGCAGTTCCTGGGTGCGTTCCTTCAGCTTGGCGGCCGAGAGCTTCTCGTGGCGGACGATGACCTCGCGCAGGTGGCTTTCGATGGTGTGCGTCGGATCCAGGCTCCCAAGGGCGTCTTGGGCAACGTAACCGATCCCGTTGCCACGGATGGCCGCGTATGCCTCCGGTCCGCCCTCGAGGAGGTCAACGCCGTTGAAGATGACGCTGCCCCCGGCAACATGAAGCCCGGGTAGCACCAACCCAAGAGTAGCCAGGGCCGTCACCGATTTGCCGCATCCGGATTCGCCCACGACAGCGACAATCTCGCCCTGGCCTACCGAGAAAGTTGCGTCGTCAACGAGCGTCACCCCGCTATCAAGGCTGACTTGCAGGTTGTGTACCTGCAAAAGGTGATTTTTCGTGTCCAGGTCGAGTGAATGAACCGGCTGGGTTGTCGTTTTTTTGGCTCCGCGCTTCACTGCCGGTGATGCCTCGTCGGAGGTGGCGTCACGGATGGCGTCGCCGAGAAGCCCGAATGCCATCACCGTAAGGATGATGATCAGCCCTGGGGGTACCAGCGGCCAAGGGGTCAGCGATATGACCTGGGATGCTTCACCGATCATCCCGCCCCAGGTGGGGCGGTCTCCATCAGTGAGGAGTCCGAGGAAGGCCAGTGCAGCCTGGATCACCAAGGAGGCCCCGGCGAAGACCGAAGCCTGAACGAGGATCGGGCCCAGCGCGCGGCGGACGAGGTGTGTTGACATGATGCTTAGGGGCTTTACGCCAGCCACCGTTGCGGCGGTGACGAAGGCTTCTTCCCGGACTACGAGGGTGACCCCGCGCACGACGCGAATCAGGCCAGGGGAACCGAGCACGCCGAGGGTGATCATCGCCGCAGTGGGACTCGATGCGAAGACCGCCAGGACGACCAGAAGGATGATGACAGCGGGGATGGACATGGCAATTTCAGCGATACGGCTGATGATGCTGTCGATGCGTCCACCCTTATAGCCGGAGATAATCCCCAGCGGGACACCTATAAGGAGAAAAACGGCCAACGCGACCAGGGCGTAGGTCAGAGACGGAACAGTGGCGTAGAGGAGTCGGCTCAACAAGTCGCGCCCCAACGCATCTGTGCCAAGCCAGTGGGCAGCGCTGGGACCGTTGAGGGGCACCAGCAAGTCCTGCTCTGCTGCCTTGAAGGGAGCGATCACTGGTGCGAGCAGGCCCAGGACGAAGATCAGGAGGATGATGATGCTGGCGATGACCCCGAGAGGTTGCTTTTTCCATGTCTGACTAAGCCAGGCTTGCCGACGGGGAGCGGCGTCAGGCGAGGCTGAGCTGGAGCGGTGGGTTGATGTCGCTGTCATTTAACTCTCACACGTGGATTGAAGTAGCCATACGCGAGGTCGACAACTAGATTGACGACGATCGTGATGAGCGTGAAGTAGACCACTACCCCCTGGATAAGGGGCAGATCGCGGGACGCCGTGGCCTGGACTGCGGTGCTGCCCAGGCCCGGGATGGCGAAAATGGATTCGATGGCGACGGTGCCGCCCAAGGCCCCCACGAAAACGAGGCCGATTACGGTCAGGATCGGAACGGCCGCGTTGCGCAGGGCGTGCCTGTAGATTATCGAGTTCTCCTTCACGGCTGCTGCCCGCAGGGTACGGACATAGTTTCCGTCCAATGCCGTTGCCATCGAGTCCCGTGTTTGTTTGGCGATCCGTGACATTGCCGGCAGAGACAGGGTGACTATTGGCAGGATCAGTGATGTGGCCCACATGCCGGGGTCGTCGGCAATGGAGACGTAGCCGGTTGGTGGCAGGAGTCTCAGCTGCACGGCGAAGATCACGACCAGGACCAGGCCCAACCAAAAGTCGGGGATGGCCAGAGCGAGGATCGAGGAGGAGTCAACAACACGGCCGAGGACCCCGCGACGGGCCGCGCGGATGCCCATGGCGATCCCGATTATCGAGGCCACGAGGGTGGCCCCGATAATCAGGGACAGCGATGGTTCAAGCCGTGCATTGAGGAGCTCCGCGACCGGCTGCCGACTGATCAAGGACGTGCCCAGGTCCCCGTGCAGCGCACCGGTCAACCAGTTCCAGTACTGCTGCCACAGGGGCAGGTTCAGGCCAAGTTCCTCCCGCGCGGCCGCGAGCTGGGCGGCGGTGGCGTTGGGTCCAAGCAGAGCCCTGGCTGCGTCGCCGGGAAGGAACGGGACCAGGACGAACGAGATCATAGACGCAATGAGCGCCAGTGGAATCGACAGCGCCAAGCGGCGCAGGATCAACCTAAGCACGGCTTTGTTTCTTTCTTACTTGGTCGGTCGCAGGTCGGTGACCAGCGGGACGCCGGCGTTGGCCGAGGTCGCGTCGAAGCCGGTCAGGCCCGGAGCGATGTAGTAGCTCAAAGGAGCACCGACGACCGGGATGGTCCACGCCTGGTCAACCAGGCGTTCGTTGATCTGCTTCTGCAGGGCGACTCCTGCGTCTTTATCAGCAGCCCGGTACTTGGAGTAGAGAGCATCAAGCTGAGGATCAACGGTCTTGAACCAGTTGAATGGACCGGCCGAATTCACGAATCCTGCCCAGAGGGAATTCATATCCGCGAGCCCGTATCCGATGACAGCGGCCGGGTATTTCCCGGAAACCATGGCTGTGAAGTAATCCGGAGCAGCAGCCTGCGTGGTGAGTTCGAGTTTGACCCCCACCTTCTCAAGCTGCCCGCCGATGGCTTGTGTCACCTTGTCGAGACCCATGAGGGATGTGGTGAGTACCGGGAGCGTGAAGCCGTCGGGGTACCCGGCTTCAGCGAGCAGAGCCTTGGCGGCTTCCGGATCATACTTGTACTTCTCGTTGAGGTCCGGGCTGTAACCGGGCTGGCCTTCCAGGGCGTACTGCGACAGTGCGAGGTCCTCGGAGCCGTAGATTGCCTTGGCGATCGCTTTACGATCCACTGCCATGTTTAGGGCCTGTCGGACCTTGAGGTTACCCAGTGGTGCCGAAACCTTGCCTTCGCGGTCGGCGAGGTTGATTCCGGTCAGCGCCTGGGGTGGTGCGATGACCTGTAACCCGGCAGCGCGGGCTGCGGGCAGCGTCGTGGCATCGCCCAAAGCGGCCTGCACCTGACCTGCCTGAATGGCCTGAATGGTGGAGGACGGGTTGGCAATCACCCGCACTGTCACAGTGTTGAAGTGCTGGCGCTCGGGGTCCCAGTAGTTGGGGTTTTTCACGAATGTGTAGTGATCTCCGGTGACCGTCTTTGCCGCGTCGAGCATGTATGGCCCAGCGCCTGCAGTGCCCGTGTCCAGGGAGGCAGGAGTACCGAGGGACTTCGGACTGATCAGGTAGCCGGCACCGAACGACTGGGCGAAGTAAAAGGTCAGGCCGGGATCAGGGGTGGACAGGGTCAGCCGGACCGTCAAGGGCCCAGTGACGTCAACGCTTTTCACTGACGCCAACAAGGTGGCAGGGGTGCCGAGCTTCTGAGTGCGCAGGTAATCGAGGTTGGCCTTCAGCGCCTCGCCGTCCACGGCCGTGCCGTCACTGAACTTGGCCCCGTCACGGAGAGTTATTTCGTAGGTCTGATTGCCCTCACCGACATAACCGAACTTTTCAGCCAGCCCAGGCTTGAAGGTGCCATCACCGTTCATAATGACGAGGGGGTCATAGGCCCAGTGGTACAACGGCGCATAGGCCGGATCACCAATGTCCGGGTTCAGCGACGGCGGAACCACCGAGGTGGCAAAGGTGACGGTGTCAGCGGCATACGGCTTTGCCGTCGACCCAGCCGGGCTGCCTCCGTTGCCGGAGCAGCCCGTCATCGCAACGCCGACAACCAGGAAGCCCGCCAGAAGTGCGCCACCGCGTACTCGTGACTTCGAAGATTTGCCGCCAATCCCATGAGCCGTTGACGCGAAGAAGCCCTTGATTCGAGTCCTTACTCCCTGTGCCATGGCGGCATCTTCTGCAGGCGCCTCGTGCCATGCGCGGGAGTGAGGGGAAACGATGCCCTCGGCACCGTTCGTTTTCGCTTCGTCCATTTTCATCCTCCATTGGATCCCATCGCCGACACCGTTGCCGGGCTAAATGGATTTAGCAATAAGGTTGCATGTGCCCCGCATCACTGTCAAGCCCGTGAAAATGGCCTTTAACGGCGGGTGGCGCTAACGCTGCGGGTCGAGTGCCGGCGCTGAAGCTGCATCTGCTCGAGGTATTCTGCAGGAATTGACGCATGGGCACCGAGAGCGATCTCGACGGCGCGCCGACCCATGGCCTCGAAGGGAAGGGCCACGGTCGTGAGTTCGGGCCGCAGTACCGAGACGATCTCGTCATCGTCGAAGGAGACGAGGGACACGTCATCGGGGATCCTGAGGCCCGCTTGCCGGAAACCTTGATAGGCCCCGGCCGCCAAGGTGTCATTTAGAGCAACGACGGCGGTAACGGGTCCGTGCTCAGCGACCGCCCGGCCAGCAGTATCCAGTCCAGCTTCGAAGTCCCACACAGGTCGATCAAGGGAAACCTGGACGACCTCAACTCCTGCGCGAGCAAATTCAGACAGGAGACTTCCGATGCGTCGACGCACCGGGACGGTCCAGTATTGGGATTCGGACGTACCAAGGATGTGCACGCGGCGATGACCAAGTTCGATGAGGTGCATGGCAGCCTGCCGTCCCCCGGCTTCTTCGTCAGGTAGGACCGACACATACTCCCCAGGACCGGCGCTGCCATTGAGCACTACGAGCGGAACAGGCAAATGACGCCCGGGCATTATGATCTTGCCAGTCACCGTCGCCAGGATCAGCGCATCGACCTGACGGTCAAGCAGCGCTTCGATCGCCCGCGCCTGTTCCTGCAGGTCACCTTCAGTCTCCGTTACGAAGAGAGTGTGGTCCCGCTCTCGCGCAGCCCCCAGGGCTCCACGAATCATCGGTCCCGCGTACCGGGTGGATGCAATGCGGTCAGAAACGAAACCGATGGTCGCAGATTTTTCCATCCGCAGGCCGCGCGCCATCAAGTTGGGCCGGTAATTCAACTCCTCAGCCGCATCGAAAACCCGCCGCCGGGCGTCGTCACTCATCCGGGTATTCTCCCGCCCGTTGAGGATCAACGAAGCGGCCGTCCTAGACACACGGGCACGTTCTGCAACGTCCGCCAGCGTGACCCGCGGACTCATTGCACCATTGTCGCTGGTCACGCGTCCACCGGAGCGTCATCCTTGACAGACCTTTTGAAGAGCATGAGACTAGTATCGGCTAAATCCATTTAGCAGCCAAGTTTTCCGGTATTGCTTCCTGAAAGGTCATTACATGTCCGACGTCAGTGGCGACGTTGCACCGGGCTTCGGTCCTGTTGCGGACGCCTTCAGGGAGAATTTTCAGAGCCAGGGCGATGTCGGGGCTGCCTGCGCCGTCGTCGTCGAAGGGACCACCGTGGTGGACCTGTTCGGAGGGCACTCCCGTGCGAACACCCCGTGGACGAGGGAAACGCGCAGTGTCGTCTTTTCCGTGAGCAAGGGCATTACCGCGATCTGCCTCATGATGGCATCCGAGCGAGGTTACCTTGACCTTGATCTGCCCGTGGCACGGTATTGGCCGGAATTCGCAGCGCATGGCAAAGATCAAATTACTGTTCGCCAACTTCTCGCCCACCGGGGCGGGCTCGTCTATCCCTTCGCGCCGCTGACTGCCGCAGACATCCGAGGGTGGATACCTGCGGTGGATGCATTGGCATCCCAGGCGCCCCAATGGCCTCCAGGGGAATCCTTCGCGTACCATCCCATCACCATGGGATTCCTTGCCGGTGAAGTGCTGCGCCGCACCACGCGCAAGAAGCCTTCGGAATGGCTCAAAAACTACATCGCAGAGCCCCTCGGTCTGACCATGACCTTCGGTGCGGACGGCCACAGCCCGGATTTCGCCCCGATTATTCCGCCGAACGTGGAAGTGGCTGCTCCCTACCCGCCAGACGAAATTGTCCTTATGCAGAAGGCGATGACCATGTCCGGGGCTTACGACGCAGACTTTTTCAACGGCGCCAATCAGGATGCCTTCCTTGGCAGCGAAAGCCCTGGGGTGAATCTCGTCGCCACCGCTCGTGATCTGGCCCGCCTTTACGGCGCCACAGTCGCTGAAGTCGACGGACTTCGCCTTCTCGATGATGACTCAATCAGCCACGCGATACGGCCGCTCTCCCAGGGGCAGCCGTTCTATGGGGTCGATGAGGGCAACATCTGGGGCACGGGATTTATGCTCCATTCAAAGCGCCGTGCCATGGTCGGACCAGGCAGTTTCGGCCACGACGGGGCCGGCGGACAGCTGGCTTTCGCGAACGTGGAACACCGGCTCGCGTTCGCTTACCAAACTGTGCAGGCGGGGGCGCAGAACGACTCGCGCGCCGAACTGCTTTCGCAGGCCCTCCGCGGCTGCCTGTAGTTCAAATCGACATGTTCCGTTGCCGTCTAGGCGCACAGGCGTCTTTTGTAAATGGTGCCGCCCCTACTGCGACTGGCATCACTCTCATATCGGCTCCGTCATCGCTACGTTGTCATGCGCTCATTGACTGATCGATATACGCCACCAGCAAGTTCCAGCACGAATAGGAACCAGTTTGGACCGTAGTCATCGCATCTATCACCGTCCGATAACTCACTTATTCAAGGAAGCTTCGTCATGACCATCCATCCTCAGCTTCAGCCCCTTCTTGCTGCGGTTCCCTTTGTGGACCTCAGCACCATCACCGTCGACCAGCTCCGGGAGATGTCCGCGGCACCGCTGCCTCCGGGAACGCCCGGACCGGAGCTCGCGTCCACGGAGGAGCGTCAGATTGACACGCCGAATGGCACTCTGAGCGTGCGGATCCATCGACCGCTTGGTGAGGGCCCCGTTCCGACGGTTGTCTTCATCCACGGTGGCGGTTGGGTCGTCGGCTCCCCGGCCGCTGTCGGGCCGGTGACAGAGCGCCTGTCCGCGTACCTGGGCGCGGTGGTAGTCAGCATCAGCTATCGGCTGGCACCCGAACACCCCTTCCCGGCCGGTTACGAGGATGCACTTTTCCTTACCCGCTGGGCGGCTGATAACGTCGGTGAGCTCGGCGGGCGCAGTGAGGCGTTCGCCATTGCGGGAGAGAGTGCCGGCGGAAACTACGCCGCAGCGGTGGCACTGGCGCTGCGGGACGAGGGGATCCTCGCGGGACAGCTTCTGTTCAACCCTGCAACAGACCTCGGCCCGACCTATCGCGATGCCGAGTCGTACCGCAAAGACCGCGACCCGGCGCTGCGCGCTGTCAACGTCGATTACAGCGTCCGTTCCTATCTTGGCGCTGAGTCCTCAACCGACTGGCGGGCATCGCCCATCGCCGCCGAGGATGTCGCGGGCGTGGCACCAGCGGTGATCGGCCTCTCCGGCAACGATCCGCTGCACGATCAGGGACAGGCCTACGCGGACAAGCTCAAAGCGGCAGGTGTGCCGGTCCAAGTGGCCGACTTCGCTGACCTCGTGCACGCCTACGCCGCACAGTCGTTCCTCGTTCCGGTCTGCAACGACGCCCTGGTCAAGACCTGCCGCGAGTTCCTTACGCTCATGAATTGGG
>NZ_JBQEQF010000043.1:0-13102 GCF_052046035.1 Paenarthrobacter sp. 22069 | reverse complement strand
GCATTACGGTGAGACATGAGGACCTCTTAGTCGTTGGCTGTGTGTGGTAACCACCAACCCAAGAGGTCCTCACCTATTCACGATGTAACCAACGTCCTGACTCAGTACACCTAGGGCAGGCAGCCTCAGGCGCCGGTGTCCCCAGCCGCAGGCAAAAGGTAGCGCAGCTCAACAACGCCCCTGCCCAGGGTGCGGGACGCGGCCAGCTGGAGTGGCGGCGTCGGGCCTTTCAACGGAAGCAGCCTCTTCCCAGCGCCCAGTACCACCGGGATCACGGAGAGGATCACCTCGTCCAGCAGGCCTGCATCGGCGAACTGGGCCGCGAGGTTGCCGCCGCCCACTACCCAGATGTTCCTGTCTCCGGCGGAGCGCCGGAAGTCGGCGATGAATTCGCCCACGTCGCCGCGGACAAAAGTAATGTCGGCGCCGTCCGGAGCGCGGTATTCGTGGTGGGTGAAAACGTAGCAGGGCGTCCCCGCGTACGGCCACTTGCCGGGTTCGTGATCCATCAGCCAGGCATAGGTTGCCCCGCCCATCACAATGCAGCCCACACCGGCCATGAAGCCGTTGTAGCTGTCCTCACCGCCTTCGAACCCGTCGAACTGCAGGAGCCAGTCCAGATCATCCGTGGGCGTGGCAATGAAGCCGTCCAGGGACGCAGCGACGAAGTACTGGATGCGGGGCATGGCCCCATCGTAGCCAACAGCACTACCCGGGCCAACGGCCAGGGCAGTGCTGGTGTCCGGCGCTACTTGGAGAAGTACGGGATGATCAGGTACAGACCGATGAGGACGGCAATGCCGCACAGGCAGAAGCAGATGTAGGCGAAGGAACGCTTAAGTCCGGGGGACGTCTGCTCTGCATCGGCGGCGATGGCCGTAAACCGGACGCCAAGCGCGTACAGGGTTACCACCGTAGCTGCGGCTACCAGGGTGGCGCCTGCGACCGTCAGGAGTTCCAACCATTTCATCGCCGATTCTCCTTGGGCTTGTTGGTCTTGGCGTCTGCCTTGGCTTTTGCCTTGGCCTCGGCCCGTGCCCGGGCCATCGCCTTTTTCTTTGCGAACCGGACCGCCTGGCCGGCTTCCTCGACCTCGACGGCGTTCTGGTGGCCCACGGAGGACTTGCGCGAGTAGAAGAACATGAAGAGGACCGCGGCGCTGCCTGCGATGGCGGCGATGAGCACGCCCACGGGCCCGGTCTTTACGAGCAGGGCGGTCAGGGCTCCAACAACGCCTGCGGCCGGGAGGGTGAAGAGCCAGCCCAGCGCGATCTTTCCCACCATGTTCCAACGGACCGTGGTCCCGCGGCGGCCCATGCCGGAGCCGATCACGGACCCGGAAGCCACCTGTGTGGTGGAAAGTGCGAAGCCCAGGTGCGAGGAAGCAAGGATGGCGGACGCGGTGCTGGTCTCGGCCGCGAAGCCCTGGGCGGGCTTGACCTCGGTGAGGCCGGAACCCATGGTGCGGATGATGCGCCAGCCGCCCGCGTAGGTGCCGATGGCGATCGCCAGGGCGCAGGACGTGATCACCCACAGCTGGGGACCGGAACCGGGAGCCTGGCTTCCGGCGGCGATCAGGACCAGCGTGATGATGCCCATGGTCTTCTGGGCATCGTTGGTGCCGTGCGCCAGCGCCACAAGGCTGGAGGTGAAGATCTGGCCGGTTCGGAAGCCACCACGCTTCTGCGTGAGCTTGGTGCCGGTTTCGGGATCATGCCGCGACGTCAGGGCATAGGCCAGCCGCGTACAGACGTAGGCGGCGAGGCCTGCGATCAACGGGGCAAAGACGGCGGGGAGGATGACCTTCTGGAGCAGTGTCTCCAGGTTCACGGAGTTGAATCCGGCGCCAACCACAGCCGCGCCGATCAGCCCACCGAAGAGCGCGTGCGACGAGCTGGAGGGCAAACCCTTGATCCAGGTGACCATGTTCCAGAGCACGGCTCCCATCAGCCCGGCGAAGATGATGTCCGGGGTGATCTGGACACCCCCGGAGCCTTCCCGGATGATTCCGCCGGACACCGTCTTGGCCACCTCGGTGGAAAGGAATGCGCCCACCAGGTTCAGCACGGCCGCCAGGGCCACTGCGGTCCTGGGCTTGATGGCACCCGTCGCGATGGGTGTTGCCATGGCATTCGCCGTGTCGTGGAAGCCGTTCGTGAAGTCGAAAAATAGTGCCAGCGCGATGACCAGCGCCACCATGAAGGTGATATCCACCTGTTGCCCAATCTGCAGAGTCGACGTTCAGCAGTTTCTCTTACCAGGCTGCCGTGGACAGCATAGTTCACCAGCTGTTCGCTTGGAATGACTTGCGGCGATGGCGGGGCCGGCGGGAAACCTTATCGATCGTACGCGTCCCGGGCATAAGGTCAAAACAGGGGGCGGGCCAGGAACCCGCGGATCCGGTCCAGTTCCGCGGGGGTGATCCCGCGGCGCGGGTGCGGTGAAACGGTGAGGATGCGCCGGCCCAGGAACCGCGCCCACCGTTGCGCTTCCGCTTCGAACCCGAGCTGGTCGTCCACCCAGGCGACAGCATCCGGCCCGGTCTTTTCGATGTCTTCCTGGATGGCGCGGAGTTTCCACCAGCCGCTTCCGCCGGCCGCACGATCTGCCGCCAGGTAAGGCCAGCTGGTGCCGGCCAGGCCGACGGCGGGACACAGGTATTGCGGGGCCAGTTCCTCCCAGCTGGTGAGCCAGACACAGCGCACCGCGGGAACGCGCGCCAGCGAGTTGAGCCCGGCCACCAGTTCAGGGGCGAAGGAAACCGGCAGCATTCCCGCCTGGGCGCGGTGCCAGCGGGACCCCCAGCCGGTCTGCCCTTCCGGACTGAAAGGACAGACGACGCCGTCCACGTCCAGGTAGAGCGTGCGCACCACCCTGCGCCCTCCGGGAGCTTCAGCCCTGGTGGAACTGCGGTGGCCGCGGGCCCGCGTCCAGTTCCGGGGCGAGCCGCTCCTCAAGGGCCGCCAATGTGGCGTCCGGCAGGACAATCAGGCCATCCAGCTCCCGCCGGGCCCGCTTGTACGCTGCCTGGCGTTCTGCCGGGGTCGCTGCCTCGTTTTCGGCGATCATCAGCAGTTTTCTTGCTGTGGCGAGCCGTTCGCGTTCCGGTCCGGTGAACTTGCTGTCCCTGATGCGCAGGGCTTCGTGTTCGGCGACGTCGAGTGCCACCGCGAAATTGTTGACTGCCTGCCGGTACGCGTCCAGTGCGGCCACGGATTTCAGCTCCTCCGGCGAGGCCGGCCGTTGGCCGTCAGCTTCACGCTTGGCCCGGAGGAAGGCGACGGTGAGCGGCTCCCGGACATCCGTCATAAGGGGAAAGTCGATGAGCTTGCCGACATCGAGTTCGTACTCGAGCCACCGCCGGTTGGTTGCATCGTGGGTGGCCATCAGTGCCTGCACCTCGGCAACGGATGCCCTTTCGGCCTCCCGCGCCTGGTTCCGGACCGTGTACAGTTCCACCCGGCGCCGGTGCCGGCGCTCACCGGCGCGCCGCCAGCCGCCTGCCCAGCGGCCGGCCAACGCCATCAGTGGAAACACCATCCACCATTTGTCGTACAGGAACTCCATCAAGGGCCTCACCCAACAATTTTCGCAGCCCTGGTGTCCGGCCTCAAGGGAGGGGCAGATGCCTGACGGCGGTCAGGGCCGCCCTGGTGCAGCGGCAGCCTGTTGCAGCTGCCGCCGCTGCGGCCGTGTCACTGTGCCGGTGCGGCCTGGGCGGAGTTGACGTTAACGAGCCAGGCGACGCCGTAGCGGTCGGTGCACATGCCGAAGACGTCACCCCATGGTGACTTCTCCATGGGGACTGTCACGCTGCCCCCGTCGGCGCTCAGCTTTTCGTAGAAGCCGCGCAGCTCGCCCTCATCTTCGCCGCTGAGGGAGATGGAGATGGACGAACCGGGGTGGTATTCCATGCTGTTCGGGGTGTCGGCGCCCATGAGTACCAGGCCCTGGGTGGTGGTCAGCATGCCATGCATGATCTTCTCGGCTTCCGCCGGATCCTCGCTGGCTTGGAAGTCGGCAAAGGTGCTGAGTGTCAGCTCGCCCCCGAACACCGACTGGTAGAAGTTCATTGCCTCGCGGGCATTGTCACGGAAGCTGATGTACGGATTGAGGATCGTTGGCATAGCGGGATCTCCTTCGCTGGGGCCGGAACTGGCCGGCCAGGACTGGGCAGACAACATCCTGCCCTATCCTGCTGTTGCCGGGTAGGGGACGCCTCCCCTGTTCATCCCTCGTTTCAGGGGACGAAACGGTAGCCGACGCCGGCTTCGGTCAGCAGGTGCCGGGGGTTGCCGGGATCCTCCTCCAGCTTCCGGCGCAGCTGGGCCATGTAGACGCGGAGGTAGTTGGCTTCCTTCCGGTAGGAGGGCCCCCAGACGTCGGACAGCAATTGCTGCTGTGAGATGAGCCGGTTCGGGTTTCGGACCAGGATTTCCAGGATGTTCCATTCAGTGGGGGTGAGGCGGACAGGTTCTCCGGATTGCAGCACCCGGCGGGCAGCAAGGTCCACGGTGAACCCGGCGGAGGTGACCAGGGCGCGCGACTCGGCCTGCGGGACCCTGCGCAGGAGGGCACGCAGCCGTGCCAGCAACTCGTCGAGGCCGAAGGGTTTGGTGATGTAGTCGTCAGCACCGGCATCGAGGGCGCCCACCTTGTCCGGTGATCCGTGCCGCGCGGACAGGACCAGGACGGGCGCAGTGCTCCACCGTCGCAGGTCCCGCAGCACGTCCGTCCCGTCCATGTCCGGCAGGCCGAGGTCCAGGACCAGCACATCCGGCGCCTGGCGGGAGGCAGCGGCAAGGGCCGATCCACCGTCCACTGCCGTGTCCACGGCGTAACCGTGCGCCGTGAGCGTGATCCGGAGGGCCTTGAGCAGGTGCGGGTCATCGTCGATCACCAGGATCCTGGCCTTCGCCTGGCCCCCGCCGGCAGCTTCGGCACCGTTGCCGCTCATGGCTGCACTTTGCCGGGGCCGGGGACCTGATGGGGAGGGCCCGCAGTGGCTGCCCCCACCGGAACACCGGCGGACAGCGGCAGGCGGACCACCATGGTCAGCCCGCCCCCCGCCGTCTCCCGGGCTGTGAGGGTGCCGCGCATCGACTCCATGAATCCACGCGCCACCGACAGCCCCAGCCCTACCCCCGAGGACCGGGACACGTCGTCGAGCCGCTGGAACGGCCGGAACATTTCCACGACTTTACGGGCCGGGATCCCCGGGCCGTGGTCGACAATATGCAGCTCACCGCAGGGGTGCCCGGCAAGTACGCCCACGTCCTGGCCGGCGGTCACTACCACCCGGGTCCCGGCTCCATACTTCACGGCGTTCTCCAGGACGTTGGCCACCACTCTCTCCAGCAGGCCGGGGTCCGCGTCCACCGGCGGCAAGTTGGCCGGCAGTTCCACGCTGACCGCTCCTGCCGGCAGGCCCCGCAGGGCGGCTTCCACCACCTCGGCCCAGCGGACCGGGCCCAGCAGGGGTTCCACCGACCGCGCCGTAATGCGGGACATGTCCAGGAGATTACCCACCAGCAGGTCCAGCCGGTCGCTGCAGGCGTCGATGGTTTCCAGCAGGTCGCGCTGCTCGGCAGGGGTGTACGAAACAGCGTTTTGCAGGAGTCCGCCGGCAGCCAGTTTGATGCCGGCCAGCGGGGTGCGCAGATCGTGGGAGACTGCCCGGAGGATTGCTGTCCGCATGGTGTTGCCCTCGGCGAGCCGAAGCATCTCGTGGCGGGCCGCTGCGAGCTGGCGGCGCTCCAGCTGGGCTTTGACGTGGACCGCGAAGGCGGCAAGGAGCCTGCGCGTCGCAGGTGGCACGTGCGGGCCCAGGAGCACCAGCGCCGTGTCCTCGTCCACTTGTTCGATCGTGATGTCCGGGGCGTCCATAGTCATGGGATCGGCAGGACTGTCCGGCAGGCGGGTGACATCGCCGGCTGCCGCCACCAGCTGCCAGGAATCCGCCTCCGGGTGGAGTCCGGTGCCGGCAGCCTTTGAGCCGTCCGCGGCCGTTCCGCCCTTTTCAACTGCAGCCCCGGTTTCGCCGCCGGCGGAGATTGCGCCGGGAACGGTTCGGCTGATGACCGCGGCCCCGGACGCGCCGAAAACGCCCACCGCTTCTGCCAGCAGCCCGATGAGGTTGTCTTCCTCCCGGGATGCGGTCAGGGCGAGGTCGGCCAGGGTGGCTGCTTCGGCGCGGGCCGTGGCGGCCTCCTTCGAGCGCCGTGCGGAACGGTCGACGACGCCCGCCACCGCCACCGCAACGCCTGCGAAGACCGCCAGCGAGATGACGTCCTGCGGGTCGCGGATGGCAAGGTTGTGCAGCGGCGGGGTGGAGAAGTAATTGACCAGCAGGCTGCTCCACAGGGCCCCGGCTATGGCCGGCCACAGGCCGCCCACCAAGGCCACGGCCACGGCTCCGGCGAGTTGCAGCAGCGCTGCCGTGGCAACGCCGTGGTCAAAGGCCGCCAGCAGCAGCTGCACAACCGGAGGCAGGACCGCGGCGAGTGCAGACCCGGCCATGATCCTCCTCCGGCCGAGTCCGGTCCGCCGCCTGCCGGCCCCGGAGGCCGGTGGCCGCGGGACCACCTGCACGTCGATGTCCCCGGCCGCACGCACCACCCGGGCTTCGATGCTGCCGCCGGAAAGGAGCGCCGGCCGGCGCCGGCTTTGACCGACGAGGATATGCGTGGCGCGGGATGCGCGGGCGTATTGGATAAGTGCGGCGGCAACGTCGCTGGAGGAGAGGGCGTGGTAGCTTCCGCCCAGGTCCGCGACCTGCCGCCGCTGGGACTCGAGGGCATGGGGCGAATCGCCGCGGGACCCTGACGGCGTGTGGACGTGGATGGCCAGCAGTTCACCGCCGGCCGCCCGCTCCAGCAGCTTTGCGGCCCTGCGCACGAGGAGGTCGCCGTCCGCACTGCCATTGAGTCCGATGACGATGCGTTCCCTGGCCATGAGGCACATTCTTCCACCATTGTGCACAGGGGTGGCACCAGCCGGCGGACGCCCTTGTGCCTTGCCTCACATGGGCGTTAAGGATGCATCAAGATCGCCTGTTGTCCGGTCACCCGCGGCATTCCCGGTGCTACTTTCGGCTGTGCCGCGGCGCCGTGCCCGGCCGGGAACGGAAGGCATTTGATGACGACCATGAGCAGGCCCCCCGCCGATCCGTCGGCACCTCCGCGGGGCGGCAGGAGTGCCGTGCGGGACTGGCTGCTCTTTGGGCTGCAGGATGCCAAGGGCGCCCACCAGGGGCCCGGGGCCGTCGTTCCGGAGCGGCACCGCAAACAGCACTGGTGGCAGGTGATGTGCCTGACGGGCGTGGACTATTTCTCCACCCTGGGGTACCAGCCGGCCATTGCGGCTCTGGCGGCCGGGGCGATCTCACCGCTGGCCACACTGGTCCTGGTGGCCGTGACACTGCTGGGGGCCTTGCCTGTCTACCGTCGGGTTGCCGGCGAGAGTCCGCGCGGCGAAGGATCCATCGCCATGCTCGAGCGGCTGCTGCCACGCTGGGGCGGCAAGCTGCTGGTGCTGGTGCTGCTTGGCTTCGCCGCGACGGACTTCATGATCACCATGACCCTGTCCGCCGCGGATGCCACCGCCCACCTCATCGAAAACCCCTATGCCCCGGACTGGCTGCACGGCCAGAACGTCGCCGTCACCCTTGTGCTGCTTGGTCTGTTGGCCGCGGTCTTCCTGCGGGGCTTCAAGGAGGCAATCGGCGTCGCCGTTGTGCTGGTGGTCGCGTACCTTTCGCTGAACGTCGTAGTGGTGGCACGGGCGCTGGCGGAAGCAGTCAGCCATCCAGTGGCCGTCAGCGACTGGTGGGACGCCCTGACAACCAGCCACGGCAACCCGCTCATGGCCGTTGCGCTGGCGCTGCTGGTGTTCCCCCGGCTGGCGCTTGGCCTGTCCGGCTTCGAAACCGGCGTGGCCGTGATGCCCCAGATCCGCGGCCGCGACGATGACACCGAGGCACACCCCGTGGGCCGCATCCAGGGGACGCGGCGGATGCTGACCACGGCGGCCCTGATCATGAGCACGTTCCTGGTGACCAGCAGTTTCGCAACGGTGGTGCTGATCCCGGAGCAGGAGTTCCAGCCCGGTGGGGCCGCCAACGGCCGTGCCCTGGCGTTCCTGGCGCACTCCTACTTTGGCCCGGGCTTCGGCACCGTGTACGACCTCAGCACGGTCGCCATCCTCTGGTTCGCAGGCGCCTCCGCCATGGCGGGGCTGCTGAACCTGGTGCCGCGGTATCTGCCCCGGTACGGGATGGCACCGGCGTGGGCGAAAGCCGTGCGGCCCCTGGTACTGGTCTTCGCCCTGACGGGGTTCCTGGTCACGATCCTCTTCAAGGCCGACGTCGATGCCCAGGGCGGGGCGTACGCCACCGGTGTGCTGGTGCTGATGACATCCGCCGCGGTGGCGGTGACCCTGTCCGCACGCCGGCTCCGGCAACGGCGGGCAGCAGGCTTTGGCATCATTGCCGTCATCTTCATGTACACCACCGTGGCCAACATCTTCGAACGGCCGGAAGGCATCCGGATTGCCGGGTTCTTCATCCTGGGCATCATCACCATTTCGGTGCTGTCCCGGGTGCTGCGCTCCTTCGAACTGCACGCCACCCACGTCCGGCTGGACACCCAGGCGCTGGAATTCATGGCGTCCACCGTGTCCGGCCCGATCGGGATCATCGCACATGAGCCCCTCCGGCAGACCGCCGAGGCGTACCGGCAGAAACTGGCCTCAGCCACGGAGGCCAGCCACTTCCCGGCGGACTTCACCCCGCTGTTCCTGGAAGTCACGGTGGGCGACTCCTCCGACTTCGAGACAGCACTGGAGGTGCGGGGTGTTCTCCGGCACGGCTTTCCCGTGCTGGAAGTCCAGGGCCCCGTGGTGCCCAACACCATAGCCTCCGCGCTGCTGCATATCCGGGACGTCACCGGCCTGATGCCGCACATCTACTTCCGCTGGACCGAGGGCAACCCGGTCACCAACCTGCTCCGCTTCCTGGTCCTGGGCGAAGGCGAGATCGCTCCGGTCACCCGCGAGATCCTGCGCGAGGCCGAGCCTGACGTCACCCGAAGGCCGTGGGTGCACGTCGGCTGACCGGAAGCGCAACAACCTCCGCCCCAACCGCCGCGCAACGGAAACGTGGTGCAGCGGGGCCCGGGGAACGTAGGCTCGGGGGCATGGCCCGATTCTTTGATGTTCATCCCCACGACCCGCAGCCGCGCGCCATCGCGCAGGCAGTAAAGATCATCCGCGACGGCGGCCTCATCGCCTACCCCACGGACTCCTGCTACGCCCTGGGGGCCCAGATGGGCAACCGGGAGGCGCTGGACCGGATCAGGAGCATCCGGCACTTGGACGACAAGCACCATTTCACCCTGGTGTGCCGGGACTTCGCGCAGCTGGGGCAGTTCGTGAACATCGGCAATGACGTCTTCCGCAGTATCAAGGCCGTCACTCCGGGCAGCTACACGTTCATCCTGCCCGCCACCCGCGAGGTCCCCAAGCGCCTGCTCCACCCCAAGAAGAAGACCGTGGGCGTCCGTATTCCGGATAACCGGGTGGTCCAGGCACTGCTGGCAGAACTGGGCGAACCGCTGCTCTCCAGCACGTTGCTGCTGCCCGATGAGGAAGACCCGCTGACCGTCGGCTGGGAGATCAAGGAACGCCTGGACAACCAGGTGGACGCCGTGATCGACGCCGGCGACTGCGGAGCCGAACCCACCACGGTGGTTGATTTTTCCAGCGGCGTGGCCGAGGTGGTACGGCACGGCATGGGTGACCCGTCCCGGTTCGAATAGGACCGGTGCGGGGCACTTTGGCGGGTGCCGCCGTCGTAATTTCCGACGACGGCACGGCGGGTCCGCGTCAGGGTGCTCTGGAACGTCGGGCCGGGAAAGGGGGCGGGGTCAGTCCTGCTTCTTCGCCCGGCTCGGCTGGACCCGTGGCGGTTCGCCTGGCATTTTGGGGTAGTCCGGCGGGAAGGGCATCTCCCCCAGCCCGGCGTCGCAGTCGCGGTCCCACCATTCGAGCAGGACGTCGATGGTGCCGGGGTTGGCGCCAAAGTCGGCCCAGGGGTCGCCGGCGGTTTTGAGCCGGTCCGGGACCGTGAGGATGGTGAAGTTCGTGGGGTCGGCGGTTTCAAGTTCGTCCCAGGTGATGGGGCAGGACACGGGGGCGTGCGGGAGGGCCCTTGGGCTGTAGGCTCCGGCGATGGTGCGGTCGCGGTTGGCCTGGTTGAAGTCCAGGAATACGCGCCGGCCACGTTCTTCCTTCCACCACGCCGTGGTCACCTGGTCCGGAATCCGGCGCTCCACCTCCCTTGCTGCCGCGATGACCGCATGCCGGACGTCCAGGAACTCGTGGACGGGGTCAATGGGCGCGTAGACATGCAGGCCCCGGTTGCCGGAGGTCTTGATGAACGCCTCCAGTCCCGCCTCGGCCAGGACGTCCTTCAGCACCAGCGCAGCGGGAACGGCGTCTCCGAAGTCCGTCCCGGGCTGCGGGTCCAGGTCGATTCTCAGCTGGTCGGGGTTGTCAGTGTTTTCCGCCCGGGACGGCCAGGGGTGGAAGACGACGGTGTTCATCTGTACGGCCCAGACGGCGGCGGCAGGTTCGTCGAGTACGAGTTGGGGATGGGACCGGGCGCTGGGGTACACCACCTTGACGGACCTGACGAAGTCCGGCGTGCCTTTCGGCGGGTTCTTGGAGAAGAACATCTCGCCGTCGATGTTGTCCGGGTACCGCTGCAGTGACACGGGCCGGCCGCCGTTGGCGGCGATGAATGCCTCCCCCACGTCGCAGATGTAGCGGGCGAGGTCGAGCTTGGTGAGCCCCAGGTCCGGCCACAGGACCCGGCTGGGACTGGAAATGCGCATCTCGCGTCCGCCGTCGGGACCTGGAACCGTAATGGTGGTCTGTTCACTCGCCATGGGGACAACGTACACCCCGTCACCGGCCCGGACCGGCATATCCGCCTGCCCTCCGGCATGATGGAGCCATGCCCGCATCCGATCAGCAGCTCACCGTCGCCGTCGGTGACGCCGCCATTTCCGCCATCTACAACCGCCCTGAGGCACCCACCGCCACCGTGGTGGTGGCGCACGGCGCCGGAGCCGGCATGGAGCACCCGTTCCTTCGGGGGTTCTGTGCTGCCCTGAACACCCTTGGCCTCGCCACCCTGCGCTTCAATTTCCCCTACCGGGACGCCGGACGGAAATTCCCGGACCGTCCTCCGGTGGCCATCGCCGCGTGGCGGGCAGCGATGGCTGCCGCCCAGGCACAGGCCGACGCCAACGGCGACCACGGTCCGGTGTGGGCCGCAGGCAAGTCGTTCGGCGGACGGATGGCCTCGATGGCCGTTGCCGACGGAATGGCCGCTGCAGGCCTGGTGTACCTCGGCTACCCGCTGCATGCTCCCGGCAAGCCGGAAAAGCTCCGCGACGAACACCTCTACGGGCTGCCCACGCCCATGCTGTTCCTGCAGGGCACCCGTGACCCCTTTGCCACGCCCGGCATCCTGGCTGACGTTGTATCCCGCATCGGGCCCAACGCCGTGCTGCAGTGGGTGGAGGGCGGCGACCATTCGTTCGCGGTGGCGGGAAAGAAACGGCCGGCCGACGAGGTGGGCGCCTCGCTGGCCGCCCCCGTGGCCGGCTTCATCGCCGCCGGCGGCAGACAGGCGGCCTGACCTTTGGCGGCCAGCCCCCTGTTGCCTCATGTCAATACCTCCGCGAAGGGGCATACGTTGCCTCATTGGAAAACCTCCGGTTGGGTCGGCGGTTCCAGTCCTCGTTGACTGGCGGTTTGATGGGCGCTGGCTGCTTGGCGGTGGCGAGGGTTCCGAGTTGCCCGGTGAGGGCCAGGATCTGCCGGGACAGGGCCGCGGGTCTGACTTTCCGGTACTCGGCGTTCATGCGGGTTGCCGCCTTCCTTTCGGTGTGAGGATCGGCGGCCGCGCGGCGGTGGGGGGTCGCCGGCGCGTCATGGATCTTTGTCACCGTGGCCCCGTGGCGGGTCTTGGATACGAGCTTCTGCTGGGGAAGCAGGTAGTTGGTGAAGGTACGGTCCAGCTCCCAGATTTGGTTCAGCAGCGCAAGTTCCGCGGCGGTGTCGTAGCGCAGGTAGCCCACCAGCTCACGGACCCTCGACCAGTTTTTCTGCTCGACGTGGGCCCCGTCGTTCTTGTTATACGGACGTGAGCGGGTGAAAGTGATCCGTTGTTCCTGGCAGAAGTCGAAAAGATCGTTGTTGATGAACTCTCCTCCGTTGTCCGAATCGATGCCGATCACCGGGAACGGGAAGGCAGAGATGGCTTGCTGGAGGGCAGCGAAGACATGCCTCTGGGCCTTGTTGGGCACGGACCTGTTCACCGTCCATCCAGTGGCGATGTCCGTGACGGTGAGCGTGAAGCAGTACTGTCCGGAACTGTTCGAGCCCTCATGGCCGACCAGATCGATCTCCACAAAGCCGGGCACGGCGTCATCCCACTGAGCCCACGTGCGGATCGGAATCTGGGACTTGAGCAGCGATCCGGGTTTGGTGTGGGACCGGCCCCGCGGCAGCAGCTTGGCCCGTTCCCCGGCCAGGCGCCTGTCGATCGTGGCTGCGCTCATCCGCCCGAGCAGCTGCGCCTGGGCGTCCGTGATGTCCAGGGCCTTCTCGTCGCGCAGCATCGGGACGAGTTCTGGCATCACCGCCGCCAGCAGCCTTCCGGCAGGAGCGCGCAGCACCGCCCAGCAGAACACCAGAGCAGGCTGCAGATCCGCCCCGTATACCGGTGCCCGGCCGGGCCTGACCGGCCTGGGCCGCGGAGGGTCCAAAGCATGCCGAAGCACCGCCCGGGCATGATCCCGGTGCCAGCCGGTCAACTCCACGACCTCGTCCAGGATTCTTCCCTTCCGGACCCTGTCCCCGGCCCGATAGGACCTGGCCAGCTGCTTCGTCACGGCCTTGCGCTCAGCCATCGTCAATCCCATCCACCCGGCCTAGCCTCCATCCGCCCACCCCGGCAACCGCCAACCCAAGCGGAGGATTATTAATGAGGCAACGTATCCCCCTTCGCGGAGGTTATTTACGAGTCAACGCG
>NZ_JBQEQF010000042.1:0-18544 GCF_052046035.1 Paenarthrobacter sp. 22069 | reverse complement strand
CAGCGCCGATGGTACTGCACCCGGGAGGGTGTGGGAGAGTAGGTCACCGCCGGACACACATTAGGTCGAGGCCCCAACCACCATGGTTGGGGCCTCCCACATTTAACACACCAACGGCGGACGCTCCATCAGATATCGTCCCCCGCGCTGCCGGGTACCGGCCACACCTGACGGAACAAGCCACCGCGGCCGGCAGGAACACAAAGCCGGCCGCCGGGAAACGTTCCTGGATGTGATCGGGCGTCCCGGGGAGAGGCGGAAGTGATCGGGGGCCCGGGAGGGAAACCGCGACCGGAAGCGCAAAGGGTTCCTCCGTAGGCGGAAATATGCCCCCGGAATCGGTGATTAACCTCAAAAAGTCGCGGAAACACGCGGAATTTGCGGACCGGAACCGCCCAAGCTGGTAAGTTTTCGGACAGTGGCTTGTGCGCATGCCGCGTGCAGGCTCCAGAAACAGAACCGTCCAGGAGGACATCAATGGCTAAGAACCGTAGTGAACTTGTTGCAGAGGTAGCAGGCAAGGCCGGCACCAGCCAGGCTGCCGTCAACTCCGTCCTCGATGCACTGTTCGAGGTTTTCGAGACTTCTGTCGCCGCGGGCGAGAAGATCACCATCCCGGGCTGGCTCGCAGTTGAGCGCACTGACCGTGCGGCACGCACCGGCCGCAACCCGCAGACCGGCGAGACCATCCAGATCGCAGCAGGCCACAGCGTCAAGCTGACCGCCGGCTCCAAGCTGAAGGCTGCAGTCTCCAAGAAGTAGCATTTGTCCCGGTACGGCATGACGCCGGCTGGGCAAGGAGCGGCAACCCCNTTGCCGCTCCTTGGCGTTTAAGGCCGGATTCGCCGCCCGGGCAGGCGTAGCGGACAATGGAATGGTGTCTTCTGCCGCAAAACCAGGTTCCACCCCGCCCCAGTCCGGTCCCGGCAAGGGAGCAGCGGTCCGGGACGCCGGAACTCCCGGGATCCCCGTTCCCTGGCAGCTCGCAGGCCTGGCCGCACTCTTCCTGGGCCTCGCAGCAGCATTGATCTTTTCCGGCGCCGCAGCAGCCCGCAGCGTGGCTGACCCCGGCGCCCTGGTCCGCTGGGGCCTCCCCGTCAGCAAGGCAATCCACAACGTGTCCGTGGCGACCGTGATCGGCGGCTTGGTCTTCGCCGTCGGCATTCTTCCCCGGAACCTGAACGGACGGACCCATTCCGCACGCTCGCGGGACTTAACGGGGGACGGCGCAGCGCCCGAGCATCCCGCCTTTACCCGGGCCCTCGCTGTCGCCGCCGTTGCCGGGGCTGTGTGGACCTTGTCCGCCATTGCCGTCCTGGTCCTCACCTACGCCGACGTGGCGGGGCAGGGGCTCTCCGGCGATCCCGCCTTCACCCAGGCCCTGGTCTACTTCATGACCGACATCGAAACGGGCCAGGCTTGGCTCGCGGTCACCATCATTGCCGCAGTGGTTACTACGGCGCTGTTCGGTGTCAGGTCCCTTGGTGGGCTGGCCCTTACCCTCGTGCTCGCCCTGATCGGGCTGGCGCCGGCGGCCCTGATTGGGCACTCTTCAAGCTCCTCCGACCACGAAGGTGCCATCAACTCGCTGGGCCTCCACCTGGTAGGCGTGAGCACCTGGGTGGGCGGCATCATCATCCTGGCCCTGTTGTCAGGGATCCTCACCGGCGCCAAGGCCGGGACAGCAACCGACATCACCGAAGCCACCCTCCGCCGGTTCTCCGCCCTTGCTGGCTTCGCGTTCGTCCTGGTCTTCGCCTCTGGCGTCGTTAACGCCAGCATCCGCGTCACGCGCTGGTCCGACCTCTTCGGATCCGCCTACGGCCAGTTGATCCTAGCCAAGACCGCCGCGGCCGTAGTGCTGGGTGGCATCGGCTTCATGCACCGGCAGTGGGTCATCCCACAGCTTGGCCGCAAGGGCTCCACCATGTCCTCGCGCCGGGTCCTCTGGCAGCTGGTCCTGGCCGAGCTGCTGATCATGGGCGCCACCTCCGGCATCGCCGTAGCCCTGGGCCGCTCAGCCCCGCCACAGCCCACGGAACTGGCACCCAACGCATCCCCCGCCTTCATCCTCAGCGGCTACGAGCTGCCGCCGGAACTCACCCCCGAGCGCTGGTTCACCGAGTGGCGCCTGGACTGGATCTGGGTCGGGGTGGCCCTCTTCGGCCTCGTCACCTACTTCATGGGCGTCGCCAAGGTCCGCCGCCGCGGCGACTCGTGGCAGTGGTTCCGGTCCCTGAACTGGATCATCGGCCTGGTGGTGCTGACCTACATCACGTCCGGGCCGCCGTCGGTCTATGGCCGCATCCTGTTCTCCGCGCACATGGTGGACCACATGGCCCTGACCATGGTCGCGCCGATCTTCCTGGTGCTGGGCGCCCCGGTGACGCTCGCGCTGCGGGCGCTGCCCGCGCGGGGCGACGGATCACGGGGTGTCCGCGAATGGATCCTCGTCTTCGTGCACTCAAAGTTCTCCCAACTGGTCACGCATCCGATCTTCGCCGCGGCCAACTTTGCCGGGTCAATCGTGCTGTTCTACTACTCGGACCTGTTCGGGTTCGCCATGCGGGACCACGTGGGCCACGAACTGATGAACCTGCACTTCCTGCTTACCGGCTACATCTTCGTGCTCAGCATGATCGGCACCGACCCGCTGCCGCGCCGTGCGCCGTACCCGATGCGGCTGTTGCTGCTCCTTGCGACCATGGGCTTCCACGCCTTCTTCGGCGTTTCCATCATGGGCGGGACCGGTCTGCTGGCCGCTGACTACTTCGGCAACCTCGGACGTGCCTGGGGACCGTCGGCCCTCCTTGACCAGCAGGCCGGCGGCGCGGTGGCCTGGGGCATTGGCGAGGTGCCCACGCTGCTGGTGGCGATCGGCGTCGCCGTCATGTGGTCCAGGTCCGACCAGCGGGAAACCAAGCGGGTGGACCGCGCGGCCGACAGGAATAACGACGCCGATCTGGCCGCTTACAACGATATGTTTGCCAAATTGGCCGAACGCGACGCCAAGCTGGCTGACCGCAACAAGCTGGAAGGACGCTGATGAGCGAAACCGTACGCACGCATGCCCGGGTCCGGGCCTCCGAACTCGTGGGCCGCAACTGGTTGAATACCGGTGGCAAGAGCCTGGACCTCGAAGCCCTGCGCGGCAAGATCGTGCTCCTCGATTTCTGGACCTTCTGCTGCATCAACTGCCTGCACGTCCTGGACGAGCTGCGCCCGCTGGAAGAGCAGTACTCGGACGTGCTGGTCACCGTGGGCGTCCACTCGCCCAAGTTCGAGCACGAGGCGGACCCGGTGGCGCTGGCCGCCGCCGTCGAGCGCTACGAGATCCACCATCCCGTGCTGGACGATCCCGAGCTGGACACTTGGAAGGCCTACACCGCCCGAGCCTGGCCCACCCTGGTGGTCATCGACCCCGAGGGCTACATCGTGGCGCACCTTTCCGGCGAGGGCCACGCGGACGGACTGGCCGTCCTGATCCCTGAGCTCATCGCCGAGCATGAGGCCAAGGGCACCCTCCACCGCGGTTCCGGCCCCTACGTGGCACCCGAGGCAACCTCCGGCACTCTCCGCTTCCCCGGTAAGGCTCTCTTCCTGCCGGCGGGGCGCGGTTCCGCGGCTGGAATAGCCGACGCCGGCGCAACGGCAGGTGCCGCAGCCCCGGGTACCGCGGACAAGGGCTCCTGGCTGGTCACCGACACCGGCCACCACCGGTTGGTGGAACTCGGCACCGACTTCGAAACTGTCCTGGCCACGTTCGGGTCGGGCACCAAGGGCTACGCCGACGGGCCCGCCGCCGGGGACACCGCCAGCGCCCAGTTCAACGAACCCCAGGGCCTGGTCCTGCTGCCGGAAGATGTGGCAGCCAAGGCGGGCTACGACGTCGTCATTGCCGACTCGGTCAACCACCGCCTGCGGGGACTGTCGCTCACGGACGGCAAAGCCTCCACGCTCGCCGGCAACGGCATCCAGCGCCTGCTGGAGACGGGCCCCGCCCGCGTGGACGAGGAAGGCGCCGGTTTCAGCGGCTCGCTGGGCACTGACCCGCTGGATGTTGCGCTGAGCTCGCCCTGGGATGTTGTGTGGTCGCGGAAGCTGAACGCCGTGGTGGTGGCCATGGCCGGCACGCACCAGATCTTCAGCTTCGACCCCATCACCGGGGCCGTGTCCATCATTGCGGGCAACGGACTGGAGGGCCTGCTGGACGGACCCGCCCATGAAGCCTGGTTCGCGCAGTCCTCCGGCCTCGCCGAGGACGCCGACGGGAACATCTGGGTCGCAGACTCCGAAACGTCCGCCCTCCGCAAGCTTGTCATCGGCGACGACGGCGCCATCACCGTGGAGTCCGCAGTGGGCAAGGGCCTGTTCGACTTTGGCTTCCGTGACGGCCCTGCCGCCGAGGCGCGCCTGCAGCACCCTCTCGGGGTGACCGTCCTGCCCGACGGCTCCGTGGCCATCGCGGATACCTACAACGGCGCCGTCCGCCGCTACGACCCCGCATCCGGCACGGTGTCCACCCTGGCCCGCGGCCTCGCCGAGCCCTCGGACGTGATCGTGGACCACACGCACTCCGCCGGCTCGGAGCCCCTGCTGGTGGTGGTGGAAGCGAACAAGCACCAGCTGGTCTACGTCCCCATCCCCAAGGAGGCGCAGCAGGTGGATGAGGGCGCGTCCCAGACCCACCGGCCCAAGAGCCCCGTGGCCCCCGGCACGCTGGACCTGGCCGTCCGGTTCACTGCCCCCACCGGGCAGAAGCTCGATGACCGCTGGGGCGACCCCACGCAGCTGAAGATCTCCTCCACCCCGCCCGAACTGTTGGTCTCCGGCGGCGGAACCTCGGTGGGACTGCTGCGCACCCTGGAGCTGTCCCCGGACGTCCCCGAGGGCGTGCTGCACATTACCGCCCGGGCCGCCGCCTGCGATGGACCCGAAACCGACGACGGCGAGATCCCGGACCACGCCGCATGCCACCTCTACCAGCAGGACTGGGGCATCCCGGTGGTCCTCCAGGCCGACGGCGACACCGAACTGGTCCTGGACCTGCGCGGAATGGACTGACCGGGTTTACTACCTGGTGAACTGGCCCGGTTTTCAAGCTTTGAGAGCCTGAAGACCGGGCCAGTTCTGTTAGGGCCTCGCCAAAGCTGGGCCAGTTCTCGCGGGCTCTTGTCCACATAGAGGCCGTGATGGCTGTCCATGGCCACGGGGGACAGACACTGTGGCGTGATGGACCCAACGGAAATCCTCAAGTCAGCCGGAGGAGTGCTGCTGCGGCGTGACGTGGCCGCCGCCGGCGCCACGGAGACGGACATTCGCCGGGCAATCCGCAATGGGCGAATGGTGCGACTGGAGCGCGGATTGCTGGCCGTTCCGGGTGCCGATGCGGAACTGGTGGGTGCAGGACGGGCCCGTGGCCTCCTTACCTGCGCATCTGCCGCTCCGCATTACAGCCTTTGGCAGCTTCAACCGGCTGCCCGGCCGCACTACTGGCAAAGCAACGGAAGAAGTACAGTCCCCTGTGTCAGCCACCGCCTTCCCCTGACGCAGCGGCCCCGTCATCGGACCCTTGCAGCACTTCCTGATGTCCTGCTTCACGCACTGCTGTGCCTGCCTGAACTCGAGTCGCTGGTCATGGTGGAATGTGCCTACAACAGAGGAGACATTGAGCTGTCCTTTCTGTTGCGTCACTTGAACGGCAACCGGTCCGGCAGGGCACGGAATGTTGTGTCCAAGGTTGAACACGGTGCAGACTCCCTCCTGGAAACCTTGGCCCGGGTGCTGTTCAGGGATGCTGGCATAGCCACCGAGACCCAGGTGTGGATTGACGGGGTGGGCCGCGTCGACTTCCTGCTGGAGGGGTTCCTCATTGTGGAAATCGACGGACTGGCCTTCCATCTTGATCCCCGGCAGTTCAAAAAGGACCGCCGCAGGGACAACATGGCTGTCCGTCAGGGACTGCCCGTACTGAGGTTTTTCTATGACGACCTCGTTTATGGCCCGGAATCCGTCCTGGCGCAGGTCCGCGAGGTCCTGGCACGGGGATCCCTCCGGTGGCCGAAGCCGGACCAGCCCAGATTTCGGCGGGATTGGGTCTAAAGCGGTATAGACCGCGGCGGCCACGGCTTCAAAACTGGGCCAGTCCGGCGCGGCGGGGAGAGGCGGGGCCTAGAAGCTCAGCATCGGGGTGACCTTGACCGTGCCGCCGGAGACGTCCAGCCGCGTGGTGAAGCTGAAGTCCACCTCTTCGTCCAGCGGGTACCAGGCCCCCGTGAACGCGTTCTGCTGGAGCGCTTCCACCTTGGCTTTGCCGTCCAGCGGTGCCACCACCCACCGGCCGTCGAACGGCTCGACGGACACATTGGGGTACTTGGTCACGGTCCACCGGATGCTGCCGTCCTGCACCCTGTTGTTGCTGGCGTAGTAGAACGGGCAGTCGGGCTGGAGCTTCTGTTCCTTCACGGCCTGCGCGGCGCAGCCGTCCAGGAACTCCCGGACCTTGGCGGCAATATCGCTCTTCAGCTTGTCCGTGGCCTGGGTCAGCAGGTTGAGCGGAGCCACGGGGGCGTCCTTGGCGGTCACTGTTGCCCGCGTGGCCGGTGCCGAGAAGTACTGCCCGTCCAACGAGGCCTCGTACTCGCCCGGATAGAACACGGCAAAGGAGTTGCGGCCGTTGGGCATGTTCACCGGAACGCCGTTGACCTCGGCCTCGTTGCCGTTGACCACGGTGATGTCAACGGTGGGCAGCCGGGACGGCACGAAGGCCCAGGTATTGAAGAAGATCCACTCGGTACCTGTCTTCTGCAGCAGGAATTCCGTGTGCAGGCGGCTGCCGTCAATCGTGTACTCCAGCGGCACCATGACCTGGTTGTTCGGACGCTCCTCCGGGTCTCCGAGGGTCACGTTGGACAGCCGGGAAGCGGCGGTCTGCAGGCCGGGCCCGTTCAGCATGGCGGCGTTGCTGGGCGGAACCGCGGCCCGAAGGAGGCCCAGTGCCCGGCCGCCGTCTCCGCTCTTCAGCGCGTCCAGGTACTCCCTGACAGGCTGCTGCGGACTGGCCACGGTGTTGTTCACGACATTGATGGCTACGATGGCTCCGGCGACGGCAAGCATGAGGCCCAGCAGCCATCCGGCCGCAATCCTCACCAACGCTTGACTCATCTGCACGTTCCTTACAGTAACGGCAGTGCGGACGCACACTAAAGTTGGCGTCCCCCTAATCTGCCCGGCCGGGCCCGCGTGAAGCACGACGGCGGCGGCCGGGGACCGCGTCAACAGGAGCCTGGGCGGCCACCCGGGACAGCCGTGCAGGCAGCATTGACTGAGGAACCAGGGTGCAGGATCAGCGGCGACGGCGCCGCGACGACGTCCCGAAGACACCGCGGAGCAGCTCGCGCCCCAGCTGGGTGCCCATGGACCGGGCCATGCTCTTGAGCCCGCCGCCCAATGCGCCGCCGAGCACCCCGCCGAGGTCACCCATCGTGCCGCCCGGCTGCGGCTCAGCCTGGTGCGACCGTGGTTGGCGCGCAGCCTTGGACCGTGGCTTGGGGGCCGGTGGTTCGCCGTACTGGGGATCGGGATACTCCGGTTCCGGATCCAGCGGCGCCGGGACGGAGGCCTGCGGGGGCCTGCTGCTGGGCCTGCCCAGGATCTCCTCCTCGATCCGCCGGGCCTCCGCGTCAACGTCGTAGCCGGCAGGAGCGGCAGGTGCACCGGCTGACGGCCCGGGTGCCGCCGGGCCGGCAGGGGCTGCGGTCTTGCCGGAGAGCTTTTCGTACGCCGAAGGGTTGTCAACGGCGGTTCCGTACTTGCCGAGCAGGGCCGAGCCGGCAACGGTGCTGCGGACCAGGGCCTCCTCGCTGGGGCCCATGAGGGACTCGGGTGCCCGGAGCCGGGTGAGGGCCACCGGCGTGGGGGCGCCTTTTTCGTTCATGACGGTGATGACCGCTTCGCCGATGCCGGCGGACGTGAGGGTCTCTTCGAGGTCATAGTCGCTGAGCGGGAATGTGGACACCGTGGCCTTGAGCGCCTTGGCGTCCTCAGGGGTGAATGCGCGCAGGGCGTGCTGCACCCGGTTGGCCAGTTGGCCAAGGACGTCCGCGGGGACATCCTTGGGCGTCTGGGTGACGAAGAAGATGCCCACGCCCTTGGACCGGATAAGCCGCACAGTGGTGGTGATCGCCTCCAGGAAGGCCTTGGACGCGCCGTTGAACAGCAGGTGGGCCTCGTCCAGGAAGAACACCAGCTTGGGCTTGTCCAGGTCGCCCGCTTCGGGCAGGTCCTCGAACAGGTCCGCCAGCAGCCACATCAGGAAGGTGGAGAACAGCATCGGCTTGGTTTGCAGGGTGGGCAGCTCCAGGCAGGTGACCACGCCGCGCCCGTCGGGGGCTGTGCGCAGGAGCTCGGCGGTATCGAACTCCGGCTCGCCAAAGAACTTTTCCAGCCCCTGCGCCTCCAGGGTTACGATCTCCCGCAGGATCACGCCGGCCGTGGCTTTGGACAGGCCGCCGAGTTCCTCGAGCTGGTCCTTGCCCTCGTCCGAGGTGAGGAACTGGATGACGGCGCGGAGATCCTTCAGGTCGATCAGCTCCAGGCCGTTCTTGTCCGCGAAGTAGAACACCAGCTGGAGGCTCGATTCCTGCGTGTCGTTGAGCTCCATGATGCGCGAGAGCAGGATGGGCCCGAAGGAGGTCACCGTGGCCCGGACCGGGACGCCGTTGCCGTCGCCGCCCAGCGCCAGGAATTCCACGGGAAAGGTCTTGCCCTGCCAGGCCTGGCCGATGCTGTCCGTGCGGGCCTTGAGTTTATCGCTGCCGACGGCGGCCGTCGCCAGGCCGGAGAGGTCGCCTTTGATGTCGGCCAGGAAGACGGGGACGCCGGCGGTGGACAGCTGCTCGGCCATCATGTGCAGCGTGACGGTCTTGCCGGTACCGGTGGCACCGGCCACCAGGCCGTGCCGGTTCATCATGGCCAGCGGCAGCCTGACGGGGGCGTCCTTGTGGAGCTCTCCGTCGACGATGGCGGCCCCCAGCTCAATGGTGGGGCCTTCCAGCGTGTAGCCCTTCTGGATGGTGGCAAGCTTCTCTGCTGTGGTTTTCGAGGCCATGGCGCCAGCATAGCGGCGGCTGCCCCCGATGGGGCGGTGCCGGCCTGAACGGCGGTCAGTCCCGCCGTGGTGTCGGCAGGTCCTTGGTGAAGGCAAGTGGCCCGATGGTCTCGGGATCGGCGTCGAGGTCGAACTGGGCCTGGTAGCCGCTGCTCAGGTATAGATGCCTGGCCTCCGGCTGCCGCGGCCCGGTGGTGAGGTACAGCCGGGTGTAGCCGCGGGCGGTGGCCAGGGCTTCCAGTTCTGCCAGGACCAGGCGGCCCAAACCACGACGGCGGTGGGCCGAGTGGGTCCAGATCCGTTTTAGTTCCGCCGTGGTGTGGTCATGGCGGCGGAACGCGCCGCCGGCGATCGACTCGCCATCCTCCTGGATCACCAGCAGGGCGCCGTGCGGTCCCTCGAACTCCTCGGCGGGATAGCGGTTCAATTCTTCAGCGGCGGCGCTGCGCCCGAACAGGTCCCCGTAGCGGGTGTCATATTCGACGGCGAGTTCGTCCAGGAGCGGCCGGACGCGGGGATCGTGCATGGGCAGGGTAAGGACCGTGAGGCGGCCGGGATCGAGGGGTCTTGTGTGGAGAGGGCCGGGCTTTAGGTCGTGGGGCTTGAGGCCGGGTTCTGCGGTCACTGGTCATTCCTTGTCATTGGTCAGTTCTGTCCGGCGGCGGCTGGTTCTGGAGTAATTCTGGCCCGCACAGAAATCTCGTGGGGAGCGTGGCCATACAACTCCCTGGCTACGCCGAGGATGGTGCGGGCAAGGGCGTCGTTCTCCCGGAACGGTGCTGCGTTGGTATTGGGCCGGGCGAAGGCGCCGGCGCCCCAACCGGACGTTCCAGGACCGATGCCGAAGAGGGTGGGCCGCGGCTTCCCGTCCGCCCCCACCAGCTGGTGCCGGGCCGAGACCAGCAGCTTCCCGGTGGAGTGGATGCCGTCGGAGGTCAGCAGCCGTTGCTCGCTGCCCAGTCCACTGCCGTGGAGGGAGGAAAGCACCGGGTTGAGGCTGCCGGCCACGGAGGTGGGCGGCAGCCGGGCCTCGATTAGTGCCCTGGCCGCCACCGAGAATCCCGCCTGCGGCGACGTGGCCCGGAAAGTCCCGGTGGCTTCGTCCGTGGACACTTCCAGGCCCGGGCCCAGGAACTGCAGCAGTCCCGCCCGGTGCAGGGCGAGCATCTGCCGCAGGCGGTGCGGCGGCGGACCCGAGTCCACGAAGCTGAAGAAGCCGTGCCACCAGCCGTGGATGGCCTGCTGCGACCTGGCGTTGAGCCGCTCCGGCGGAACCACCCGCCCCACCTCCATGTACACATGCAGCAGGGCAAGGAACAGCGCCAGGGTTTCCGGATGGTCCGGGCTGTCCCGCAGCCGCAGGTCATTCTCGATGTAGCCGGTTACTGCGTCCTGCACGTCCCCGTGGCCGGCGAACCGGAGGCCGACGAAGGGGCGGTCCAGCCGCTCCAGGTCCAGGTGCAGGCCGGGGTCCGGGACGGCGGCGGCAACAAGGTCGGCGCGGCCGCGGCTGTACCAGTCCAGCCCGGCATAGCGGGCGGCAAACGCCCCCCATTCCCTGGCGGCCCGTTCAGGGTTGCCCGTCAGGAGCTCACGGTAATAGTAGTGCCCCGCTTCCTTGGCGATCAGCGGCCACAGGTGCTGGTTGAAGTCCAGTTCGCCATGCTGCTCCAGGAGTGCCTGCACAGCCGCCGCCGTAAAGAACTGCAGCGGCCCCGGCGCCTGGCCGCGCAGGGCAGCGGAAATCTTCGAATGGTACGGCACGCCCCGCCGCGACCCGGCCCAAAGCCGTGGTTCCCGTCCGGACGGAAGGTAGCGCAGCCCGCCGTCGGACGTCTCCTGGAACCTGCCGCCGCGGCCCTCCATGAGGAGGACCAGCAGGTCCACGAATGCCAGGCCCATCCCGGCGACGATCACGTCCTGGCCGGGCGCGACGGGGGAGTAGTCGACGTCGGTGGTGTAGCTGGGTGCCGCGTGGTAGCCGCCGTGGCGGGCAGCGAAGTCCGAGAACCCAGCGGAGACGGCGTCCGGCCGGGAGTCCGTGTGCCCCAGCGCCGTCACCACGATGTCAGCGTGCAGGCTGCGGCCGTTCGCCAGCTCAACTTCGTGGCCGCCGTCCGCCCGCTCCGTGATGCCCACAGCGGTGGTGCGGTGGACTGTCACGCCGCGGCCCAGAGACCGGGCTGCGCGGCGGAAGAACCACTCGAGGTACTGGCTCTGCAGCTGGCGGGTGGGAAAGGTGGCGCCGGTGAGCGACCGCAGCTGGTCCCACAGCGTCCGGGGGAAGTCCGGGACGTCGATGATCGAACCGCCCAGCACGCCCGCCGCCCACTCGGCCAGGCCCGGACCGGGGGCGGCAGGGCCCTCACAGTCGACGGAATCGTCGGTAAACATGGTGATGTCCGCCGCCATGGAGTTCAGCAGCAGGCCGGGGTCCTGGTCGTACCGCCAGATGCGGCCCGATCCGGGAACGTGTGGTTCCACTACGTGGATCTGCAGCGGGCCGGCGAAGACCTCGGGCCGGTTGGCGGCGATCCGCTCCAGCAATCCCGCCGTGCGCGGTCCGCCGCCAATGAAGACGATGGCCGGGATGGTGGCTGGCATGGGGCCTCCTGACGGGCGTTTGGTCTGCAGGGACGGCGCGGAAGCGGCCGTCGGAGTGCCCATGCTAGGCAGCCGTAACGACGCCGGTCGAGCACCTGGTCACGGCCGTTAACCCCGCGTCACGGCGGGTTAAGGGACGCAAAAAACCGACTCATGACGCCGTGCGAAGCCCTGTGAACGTATGCAACTTGCCGCCTTGCTGGCCCGTTCCGGCCGGTCCTAGATTTGCAGCCAACACCGGGCCGGAGGGCTCCAAAGGAAAAACCAGGATAAGAAACGAGGTGGCACATGAGTTCAGTAGCAATGAAGGTGGCGCAGTCACACCAAACGGAGCCGTCGGCGGCAGATGCGCCCCCGGCAAAGGGATCGGCCAGAGATGGGGCGGTGGCCCGCCAGGCTCCGGACTACTCGTCCTACCGGGTGGTGGCGGCCAAGCATCCGTGGCGCTGGGTGGGGACCGCCGTCGTCGCGCTGGGTGTCCTTGCCGTGGCGTGGTCGCTGGCCACCAACCCGCGCTGGGAGTGGGGTGTGGTGGCCCAGTGGTTCACCGCCCAGTCCGTGGTCAAGGGGCTGGTGGAAACCCTGAAGCTGACCGCCATCTCCGGCATCCTCGGGTTCGTGCTCGGCTTCATCCTGGCGCTCATGCGGCTCTCGGCGTCGCCGCTGCTGGTCTCGGTGTCCTGGACGTTTTCCTGGATCTTCCGCTCCACCCCGCTGCTGGTGCAGATGCTCCTTTGGTACAACCTGGGCTACCTGTACGAAAAGATCAGCTTAGGGTTACCCTTCACCGATGTCCGGTTCTTCGAGGTCCAGACCACCACACTGATCAGCCAGTTCGCGGCAGCAGTGCTGGGGCTGACCCTGAACCAGGCGGCCTACTCGGCGGAGATCATCCGTGGCGGCATCCTTTCCGTTGACCAGGGGCAGCTGGAGGCGGCGGCGGCCCTGGGAATCCCGGCCTGGCGCCGCTCCACCCGGATCGTGCTGCCGCAGGCGATGCGCGCCATCCTGCCCACCGCGTTCAACGAGATCATCGGCCTGGTCAAGGGCACCTCGATTGTCTATGTGCTGGCGTACTCGGAGCTGTTCTACACCGTGCAGGTCATCTACAACCGCACCCAGCAGGTCCTTCCGCTGCTGCTGGTGGCAACCCTCTGGTACGTCGTGATCACCTCCGTGCTGAGCGTCTTCCAGTACTACATCGAGAGGCACTACTCCAAGGGCGCGGTGCGGAACCTGCCGCTGACGCCCCTGCAGAAGGCCCGCAAATTCTTCGCCACCCACGCGGCCGTCCCCACCCGGAGGAACATCTGATGACTGCAACCCTCACCGCCCCCGCCGCCACCCGCGGCCTGGTGGAAATCACAGGCGTCCACAAGTCATTTGGCGCCACGGAAGTCCTCAAGGGCGTGAGCCTCACCGTGGAACCCGGTGGCGTGGCCGTGATCGTGGGCCCGTCCGGCTCCGGCAAGTCCACCCTGCTGCGCACCATCAACCACCTGGAGAAGGTGGACGGCGGGCACATCACCATCGACGGCAAGCTGGTGGGCTACGAGGCCCGCGGCGACCGGCTGCACGAGCTGCGCGAAAAGGAGATCCTGAAACAGCGCACCGAAATCGGCATGGTCTTTCAGAACTTCAACCTGTTCCCGCACCTCACCGCGCTGGAGAACGTGGCGGAAGCACCCGTCGTCGCCCACCAACCCGGCAAGGCGCGCCGCACCAGGGAGGAGGCACGCCGCCGCGGCCTGGAACTCCTGGACCGGGTTGGGCTCAAGGACCGTGCGGATGCCTACCCGCGCCAGCTCTCCGGCGGCCAGCAGCAGCGCGTGGCCATCGCCCGTGCCCTGGCCCTGGACCCGAAAATCCTGCTGTTCGACGAGCCCACCTCCGCGCTGGACCCGGAGCTGGTCAACGAGGTGCTCGACGTCATCCGCGAGCTCGCCAAGTCCGGCACCACACTGATCATCGTGACCCACGAGATGGGCTTCGCCCGCGACGTGGCGGACACCGTGGTGTTCATGGACCAGGGCCAGATCGTGGAACAGGGCAGCCCGCAACAGATTTTCAGCAACCCGCAGGAACCCCGCACCCGGAGCTTCTTCTCCAAGGTGCTCGAACCGGCCTTCAACATCTAAAGGACCACCCATGGCTTTCCCAACCCGCGGCCTCCGTCGCCGCCGCACACTCGCGGCGCGTCCCGTCGTCGTCCTCCTCGGCACCGCACTCCTTGGCCCAGCCGCGCTCGCCAGCTGCGCTGACCCCGGCGCATCAGCCGCCGGCAACCCCAGCGGGCCAGCACAGACGACGGCGGCACGCAACGGCGTCGTATACAACACCTCCCCGGACCAGCAGCGGATCCGGGCGGAGAAGGACGCGGCGCTCGCCGCCAAGGTCCCCGCCCTGATCGGCAAGGACGGGAAGCTGACCGTCGCCACCACCGCCGGGTCCATTCCGCTGTCCTTCCACGCCACGGACGACAAGACACCCATTGGCTCGGAGCTGGATATCGCCCAGTTGGTGGCGGACAAGCTGGGCCTGGAGCTGGATGTCCAGGTCACGTCCTGGGAGAACTGGCCGCTGAAGACCCAGTCCGGCGACTTTGAGGCCGTGTTCTCCAACGTGGGCGTGAACAAGGACCGGGTGAAGCTGTTCGACTTCGCCAGCTACCGCGCCGCGTACATGGGGTTCGAAGCGAAGAAGTCCTCCACCTACGACATTAAGGGCGCGGACGACATCTCCGGCCTGAAGGTATCGGTGGGCTCCGGCACCAACCAGGAGAAGATCCTGCTGGCCTGGAACAAGGAGCTGGAGGCCAAGGGTAAGGCGCCGGCCACGCTGCAGTACTACTCGTCCGACGCCGACACAATCCTGGCGCTGTCCTCCGGCCGGACTGACCTGAACATCGCGCCGTACCCGTCCACCGTGTACCGGGAAAACACCCGTGACGACCTGAAAGTTGTGGGCAAGGTCAACGCTGGCTGGCCGTCCGAAACCCTGGTGGCCGCCACCACGCTGCGCGGCAACGGGCTGGCACCGGTGATCTCCGATGCCCTGAACGAGGTCATCCAGGACGGCTCCTACGGGAAGGTCCTGGAACGGTGGGGCCTGTCAGAGGAAGCCCTGCCGGAATCCAAGACCATCACAGCGGAAAACTTCGCGGCCACGCCGGCAACCGCCACGGCCGCTCCTTCACAGGCAGGAAAGGCATCATGACCGCAGTAGACACAGGCCAGCCGGGCTTCCTGGCCATCGAGCTCGACGGCGCCGGCTGGGACGGTGCGGACCTAACCCGCGCCGTGCTGGCAGCCGAGTCCGCAGGCTTCCATGCCGCCACCTTCATCGATGCGCCCGCACCGGGGCGTGCCAATGCCCTGCAGCGGGCGGCGTTCGCCGGGCCCATTTCCCGAACCATCGCGCTGGTGCCCGAGGTGGACACCGTATATACGGAGCCGTTCCACGTTTCCACGCAGCTGGCCAGCGTGGACTACGTCTCCGGCGGCCGCGCCGGGTGGATCGTGACGGCGGCCGAGTCGCCGGAAGCTGCTGCCGCCGTCGGACGTTCTTCAGTCAATGGAGCCGCGCTGGGGCAGGAGGCTGCCGCGTCCATCGAGGTTTCCCGGCGGCTGTGGGACTCGTGGGAGGACGGCGCCGTGATCCGCGATGTTGCCACCGGCCGGTACATCGACGTGGACAAGCTGCACTACGTCGATTTTGAAACGCCTGCCGGTTTTGCGGGCCCGGGTTACTCCGTGAAGGGGCCGTCCATCATTCCGCGGTCGCTGCAGGGCCAGCTGCCCGTGCTGGCTCCTGCGTCCCTGCTGGACGAACTACCGGTGGACGCCGTGGACGCCGTGCTGGTGTCCGCCCCGACGCCGGCACTGCTGGCGGCCGAGGTCCGTGATGTGCGGGCCACGGTGGGAGCCGGCGTCGCGGTGGTTGCCGAGCTCGACGTCGTTCTGGACGCCCGCGGGCAGGCCGCGGCTGCGCGGGGTGCATCGTTCGACGGCGGCCGGGCGGCTTATGCCGGTTCCGCAGCTGGTCTCACCGGCTTACTGGCCGACCTTCTGAAGGAGGCCGACGGCGTGCGGCTGCACCCGGCGTCGCTCTTTGTTGAGCTCGAGGAGCTGGGCCGACTGGTGCTGCCGGAACTGCGGCGCCGTGGTGCTCTCCGTCCCATTGTCCAGGACGGAACCTTCCGCGACTTGCTGGGGCTTCCGCGCCCGGCCAGCCGCTACGCAACAGGCTCCTCCGCCCCCGCCAACGCAGGAAAGTAAGGGAAAACCATGACACAGCACACCCGTGCTAAATCCGCAGTATTCGTCCCGAGCGGCCAGATCCAGTTCGGTGTCTTCTTCCAGGGCGTGAACTCCGGCACCATCTGGAAGGCGCCGGAATCCGGCTCGCAGACCGACTTCGAATCCTTCCGCCGCATCGCCCAGACCGCCGAGCGCGGGCTCTTTGCCGCCTTCTTCCTGGGCGAGGGGCTGCGCCTGCGGGAGCACCTGGGGCGCCCGCATGCACTGGACGTAGTAGGCCGGCCGGACGCGCAGACCATGCTCGCCGCACTGGCCTCGGTCACCAGGAACATCGGCCTGGTGGCCACCCAGAACACCACGTACAACGACCCCGCGGACCTGGCGCACCGGCTCGCCTCGCTGGACCTGATCTCGGGTGGGCGGGCCGCGTGGAACATCGTGACCACGGACAACGCCTGGACCGGGGCGAACTTCCGCCGCGGCGGCTACCTGGACCACGCGGACCGCTACAGGCACGCCGAGGCGTTCGTGGAAACGGCCAAGCGGATCTGGGATTCGTGGGAAACTCCGGTCGGTCCCGCCCGCCGGGTGCTCCATGAGGGCCAGCACTACACGGTGGACGTGACGCCGCGGCTGCCGCGCAGCGCGCAGTACCGGCCGGTGCTGTTCCAGGCCGGCGACTCGCCGGAGGGCCGCAACTTCGCCGCCCGGCAGGCGGACGTAATCTTCTCGGCCCATCCCACGTTCGACGACGCCGTGGAGTTCCGGAAGGACCTGGTGGAACGGTCCGTGGCCGCAGGCCGCGGGGCGAACGCCGTGCAGATCATGCCGGCCAGCGAGTTCATCCTGGCTCCCACCGCAGCGGAGGCAGCGGAGAAGAAGGAGTGGGTGCGGAGCCTGCAGATCGGCCCGCAGCAGGCCATCGCCTACCTGGAGCAGTTCTGGGGGCGCGAGCTGTCGGCGTATGATCCGGATGGCCCGCTGCCGGAGATCGATCCCGTGGTGGAGGAAACCTCAGAGACCCGGGGCAGCGGTTTCCACGGCGCCAAGGCACGTCAGCTGGCGGACCAGTGGCGGGCCGAGGCCAAGGACAAGGGGCTGTCCATCCGGCAGTTCGTCACCTCGAAGACCGCGCGGATCGATTCCACCTTCACCGGCTCCTACACCGACGTCGCGGACCAGCTGGCCGAGTACGCGCGGGTGGGCGCAGTGGACGGGTTCAACATTTCGCCGTGGTTGATCCCGACGGGCCTGGACGACATCGTGAACCAGCTGGTGCCGGAGTTGCAGGAACGCGGCGTGTACCCCACGGAGTACCGGGGCAGCACGCTCCGCGAGCACCTGGGGCTGGAGACGCCGGTGCGCTCCGTCGACCACGCTGCTGAGGCGGTCCGGTCCTGATGCGCTGGACTGGTCTTGCTGGAAGGGCCTGTTTTGCCGGGAAGGCTGGTTTCGCTGGAAGGCGCGACGACGGCGGCAAGGCGGGTGCCGCCGTCGGCCCTTCCGCGGGGGCTGGTGCCGTTGTGGCTGGTTCGTCCGGGACCGTCAGCCTGCAGCTGACGGTGTGGGAGCAGTGGGTCTAGGGCCTGCTGTGCGGAACGGACTGACGCCCGGGCCCCCTAGGGCGTGTCTGCTAAATATTCGGCTTTGGATGTTCGAGGCTGGATGGATGCTTCGTGCGAATGTTATTTCAGATGAGTTGTGGTCGGTGATTGAGCCTGTAGTCGCGACTGCAGGGGGCCGGCGAGGGCGGCCCTGGAACGATCACCGTTTGACGCTTGAGGGTATTTGCTGGCGTTTTCGCACCGGTTCGCCGTGGCGTGACCTGCCGGTTAAGTTCGGTGCCTGGCAGTCGGTGTGGGAGCGCCACCGGCGGTGGTCTGTCGACGGGTCCTATGAGCAGATGTTCGCGGCGGTAAAGACGGCAACCGGTGCCCAGGACACGGAGTTGGAGTCACTGCTCTCCGTTGATTCGACCAGTGTTCGGGCACATCAGCATGCTGCCGGAGCGCCCAAGGTGACGGTCGATCCAGACCACACAGGGGGCAGTGCCGAGTTACAAGTTTCTGCCCAGCGAGCCGGCTGACCACGCGATCGGACGCTCTCGAGGCGGGCTGACAACAAAGATCCATGCTCTTACCGACCGGGCGTGCGCGCCTGTCACGATGCTGCTGACTCCCGGCCAGGCCGGTGATAATCCGCAACTGGTGCCCTTACTCGAAGCCCATAAGATTCAAGACGCCACGCAGTTCCGGCTGCTCGCCGATAAGGCCTACTCCCATCCCTCCACGCGCACCGAGTTGAGGTCCCGCCGGATCAGGCACACCATCCCGGAGCGCTCAGATCAGATTGAACGCCGGAAGGCCAAAGGCTCAGCCGGTGGAAGGCCACCGGCCTTCGATCAGGCAATCTACAAGGAACGCAACACCGTGGAACGCGGCTTCAACCGCCTCAAACACTGGCGCGGCATCGCAACCCGCTACGACAAGTACGCCACCACATTCCTCGGCGGGGTACTACTAGGAGCGATCACAACATTCCACCGAGTACACAATTAACAGACACGACCTAG
>NZ_JBQEQF010000041.1:0-19040 GCF_052046035.1 Paenarthrobacter sp. 22069 | reverse complement strand
TTTTCGGCCTTCGGCTGCTCAAAGGCGTTGTTCGTTGGCTGGATCACAGACAGGGTGTCGCACGCCTACCGTTGATTGTGCAGCTATCTTGCCCGGACAGAGATTCAGCAAGCCGTGACGCGATGGACTAGTTACAGCGGGTGCTTACCGGCAGTGGGAGGAGGCGACGCATCGGCCCTGGCCATCCGTGCCCCCTTCGCCGATCCCAAGTTGGAGTAGTCGGCCGGCCGGGGCTCGCCCCAGATAACCATCACCTTCAGCGGCCCCTCGCCGGTGTTGCGCAGATCGTGCCGCGTTCCCACCCTGGCCAGGACGGCGTCACCGACTCCTACCGAATATGTTTCGTCTTCGACGGTCATTTCACCCGTGCCCTCCGTGACAACATAGATCTCCTCCAGGGGGCGGCCAGGTTCCGCATGTGAATGCATACCCTCGAAGCCTCCTGCAGGCAGCTCCCAGGTCTGCACTGCCACAGGCAGCTCGGACTGACCGTAAAAAAGCCACTGCATCTGCAGTGGTGAGCCCTCATGAAGGCTGTAACGAAAGGCGTATGTTCCGGCTCTTTGAAGCATTTTTTCTCTTTCTCCGTCTAAGAGATCTTCCGTCGGACTGCCATGGTCCGCTTCAGGATCGTCGGCCTTCCGTTTCGAGCTCCATTGATCCCCCTTTTTTGTGGCACTCCCCAGGATTCCTGAGGTGCTCTTTCCGACCATTTCTCCTCCGTCCCACAAGAGACCACTCAAAGTGCGACGATCGCAGCCACCGTGACTGGCGGGGAAGTGGTGTTCAATGACGGAGCCCTCCGCGATGGAAGTCAAGGATGGCGACCGCGTCGATCCTTGCCGGCTAGTTCAGATAAGCGCGGCTTCCGATGGACCGCCACCTGCAATTTCGGAGGCCAACCTGGTCCGTTGGGGACTGCCCGGCTTTTGTTGACTCGGGGTCTTAGGCCACTGTGAGCGCGGTCCGGTTGATTGTTTCAAATTCGATGGGCGTGAGTTTTCCCAGCCGTCTTTGCCGTCGCCGGCGGTGGTAGGTCCTCTCGGTCCAGGACGTTCTTTTGCAGCAGCGAGAAGAACGATTCCATCGCAGCGTTGTCCGCGCACGCACCGACCCTGCCCATCGATCCGGTGAGGCCGTGGTGCCGGAGCGTTTCGACGAAGGGCGGGACCGGAACTGGGACCCGCGATCGGAGTGGACCACTGTTCCTGCCGGCCGGCGGGAGCGCACCGTGTTCTCCAGTGCGGCGACGGCAAGCGAGGACTTCATTCGCGAGTCCATCGAGTAGCCGATGATCCTGCCGGAATAGACGTCCTTCACCGCGTAGAGGTAGAGCTTGCCCTCAGTGGCGGGGTGTTCGGTGATGTCCGTCAGCCACAGCTCGTTCGGAGCTGCGGCGGTGAAATCCCTCTCGACCAGGGCGTCGTGGACCCGCGGCCCGGGTCTGCGGTTCAGGACACGCTTCTTCGAGAACACTAACCAAATGCCGTGGTCCCTGCACAGCCGTTGGGCCCTGGTCTCGCCGGCCGTGATGCCTTTCTCCGGGAGCTCGTCGGCGATGAACCGGTAGGGACCGGGCGGATGCGCCCTGGTCAACGCCGCCCTGGACATCCACGTCGACGATCCCGCGTTCGGATTAGGCAGCAGCCCGGCGAAGAATCTCATTCTCCTGCTCCAACAGGCGGTTCCGCTTCCTCAACTCCCGCATCTCCCTTGACTCCGCCGCTGCCGGGCCGGCACCGGTCTCTTTACGCTCGGCGATCGCAATCCAACGCTTCAACGTCGTGACCGACAGCCCGAAATCCATCGCAATCTGCGCCAGCGGCGCCTCACCCTTCCGGGCCACATCAATAACATCCTGGCGGAACTCCGCCCCATAAGCCTTGGGTCTGGTCAACATCCTTCCACGAGCACAAGCTCGCTAGGTCAGGAGTCAACAAAACCGGAGGCAGTCCCAACGCTGAATTCCGGTCAACCGGCTGAAGAAGGTCCTCCACCCTGTCGGCGCGGCTGAAGCGCCGGCTTGATGCCGCGCGCAACCCCTTCCGGTACCTGAGTAGCGCGGTCCACGATGCTGCACGTCCTACGGGAGTCTGCGCGTCGGAGCATCGCTTTGTAGCGATCGGTCCAAAAATTACAGGAACAGTCGTGGTTCCGCTACAAAAAGGCTGATGGCGGGACTGTATAGCCTCTCTTCAGAGAACGCCCGCCGTTACCCCAGGAGGAACTATGATCCACCCGACGACCCCGGCACCGCTCCGCCCGGCCGAGACCGGCCCCAACGCGCCCCGTCGGCTGTGGGATGCACAGTCGTTAGCTCTGATTTCCGTTTTCGCCGCCCTAATCGCGGCCTCGGCGATCGTCCCAGGCATCCCTGTCGGCAGCATCGGGGTACCCATCACCCTGCAGACCCTCGCCATCATGGTGACCGGCCTCATCCTGGGCGGATCACGTGCCGCCGCCGCGGTAGCGCTATACCTCCTCCTTGCCTTCGCTGGACTGCCGATCTTCTCGGGCGGCCGGGCGGGCATGGCCGTCCTTGCCGGCGGATCCGCCGGATACATCGTGGGGTTCCTCCTCGCCGCTCTGCTCGTTGGCATGGCCGCCGAGCAAATCATCCGGCGCCTCCCGGCCAAGCGGCGCGGCCTGTGGTTCTTCCTTGCCGCCGTCGTGGTCACCGTGGTCGCATCGCACCTGCTCGGCGTGCTCGGGATGATGGTCAACCTGAAGCTCTCGTGGGAGGCTGCTTTCGCCAGTGACCTCATCTTCTACCCGGGCGATTTCCTGAAGGACGCCCTGGCAACAGGTGCGGCTGTGGCCGCGCACAGGGCCTTCCCTGACATCCTCGTGCGCCGCGTGAAGTGAGCGGGGCCAGAGCCATGAGGATCTTCGGCAGAACCGTCGACGACGAAACCCGCTGCATTCACTATCACACCGAAGTAGACGTGATAGCCATAAAGTTCAAGTGCTGTCTTCGGTACTACCCCTGCCACCTCTGCCACGAGGAAGAGACAGCTCACGAGGCCCAAACATGGCCACGGAACGAGTGGGCAGAGCCGGCAGTTCTGTGCGGTGTATGCAAAGGCGAGATGTCCATCAACGCATACCTGGCCACCACGTCATGCCCAAATTGCGCTGCCCGCCTGAACGAACGGTGCGCCGCCCACACTCACCTTTACTTCCAGGCGACCTAACGGGTTAAGTATTTGCAGCTTTATGGCGCGCGCTGGGAGCTTCAGGCAACGCGCATTCTTGAGGGGTGTGAATCTGCTGAGAGTCCTGGGCTCCCATGCACGGCTGCAGGACGAACTTGCGGCAGCGGCGTGTACCGCGGCGGCGGCGTCCGGCGGCGAGGATGGTGGCGGCACCGACCGCGGTTCTTGGCGTGGCCGTTTAGCGCCTCGGCGATCCGAACGCCCCGTGCCCGGCGGCGCGGACTCACTCCGCGGCGGCGACGCCGAGATCGGCGGCGTGGCTGCTGATGGTGCGGGCCAGGTCGATGTCGCGGCTGGTGATCCCGCCGACATCGTGGCTCGAGAGCGTGACGCGGACCTCGGGGTAGGTGAGCGTGAGGTCGGGGTGGTGGTTGGCCGCCTCGGCGGAGGCGCCGATGCGGTTCACGAGCTCCAGCCCGGTGGAGAACTTTCGGGTCCTGAAGGTTGCGGCGAGGGCCTCGCCGGTCAGGCGCCAGCCGGTGAGCCCGGCCTCGGTGAGCTCGGCGGCGGACAGCTTCCGTTGGGGATCAGTCATGGTGCCATCATGGCTCCGGAGGGCCGCCGCGGGCTACCCCTGGAGGCACCACGCCTCCAAGGGTCAGGGCCGGTGCCGGCGACTGCGGGTAAAACTCCGCCCTGCGCGGGGATTACGTGGGCATGCTTGGGCAGGTGAGAGAAAAGGCCCAGTCGTGATTCCAGGCGGGACAGGAAGACCTATTAGGCGTTGGCTGGGTGACAGCCAACGCCTAAGAGGTCTTCACTTGTATACGGCGTAACCAACACCCTGACCCGTACAGCTGGTGCGCGATCAGCTCAGGGGCGATAACCCGTCACTTCTGCATTTCAGGCTAACCAGCGAGACCGTGCGTCGCCGTGCTTGGGGCCACGGTCGCCGCCGTGAGGACGGCCGTCTCCCGCTCGCTCTGCTGCACCTCGTCGAGCTCCCTGAGCGTGTACTTTTTGGTCTCCTTCGCGGTGAGGGCTGAGATCCCTGCCAGGACCATGAACCCGAGAGCGACCATGGACGGCCCAACCCAATCTTTCAGGTCGGGGCCAGCGAGTGCTGTCGAGAGAACGGGGCCGATGACGCCCGAGATGGCAAAGCCGATCTGGGTGCCAAGGGCGAGCCCGGAGACGCGCAGCCGGCCGGGGAACATCTCTGCAAAGAACGAAGGCCAGGACGCGTTCACCATGGAGTAGAAGAGGGAGTAGTTGATGATGCCAAACAGGAAGATCAGCGACCAGTTGCCGGTCGTGATTGACCACAGGTACGGCACCATTGTGATGCCTACGCCGCCCGTTGCGATGAGGAACATCGTTTTCCGGCCGATCTTGTCCACCAGGAATCCTGCCAGGGGCGTGACTCCGAGGGCAATCACTGCCGAGACTGTGGTCGTCAGCAGCATGGTCGGCTTATCCAGCTTGTATCCGGCGGTACCGAATGCCACCGAGAAGGTTTGCATCATGTAGCTCGTGCCCGCGATGAGCGCACAGAATACGATCCGCAGCACCGCGCGCCAGTGGAAGCGCAGGAGATGCCTGAGGGGGGCGACGTTCACCTTGGCGGCCTGGACCTTCACGAATTCGGGCGGCTCCTGAATGTGGCGGCGGATCAGGTACGCAGCGACGACTACGACGGCAGAGGCCCAGAATGGAAGCCGCCAACCCCAGCCCAGCAACTGCTCCGAGGGCATGGCTGCGATCGGGATGAAGACCAGCAGTGTGAGCAGCGTGCCGGAGGAGGATCCCAACGTGGTGAAGCTCGCAAGGAACCCGCGTCGGCCCTCGGAAGCATGCTCCAGGCTCATGGTGATGGCACTGGGCTGCTCGCCGGAAAGGCACAGTCCTTGGATGACGCGGATAAGCACGAGCAGGATCGGAGCAAGAGGACCGATTTGGGCGTAGGTGGGCAGGCACCCGATCAGGAAGGTACAGCCGCCGATGCCGAACAGTGTGATCATCATGACGAACTTGCGGCCGCGGCGGTCTCCCAGCGGCCCTAGGATGAGAGAGCCGAGCGGGCGTACCGCGTAGCCGACCGCGAAGGTGATCATGGCGAGCAGCACGCTGATGCCCTGGGGGAGCTCGGGCGAGAAGAAGAGGACGTTCAGAATCAACGCGGACGAGGTGCCGTACACGGCGAAATCGTAGTACTCCAGCGTCGTGCCGATCCAGGCCGCGACTGCGGCCCTGACCGGGGTCTTCTTCGGAAGTAAGGTTTCAGTCATTTCGTCTCCGTTGGTGATTGGGTGAACACCGGCTGCCGCTACACCTGGGCTCTGGGAAAGAGATTTCGAGTGGAATGTCCGGTTGGTCCTGCTGTGAGCTCTCTCGCAAGTCGTGTTTACGGCTTTGCGGACCGGCCCCAGACATCAAGTTAACGTTTGCGGTGTAGGTCACACAAAGTCCGCTTTTATGTACCTACATAGCGATTCGTTATGGCCTAGAGGCGAAGAACGGGAGGCCTTGGACAACAGGAAGCTCGACGTGGTTCCCTAACGAAGAGGGTTTGACGTGGGGTGACTATTTCCACGACGCCGCACCGCTTCCTCAACCAGTTCGGACATCCACGGTCGGTGTCCCCGGTGAAGGGCCATCTCCGGGGGTAGTCCTTGGATGGATGGGACGGAGCCGGCGATGTCGATGGTGATGCGGCCATTGCCAAGCGGGGCGTTGGAGATGTGCAGGTCGCCGAAGGACTGGGGGAGGACGGGATCGAGCCACACGCCGCCGGCAGACACGACCGGGTCGTAGCGCATCAGGCTGGACACGATCTGGATGGGTGCGGTGGCTGCCCACGCCTGAGGCGAGCAGGCGGTGGGGTACGGAACAGGAGTGGCGAGGTGGTCCCGGCTGAAGCCGCAGAACAGTTCCGGGAGCCGGCCGTCGGAGAACTCTGCCGCGTCCATCATCCCGGTGGCAATTTTTTGCGCTTCGGCGACGAAGCCGTACCGGAGGAGCCCGGCCGTGATGATGGCGTTGTCGTGGGGCCAAACGGACCCGTTGTGGTAGCTGGCCGGGTTGTAGGCGCCCATGTTGCTGGCCAGGGTGCGTACGCCCCAGCCGCTGAACATTTCCGGTGACATCAGGTGCGCGGCGACTTGCGGGGCTTTGTCTTCGTCGATCAGACCTTGAAGCAGGCAGTGCCCCATGTTCGAGGCACAGGCATCAACCTGCCGTTTCCTGCCGTCGAGCGCGATGGCGTAGTACCCGCGCTCCGGGATCCAGAATTGCTCGTTGAACTGCTTCTTCAGCCGGGCAGCGCGATCGGTGAGGTCGTTGCCCAATGCCATGTCACCGGCCTCGTAGGCCAGCCATGCCCGTGACAGGTAGCCGACGTAGACATAGGCCTGTACCTCGCAGAGCGCGATGGGCGGCTCGGCCAGGGTGCCGTCGGCAAAGTTGATGCCGTCCCAGGAGTCCTTCCAGCCTTGATTGATCAGCCCCTGGTCGTTGAGCCGTTGGTACTCGACGAAGCCGTCGCCGTCCTTGTCGCCGTAGTTCACGATCCAGTCAAGTGCGCGGTCGGCGTGGGGCAGCAGGGCCTTGATAGTGTCCGCAGCGAATCCCCAACGGCTCACCGCCCCAAGCACCATCAGGAACAGGGGAGTGGCATCCACGCTGCCGTAGTAGTTCGACTTGCCGCCCAGGGACAGGCCGCTGGAGACATCAAGCCGGACCTCGTGGAGGATCTTGCCCGGTTCCTCTTCCGTCATGGGGTCCACCAGGGTGCCCTGGCGGTCGGCGAGGGTCTGGAGTGTGCCCAAGGCGAGCGAGGGGTCCACCGGCATCGCCATCACCGAAGCCCACAAGGAGTCCCTTCCGAACAGGGTCATGAACCAGGGCGCACCGGCGGCGACGACAACGCGCTCCGGATGGTCGGGGTCCTCGATCCGAAGAGCGCCCAAGTCGTCGTAACTGCGGCCCAGGGTCCGTTCCACGGAGCGGTTGGCTACCTGCAGTTTGGGGATCTTCGCAACCCACTCCCGGCGGCGACGGTCTCGGGGGGACAGGCTATCCCCGTCGGAATGGGCGAAAGCCGGTGCGTGGGCTCCTTCGTTGGTGGGCAGAACGGTCAGGACTGTGCTCCATTGCCCATGAGCGGGTATGGACACCCGATATTGGACGGTGTTACCGGAAATGTCCGCACCAGGTACGTGGATAGCCGTGCCTTTGCGGACGTCCTGCCAACTGCCCCGAATGGTGAGCATCCCGTCGTCGGCTTCCCGTGTTTGCTCCCACTGTCGCCGGATACGTGCCTCCTTCACCTCGAAGAGGTCCGCGTAGTCGGCCCCCGTTTCCAGAACGATGAGGCACTCAGCCGGCTCCTGGGAGTAGTTCTGGACGGTGAGCTGCTCCTGGAGGCCGGCCCCGACTTCCCGCAGCCGTTCCACGATAAGTGGGCTGTCCGCGTAGCCGTCGGACCGGGGGATCCTTGCAACAAATGCGGCACGGAACGGCTCCTTTGTCTCCGCTGTGAGTGGTTCAAGCGCCTGTCCATTCACTGTGAGTCGCCAGGCAGAAAGGATCCTGACGTCGGCCACGAAGAGGCCGTGCGGACGGTCGGCCTGAATATCCCCGTTGGACGACGAAATACAGAAGGATGAGCCCTCGACCAACGTCACAGAGCCAGCCCCTAGTGGACCGGCCGCCGTATCCGCATTCCACCCCGCCATTCTGGCCTCCTCCGCGACCACCGAAGCGCCGCACAAGCAGACACCGTGCTCGCCGCGGCCTCTTCGAAATGACGCTACGCTTGGTTGCCAGTCGCCGCCAGAGCGGAGGCGTGAAGTAAGCCGGAACTCGTCTACGCCGGCGTTCGCCAGGGACAACGGGGTGAAGGACGGCGGGCAGCGGATCAGCCGGGACGATCCTTGCGGCTAGGCCACGCGCAAGCCCACGCCCCTGGTCACTTTGCGGATCTCGTCGGACTTCAGGCCGCTTGCCCCGGCAAGTTGGTAGTCGTCAAGCAGTCGGGATTTCCTGGCCAAGGCCAGTACCTGCGTGCGTTGTTCCTCTGCGGCACTCCGGGTGCCCTCGGCTGCCGCCAACTCCGCGGCCAATCCTGCAATGAGGTCCAGATGGCGGTTTCGGGTTTGGCCCGACGGGTACAGCTCGCCGCGTGCCAGCGCGGCAGACCGGATACTGGCGGCAGGCAGGCCCGCGGCCTTTGCGACGGCGGCAACCTTCACGCCGTCGCACACGGCCTGGGCAACGCAGTCACCCAGCTCGGCGGTGAGGGCACGCACCCGGCTGGACCGGAGCGCGATAGTCGTCCGCAGCTGGGCCAGCATGGCCAGCGCTTGTTGGGCGCGGGCAGTAGCGGGGTCCGGCTTCGGCACGCCCCGGTACCGGTAGGGTGCCACGTCGGCACCGCCCGTCCCGGTGCCGGCCGTACGCGCAAGTATCCGTTCCTGAATCTCTTTACCGGGCACCTTTGCTCCTTGTCTTTCGTTGGTGGTGTTTCCATGTCAACGCGGCTTCCCAGCAGCAGGGGCACCTTTCCCGCGGTTTGTCCCGGCGGTCTGGAAGGAACGTGCCGGGGGCCGGCGCTGTGCCTTCCTCAGGTCTCTCCACCCTGCAGGTTACGCCGCGGGCAAGCCCGCCAGGCAATACCGAAAGTGCATGGAGCAATACGCGAAAGTTCTGGCCTGCCCCGTCATAAGGGCTGCTTATCTGTCCACGCACTTTAGGTCTTATCCAAGAGCACGGCTCCTTCCCTAGGCTCGAATGAACCACCCTCATCCGTACCGGAAGCCTGGAAGAGAACATGCCTGAATTCGTGCCCGCATCACGCGTTACCCGTATCAAATCCTCACCCAGCGTTGCCGCGGCGGCCCGCGTGCGGGAGCTCAAGGCCGAGGGCCGCCGGATCCTGGACCTGACGGTCGGCGAGCCGGATTTTGATACACCGCAGCACATCAAGGACGCTGCCATCGCAGCCATCGGCCGGGGTGAAACCAAATACACGTCGGTGACCGGGACGCCCGAATTGCAGAAGGCCATCCTGCAGACGCTGCAGCGCAAAACCGGCCAGCAGTACACGCCGGCTGAGATCACCATCGGCGGCGGCGGGAAGCAGGTCATCTTCACCGCATTCATGGCCACCCTGGACCAAGGCGACGAGGTTGTCATCCCCGCACCCTACTGGGTCTCCTACCCGGACATGGTGCTCGCCAACGAAGGCACCCCTGTGATCGTTTCCTGCGGTGAGGATACTGGCTTCAAACTCACCCCTGGCGCCCTGGCAGGGGCACTGACGGAGCGCACCAAGTGGGTCATCCTCAACACCCCCTCCAACCCCACAGGAGCGGTGTACTCCCGTGAGGAACTGGCCGGATTGGCCGCCGTCCTCAAGGACCATCCGGCCGTCTACGTCCTCACGGATGAAATCTACGACGAGATCCACTTCGGCGAAGAGCACATCAGCAGCCTGGTGGCCGTTGCCCCTGAGCTCAAGGACCGTGTGCTGGTTACGAATGGCGTCTCCAAGGCCTATGCCATGACGGGCTGGCGCTTGGGCTATGCCGGTGGGCCGGGGCCCCTGGTGGCTGCCATCAACAAGCTGCAGTCCCAGATGTCCTCCTGCCCGTCTTCCATCAGCCAGGCAGCTGCTGCCGCGGCACTTACCGGAGACCAGGCATTCGTCCACGAAAGCGTGGACGTGTACCGCGAACGGCGCGATGCGGCAATCAGCGGGCTGAACGCCGTCAAGGGCCTGCAATGCGCGACGCCGGATGGCGCCTTTTACGCCTACGTCAACTGTGCCGGGGTCATCGGCAAGACGACCCCCGATGGCAAGCAGATCACCAACGACGAGGACTTCACGCTGTACCTGCTGGAAGCAGCCTCTGTTGCCGTTATCCAGGGTTCGGCCTACGGGCTAAGCCCCTACTTCCGGATCTCCTACGCCACCGGGCTGCCGGTGATCGAGGAATCCATTGCCGCCATCGAAAAGGCCGTCACGGCGCTGGCCTGACCCAACCATCCCCTCAACTACTCTTTCCAACAACAGGAGTTCCCCATGATCCACGTCAAAACGAAATTCGACCGGCCCTCGGAGGACGCCATTCAGCGCCTTTCCAAGTTCTCCTCCGCCACAGTGCATGAAGCACAGGGCCGCAAGGGCGCCCTGAGCTCCAGGATTAAGCCCATCGACCGCAGCATGTCCTTCTGCGGACCCGCCGTCACCGTGGTCTGTGCACCCCGGGACAACCTGATGCTCCAGGTGGCCATCCACTACGCCCAGAAGGGCGACGTTGTCCTGGTGTCCGCCGGTGAGTACGAAGAGGCGGGGACTTTCGGCGATGTGCTGGGCAATGCCATGAAGGCGAAGGGCCTGGCCGGTATGGTCACGGATTCCGGTGTCCGTGACACCAAGGACTTGATCGAACTCGGCCTGCCCGTGTTCTCCGGCAGTGTCTGCATCAAGGGGACCGTAAAGGAAACTATCGGCCCCATCAACCATCCTCTCGTGTTCGGAGACGAAATCGTCTACCCCGGCGATGTCCTCCTGGGTGATGCCGACGGCGTGGTGGTGGTCCGCAAGGATGAGATCGAGGAAGTCATCCGTCTGTCACAGGCACGCGTCGACGCGGAGGACGACCTCATTCGCCGCTACAAGGAAGGCGGCACAACTATCGAGTTGTGCAATCTGACGGATGTGCTGAAGGCCAAGGGCCTGCTGGTGGAGGACGCCGAACTGGAGCCTGCCCTGTAGCTACTTACCCATCGAGTGCTGACTACTTGTCGTTTTGCCGCCGGAGAACGACAAGTACGCAGCAATCGAGGGGGTTAAAAGAAGAGGCCCGGGGTTCCGTTCGGAACTCCGGGCCTTGCCTCTTGGTTACTGGTGGATCAGTTCATGCCGGGCAGCAGGTAGGCGGGCGGCCCCACCTGCGCGTCCTCCAGATACCACATGGTGGAGCCGCGCCTGCCCGGGGGCATCATGCTTCCCTCGAACACGAAGACGGGCTCGGAGGCGGGTCCGTCCTCGGGACGCCAAAAACCGTTCGTGGGGCAATGTGAACCCGTGCCGGCTTTCAGCTGGATTCTCCTTTCAGCTGTCTTCCGGTACTGCAGGCTGGTGATCTTCTTCATGGCGGGGCTCCAGGAAATTTTTTGCCGCGGTGTCGCCTTTGGCGAAACCTTTATGGCTTTTATCCTAGAACGGACGCAATTCCCTGAATAAGACTAAAGCGACGTGACCTGATAAGGCCTGCTTATGATGCATCGAACGGTGCGGTGGGGAGCGGGGAATATTTACTCCTGAGCATTTCCTGCAGCAATTCCTTGAGTACCAGCAGGACGGCGGACGCTGCTTCTGACAAGGGCTCATGGTCCGGCGTGCACAACGCAATCCTGCACTGCAGTGCAGGCTCGAGGATCCGCAGGACCCGGAAGTCCTCCTCGTGGAACAGGGCGTCCGCCGCTGATTTGGGCAGGATGGTTGCCCCGAGGTCCGTGCGCAGCAGCCGAGTGAGGGAGGGGACCGATTCCACCTCCCCTACCAGCTTCAGCTTCCGGCCCCTGCTCTCGATGCCCGCCTGAACCACCTGCCGGAGGGTATGGATCTGTTCCGGTAGGAAGAGCCCGAGGTCAGCCACCTCGTCCAGGGTGATGCTGTCCGCTGCGGCGTCTACCGGAAGCTCCCGGCGGGAGTTCACAATCAGGTACAGGTCCTCGACAATGAGGGTGGTGAACTGCACCCCCCGGATGGGCCCAGGTTCATAGATGAGTGCCATGTCCAACCTGCCGTTTTTGATGGCCTCACTGAGCACGCCACCGTAAATTTCGGTCAGGTGCAGCACGATGTCGGGGTAGCGCCGTCCCACCTCTCTGATGATCCGCGGGGTGAGGCTTGAGGCCATGCTGTAGGGTGCGATCGCTATGGAGACCCGGCCCGAAGGCGCCGCTCCTGAAGCTGCCACATCTATCCTTGCCTGCTCCACGAGCCGGAGGATGGTCTGCGCGTGCCGGTACAGGGTATGGCCGGCCGCTGTAGGCTCCACGCCCTGCTTGCTCCGGATCAGGAGCCGCTGCTTCAGGTCCGTTTCCAGGGCCGACACCTGCTGGCTCAGCGCCGGCTGGGCCACGTGGAGGGCGGCGGCCGCCTTGGTGATGCTTCCTGAGTCGACAATCTTGACGAAGTACGCCAGCTTCCGGGTATCCATAGCGCTCCTCTTTCGGCGGGGACGGCACAACTGCGGGGTCATACGTTGGCGCTATGGCGGGACAGGCATTACGTCTTTGTGTGATCCGAGTCTCGGGCATAGGTTAATTGCAGATGACTTTCCAATGACCAGAACATTCTATCCCCCCAAGCCATCGCCGATTTTGATGGCGGCATATGCTTTTTGCATAAGCAGGGAAAGAGCCTATTGGCCGCAGGATTTTCACAACTACTAAACAAGGGTCGCGTAGTACATTTTTTCGGCCAGTGCCAATAGCGCCGATGAAGGTCATAACTGTTGCCTATCCCATGACATCGGATTCGTCTTTGTGTGAGGCAAATCCCAGTGCCACACTCATTTACACCACGCGTTACCCAGCACCAGCAGAGGAAGGCCCGTAATGCCCACAATCGATCTCGTAGCGGATCTTGGTGAAGGTTTTGGCGCCTACTCGATTGGCGATGACAAAGCCCTGCTGGAGATTGTGTCCAGCGCCAACATCGCCTGCGGCTTCCACGCAGGGGATCCGGACATCATGGATGCCACTGTGGCCGAATGTATCCGAAGGGGAGTGGGTATCGGTGCGCATCCCAGCTTCCCGGACCTCCGCGGCTTTGGCCGCCGGGCCATGGACCTCACAGCTGACGAAGTCCGCACCGACGTCATCTACCAGCTGGGAGCCCTGTCAGCGTTTGCGGCCTACCACGGCGGTTCCGTCTCCCACCTGGCACCGCACGGCCGCCTGGGCAACCTGGTGGCCACGCGGGCGGACTATGCGGGAGCCGTAGCGGATGCCGCCGTCCGCGTGGACCCGAAGCTGATCATCCTGGCGCAGGACGGTGAACTCGCCACCGCCGCGGCGCACCGCGGATTGCGGGTGGCGATCGTTGGCATCGCGGACCGCGCCTACCAGGATGACGGCACACTGGTGCCGCGCAGCCAGCCCGGCGCCGTGATCCACGACCCCTCCGTCATCGTCGGCCGCACCGTGCGGATGGTCTGTGAAGGCCTGATCGAGACTGCCTCCGGCAGTGACATCGCCATCCAGGCAGACACGGTGCTGCTGCACGGCGACAACCCGGGCGCCGTCGAACTGGCCCGCCTGATCCGCAGTGAACTGATTGCCGCGGGCGTCACCATCGCCCCGTTGGCAGAGGTGCTCGCCGCAAAGCAAAAGGTGTCCTGACAGTGACCACTACGACAACGCCAACAGCACTGGATGTTTTCGAATCCGGTGACGCCGCCCTGCGCGTGGTGGCACAATCCGGTGACGCAGAAGCCAACTGGGCAACGGTCCACTCCCTGGCTGGCTGGCTGGCTACCGCCGGCATCGAAGGCATCCACGGCGCCGTTCCCACCTACGACTCGGTCCTGGTCGAATTCGACCCCTACCTCACCTCAGCGCGCCAGGTGCGGGCGTTCGTCCTCCTCGGAATGCGCCAACTGGACTTTGTTGGTATCACCCTGCGGGAACCGCGGCGCTTTGAAGTTCCGGTGGTGTACGGCGGCGACTACGGGCCCGACCTGGAACGCGTGGCAAATCACCAAGGCCTCACTGTTGAGGACGTCATCGCCCGGCATACGGCCAAAACCTACATCATCCGCTGCCTGGGCGCGCCGGCAGGATCTCCCATGATGGACGGGCCGGACTTCCCAGTCCCCGTCCCCAGGCTCAAGGACCCGCGGCTGTCCGTTCCCGCAGGTGCCGTATCTGTGGCCGGACGCCAGGCCGTGATCGCGCCCGCAGTGGCACCGGGTGGCTGGTGCGTCATCGGACAGACCCCTTTAACGGTCCTGGACGCGGCACGCGAACCCCTGGTGCCCTACGTCCCGGGCGACGAACTGCGCTTCTACCGCATTCCCGCGGGGGACTTCGGGAACTTCGCCGGGCAGTTCCTGGAGGCGCGGCCATGACCGGGTCACTGATCATCCTGCAGCCCGGCCATTCCGTGGTCACCGACCTCGGCCGGACGAAGGGCCCCGCCTACGGCCTCCCCGTCAACGGCGCGCTGGACCAGTACTCCGCCAAAGCCGCAAACATCCTTGCCGGCAACGAAGACAACGACCCGCTGCTGGAACTCACGGCGCTGGACTTCCGGATGCGCGCCACCACCGACCTGCTGATCGCCGTCACCGGTGCGCCCCTGGACCTCACGGTGGGCGGCCGCGAATGCCCGCAATGGGAGCCGGTATCCGTCCGGGCCGGCGAAGTCGTGGCCGTACGGGGAATCCGGACCGGACTGCGCGCCTACATCGCCGTCCACGAATCCTTCACGGTCCCCAGCCTGCTGGGCAGCTGCGCCCCTGACACTGTGGTGGGCTTCGGGTTGAAGCTCGTGGAGGGCTTCCGCCTCGAAACCCGGAAGACCACAGCGCCCATCACCCAGCCGCACTTTGGCCTGCCGCTGTTCCGGCTGGGCCTCACCAAACCCGCCTTCACAACCAACCCTGTCATCGATGTCACGGAGGGGCCGGACGTGGCGGAATTCGGGGACACGGCAGACCTGCTGTTCACTACGGAGTACACCGTGAGCCCCCGCAGCAACCACATTGGGCTTCGGCTCGGTGGTGCCCTTCCTGAGCGCCAGCTCACGTCCGAAGTGCTCTCCCGCGGCGTCCCGGTCGGGGCCATCGAGGTCCCGTCCCGCGAGGAACTGCTGGTGCTGCACCGGGGACGTGGCGTGACGGCGGGCTACCCGGTGCTGGCGGTAGTCACGAGCCGCTCCCTGGACATTCTGGCGCAAGCCAGGCCCGGACACACCATCACTTTTAGAAAGACAAGCGTGGCTGAAGCAACAGCCATGCACCGCGCCGCCTGCCTTGAACTGGACAGGCTCCGGAACACCATCAACACAGTCTTCGGACTCCTCGGCATCGGCGCCGGCCAGCGCTGGCATGAACTCAGCCCAGCGTCAGGAGCCTGAATATCATGAACGCTTTTCCCACCGCCAAGGACCGCGTCCACGAACCGCTGCGCGATCCCTAACCCCTGCCAACCCGGGGCTCCTGCGTCCAGCCCATTGCCGGACGCAAGAGCCTGCCCGAATTCCACCACTTTGGAGTACCAATGCCTTTTTCCGACTACACCACCGCCCTCGTCACCGGAGCTTCCACCGGCATGGGCGCCGCCATCGCCGAACGGCTGGCCAAGCGCGGCCTCACCGTCCATGCGGTGGCCCGCAACGAGGAACGCCTCACCGAGCTTGCCGACCGCACCGGAGCAGTCCCGCATGTGGTGGACCTGACCGACACCGCCGCCCTGGCCGCCGTCGTCAATGACCTGAAAGTGGACGTCCTGGTCAACTGCGCCGGCGTCTCCAGGCCGGGCAACATCCTGGATTCCTCCGAGCAGGACATCGACGAACTCATCGACGTCAACCTCCGCGGGCTCCTGCAGCTCACCCGGCTGGTCCTACCCGGCATGGTGGAACGCGACCTCGGCCACGTGGTCAACATCAGCTCCATCGCCGGTACCTACAACTTCTACGGCCACACCGTTTACCACGCCACCAAGGCCGCGGTGCACCAGATTTCCCGGCAGCTCCGCAACGACACCGTGGGCAAGCGGATCCGCGTCACCGAAATCTGCCCCGGACGCGTGGAAACCGAGATCTTTGGCCGCAACATGGGCGGCAGCCCCGAGGCCATGGAAGAAGCCTGGCAAACGTACTACGAGGGCTACGAGTCGCTGACCACGGACGACATAGTGAACGCCCTGGACTACGCCATCGAAACCCCGCGCCACGTCAACGTTGGCATGCTGGAACTCATGCCCACCTTCCAGGTCCCCGGCGGCCTCACCTTCGACCGCCGCGGGGACTCCGACTAAAGCGGCCCGCGACGCCCAAACCCGGGAACTACCTTTCCACCGCCCAACCGATAGGCCCTCAAGATGCAGTTAGTACAAACCGTCAGTTTCCCCGAACCCCAGCTCCTGGCTGACCTCTCACCACTCCCCGAAGGGCTGCGGGGCGTGGTGTGGGACATGAAGGACGAACCGGGGGAGGAGCTGGGTGACATCGACGGCGTCATCCTGCCCTACATCGACGCGGGGGCAGTGATGGGTTCCCTGGCCAAGGTCCCGAACCTTAAGTTCGTGCAGACCCAGTCAACAGGGTACGACGGCGTCCGCGAGGCTGCCGGTCCGGGCGCTGCAGTGGCAAACGCCTCAGGCGTCCACGCAGCTGCCACCGCCGAACTGGCCGTGGGGCTCATCCTGGCCAAGCTGCGGGGCATTGACCAGGCCGTCAAGGACCAGCAGATCGAAAGCTGGAAGCCGCAGCGCCGCCAGTCCCTGGCAGACCGGAAGATCCTGCTGCTGGGCATCGGGGGCATCGGCAAGGAACTCGCCCGCCGGCTCGAGCCCTTCGAAGTCACCGTGACCCGGGTGGGAAGCTCAGCCCGGACGGACGGGGACGGACAGGTCCACGGCCCGGACGAACTTGTGGAGCTCGCCCCCGGCCACGACATCCTGGTTTCCGTCCTGCCCCTGAACGACAACACCCATCACCTGGTGGGCCAGGAAGTACTGGCCGCCCTGCCGAACGGCGCCCTCGTGGTGAACGTGGGCCGTGGCGCCGTGGTGGACACTAACGCCCTGACCCGGGAAGTGGCGTCCGGCCGCCTGCAGTGCGCCATCGACGTCGTCGATCCCGAACCGCTGCCCGCAGGCCACCCGCTGTGGTCCGCGGAAAACGCGCTCATCACCCCTCACATTGGCGGTAATGCGTCAGCCTTTGAACCACGGATCCTTAAGCTCCTGAAACGCCAGCTTGAAGCCCTCGCAGCCGGTGAAACTCCGGCCAACCTCGTTCAGCAGGGACCATTCGCATGAGCGCACTTTTTGATTTGACGGGCCGGGTTGCGTTGGTGACGGGGTCGAGCCGGGGTATCGGTTCGTCCTTGGCGCGGGCGTTGGCTGGCGCCGGAGCCACGGTAGTTCTCAACGGGGTGAATGCTGAGCGGTTGAAGGAGGCCGAGGCGGCGCTCGCGGCGGATTTCCCGCCGGGCCGGGTGCACGGCATTGCCTTTGACGTGACCGATGGCGGTGCTGCCGCCCGCGGCATTGCCTGGATCGAGGAGAACGTGGGGCCGTTGGAGGTCCTGGTGAATAACGCCGGGATCCAGCACCGGGTGCCGATGCTGGACCTGGACGTCACGGACTGGGACCGCGTGCTCTCTACGGATCTGACCAGCGCGTTTTTGGTGGGCCGTGAGGCGGCACGGCACATGATTCCCCGCGGCCACGGGAAGATCATCAATATCTGTTCGGTGCAGGCGGACCTGGCCCGGCCCACGATCGCCCCGTATGTGGCGGCCAAGGGTGGGCTGCGGAACCTGACCCGGGCGATGACGGCGGAGTGGGCGGGGTCCGGACTGCAGGTCAACGCGATCGCGCCGGGCTATATCCATACCGAGATGACGCAGAACCTGGTGGATGATGAGGAGTTCAATTCCTGGATCCTGGGCCGGACCCCGGCGCACCGCTGGGGCACCGTGCAGGACCTGGCCGGGCCGGTGGTGTGGCTGGCCTCGGACGGGTCCAACTTTGTGAACGGTCAGACCATCTTCATTGATGGCGGAATGACGGTGGTGGTCTGATGGCTTCAATAACGGAAGAACTCCCGGCAACCGGGCCGGCCCTGGTGGCCCATGCCGCCGGGGACCTGCGGATCGACGAGGTCCCGCTGCCCCAACCCGCCCCGGATGAGGCGGTGGTGGAGGTGGCGTTCGGCGGGATCTGCGGCTCGGACCTGCATTACTGGCTGCACGGCGCCGCGGGGGAGTCGATCCTGAAGGCCCCGCTGGTGCTGGGCCACGAAATCTCCGGGACCGTGGTCCGGGCCGCGGCGAACGGGTCGGGCCCGAAGGCGGGGACCGCGGTTGCGGTGCATCCGGCAACACCGGGCCCGGGCGCCGCGAAGTACCCGGCGGACCGGCCGAACCTGTCCCCGGGCTGCACGTACCTGGGCAGCGCCGCCCGCTACCCGCACACGGACGGCGCGTTCAGCCGGTACGTCACCTTGCCGGTGCGGATGCTCCGGGGCCTGCCCGCGGGCATGGACCTGCGCACCGCGGCCCTGATCGAACCCGCATCGGTCGCCTGGCACGCCGTGTCCCGCGCCGGTGACGTCAAGGGTAAGACCGCGCTGGTGATCGGCTCCGGGCCCATCGGCGCCCTGGCCGTCGCCGTCCTCAAACGTGCCGGCGCGGCCCGGATCACCGCCGTGGACCTGCACCCCAGACCCCTGCAGATCGCCACGGCAGTCGGTGCGGATGAGGTGATCAACGCCGCGGACACCGCGGCCATCGCGGCCGTGGAGGCCGACGTCGTGATCGAATCCTCCGGAAACCACCACGGCCTCGCCTCAGCCATCAACGGCGCGGTCCGCGGCGGGACCGTGGTCATGGTCGGGCTGCTGCCCACCGGCATGCAGCCGGTCCCCATCTCGCTGGCCATCACCCGCGAACTGGACCTCAAAGGATCCTTCCGCTTCAACGACGAAATCGACCAGGTCATCACCGCCCTCGCCGACCGCTCACTCCACATCGGCCCCGTCATCACCCACGAATACCCCCTCGCCGACGCCCTGCACGCCTTCGAAGTCGCCAAAGACTCCACCACCTCCGGCAAAGTCCTCCTCAGCTTCGG
>NZ_JBQEQF010000040.1:0-19457 GCF_052046035.1 Paenarthrobacter sp. 22069 | reverse complement strand
CCCAATTCATGAGCGTAAGGAACTCGCGGCAGGTCTTGACCAGGGCGTCGTTGCAGACCGGAACGAGGAACGACTGTGCGGCGTAGGCGTGCACGAGGTCAGCGAAGTCGGCCACTTGGACCGGCACACCTGCCGCTTTGAGCTTGTCCGCGTAGGCCTGTCCCTGATCGTGCAGCGGATCGTTGCCGGAGAGGCCGATCACCGCTGGTGCCACGCCCGCGACATCCTCGGCGGCGATGGGCGATGCCCGCCAGTCGGTTGAGGACTCAGCGCCAAGATAGGAACGGACGCTGTAATCGACGTTGACAGCGCGCAGCGCCGGGTCGCGGTCTTTGCGGTACGACTCGGCATCGCGATAGGTCGGGCCGAGGTCTGTTGCAGGGTTGAACAGAAGCTGTCCCGCGAGGATCCCCTCGTCCCGCAGCGCCAGTGCCACCGCTGCGGCGTAGTTTCCGCCGGCACTCTCTCCCGCAATGGCGAACGCCTCACTGCGCCCGCCGAGCTCACCGACGTTATCAGCCGCCCAGCGGGTAAGGAAAAGTGCATCCTCGTAACCGGCCGGGAAGGGGTGTTCGGGTGCCAGCCGATAGCTGATGCTGACTACCACCGCGCCCAGGTACGCGGACAGGCGCTCTGTCACCGGCCCGACAGCGGCCGGGGAGCCGACGACCCAACCGCCACCGTGGATGAAGACAACCGTCGGAACGGGGCCCTCACCAAGCGGTCGATGGATCCGCACGCTCAGAGTGCCATTCGGCGTGTCAATCTGACGCTCCTCCGTGGACGCGAGCTCCGGTCCGGGCGTTCCCGGAGGCAGCGGTGCCGCGGACATCTCCCGGAGCTGGTCGACGGTGATGGTGCTGAAGTCCACAAAGGGAACCGCAGCAAGAAGGGGCTGAAGTTGAGGATGGATGGTCATGACGAAGCTTCCTTGAATAAGTGAGTTATCGGACGGTGATAGATGCGATGACTACGGTCCAAACCGGTTCCGAGCCCCCGTAGCGTGACTGGACGTTTCTCTATGCGCAAATCAGCTTCCGCGGACCCGGTACCTCTTATTGCTGACGACGACGCCTGACGAGGCCGAAGGGGACCATGGGGTGCGCCCTGACGATGTAGTACCCGGGTCCAAGCTCAGTGACCATGATTCCCATGTTGTTACGTTGAGCGGCACCGCTGACGGCCATTATGGCTGCTTCGAGCGACTTCCTAGCCTCCTCCCCGTCTTTGACGTCAACTTCGACCATCCCAGGGGACCGTGGGTCCTTCTTGAGGGTTTCCCCTGACCTTGTTGGGCTGTCCTCCATGGGTTAGTGCGCTGAGGCCTGATGCGAGTTTTGTGGGGCTGTTTTGGCTGTCGCCGGCCCAGCGGTTACTGACCGGTGCGAGTTTTGGGATATCTCCCTGACGAACTCAGCCCACAGGGCTTGGGGAATCTCGTGACCCATCCCCGGGAACACCTCGAGGTGTGCCCCGGGAATGAGCTCATGTAGTTCATGTGAGGCTCTGTAGTCAATGAGCTTGTCAGCGTCGCCGGTCAGGATCAGGGTGGGGCACTGGATGGTCGTTACGGCTTCGTTTCTGTCCGGTCCAGATTGGACGGCCGCGGCCTGTCGAGCATTTCCGGCCTTGACCGGGTCGCGGTCATATGCCTGGGCGGCCAGTTGCGTGAGCCAGGGAAGATCCTGCGGGTAGCGCTCGGAACGGCACAGATATTCTCCGGCCAGAAATTCCTTAATCGCTTCTTCCCGGGAAGGGGTGCAGAGGTCCTGAAGAATGTTCCGCTCCAGCGCCTGGGGAAGGAGCCATTTCTGCGATGCTGAGGTGTAGAACAAGGTCAGGGACGCCACCAGTTCGGGGTGCCGTACTGCAAGCTCCTGGGCAATCATTCCGCCCATAGATTGGCCGACAACTGCGCACGGGCCCAGGCCGAGGGCCTGGATGAGCCCGGCCGTGTCCTCGGCCATGTCGGTCAGAGCGTAGCTCGCCCCGTCGAATTTCTGGGACAGGCCCACGTCACGGTTGTCGAACCGGATGACGCGGAAGCCAGCGTCCACGAGCAGCCCGCAAAACTCCCCACGCCACTTGATCATCTGCGCAGTCAGCCCCTCGATGAGGACAATGGGCTTAGCGTCCTCGGGGCCGAATGTGTCATAAAACAAGGTGGTCCCATTGGCGACTTGAATGTAAGGCATGGAAGCGTTCTTTCTAGTTGGATGGGATGTCCGGCCGTGCTGCCCTGCACAACCATGTCGTTCACGCTCTTGATGGCTTCATCGCGCCGGCTCTGTGCCGCCTCGAGCAGAACGGAGGCGCCTTCGCGAAGTGGGTAAGCGCGTCGATTTCAGCGCACAGCGCGGGCTCGTTGGATTGCAGTGGCACCGAGGATGGCAAAGACTGCTGAGACCGCAAACAGTTCTGGATAATTTTGGCCCGCTCAGCTCGTGCCTGCCTGGATGCCCATTGTCAGGGCCGGGCTGCATTCTGAAGTTGATGGGCTGCACGCAGAGTGGTGAGGACCTCCTCGCGCCAGGCGCGCGATGCCGGCATCACAGCTGTGAAAGGGCTCGAGGCGTGAATGTGACCGGGCTGCAGGGAGAAGGTTGCCGGGACACCGGCCTGCTGGAGCCGCTCGGCGTACCGCTCACCATCGCCGCGGATTGGATCGAATTCCGATGACATGATGTGAGTCCGTGGCAGGCCGGAAAGGTCTGGGGCCAGCAGCGGGGACACATACGGGTTCGTCACTTCCTCGGGCGTCGGGACATACCAGCGAACATACATCTTGATCTCGGGCAGAGTGATCATGTAGCCCTCCGCGTATTCTCTGTACGAAGGGGAACTCAACGTCAGGTCCAGTGCCGGGACTTCCAGCAGCTGCAGGGCGATGGCCGGTCCGCCTTCGTCCCGCACTTTCAGGGCCAGCGCCGCAGCGAGGTTGCCGCCGGCGGAACCACCGCCGATGGTAATCAGATCGGGGCGGACACCTAGCTCATCGGCATTCCCGATGACCCAGTTGAGCGCCGCGTAGCAGTCGTCGAGTGCGGTGGGAAATTTGTGTTCCGGTGCTTTGCGGTAGTCCACCGTGACCACGACACAATCAGCTCCCACGCTGCGTTCCCGGCACAGGACGTCGATGTAGTCGAACTCGATGGACCCTTGAGCCCACCCTCCACCGTGGAAGTAGAGGTGTACCGGGTGCGGGCCGTGTCCGGACGGCTTGTAGACGCGTAGTTTGACGGAGCCGCCCTCGACAGGGAGGACAAAGTCGAGACGTTCCTTCACTTCCGGTCCGGGTTGACCGAATTGCCGTGTCAAGGCATCGACCTGGGTCTGGATATCGGCGCGCCAAGCGTCAAGATCGGGAATCTGGTCAGAGAACGGGGGAACCTCAGCAAGCAGTGACTTGAGGAATGGGTCAATGGGCATGGAGGTATCTCCTAGAGTCGTGGTTTACGGAGAGGCCAGTACCGGGCACCCCGGGGAGGGGGCCCTGAGGTGAACACCGAAGCCGTGTATCCAGCCGGTCCTGTCATTGTGGGGCCTGGCACGGGCGCCGTTGGCGCTCTGCCCGGGTTATAGGGTGAAAAGTCTTCGGCTGCTGTCCAGTGACGCGGTCGATCGGCGCGGACTGCGCTGCAGGTTCCCACCAGGTCATAGCAGCCGGGGATGAGCGCGCCTCGGCGACAAGGTCCCCCGAGGCCTCTTCGGTCCTATCAGAAATACCCGAAAGCAATTCGACTATGTCAGGGCGGAGCGGCATAAAAAAATCCTCCACGTTGAGGGGGAATCAGGTAGCAAGCCCACGGTGATTACTCGTGTCAAGCAATAAGGTAGTGCGGTAGGGTGACTCGTGTCAAGCACTGCTTAGGAGGCGTTCATGACCAGATCAGTCAGAACTGCAGACGTCGCGCGTGAGGCCGGTGTCTCTCGGGCAACAGTCAGCTACGTCTTGAACGACCGTCGTGACGTCCGCCTGAGTGAGACGACGCGCGATCACGTGCTGGACGTTGCCCGACGGCTGGGTTACGTCGGCTCCCCGGCCGCCCGCGCCCTCCGCAGCGGCCGCGGTGACATGGTGCTGCTGCTCTTGCCTGAATGGGATGTCGCCGGCCAAATCGCACTGCTGCTCGAAGAAATCGGCCGGTTGGTCTCTCAGCATGGACTTGTTTGCCTCCGGTACGAAGGTCCCCACTGGCGCGGGTCACTCGACCGGCTCTTGGCCCGGATCCCTGCCGCTTGCGTCGTTTCCTTTGATCCGTTGGGGACTCATGACTCCCAGGCCCTGAGGTCCTCCGGCGTCCCCGAAGTCCCTGCCTGGTTACTGAACCACCCCGGGCAACCCCACACCACCGCCATCGATCAGGAGGCGATCGTCGAAGCTCAGATCGACCACCTTCTGCAGCAGCGGTACAAACGACTTGCTTACTTGGCTGTCGAGGAACCCCGGGGCCAAGAGTTTACTCAAGCCCGCGTCGGCGCCTTCCATGACATCTGCAGGGCGCGCGGCTTATCGAGGGGCCCCTCCGCTGTCGTCACCTCCGATGTGGAATCCATCGCCGCCATACTGCACAGCTGGACAAGCTCGTCGGCGGAACCGCTCGGCGTGGCTGCCTGGAATGACACCACGGCGCTCGGGATCGTTAGCGCAGCAGGCGTCTGCGGTTTGGAGGTCCCGCACCACATCGGAGTCGTTGGCGCCGACGACACTATGTTGGCCTCTCTTGCCCGTCCCTCCATCAGCAGCGTCCGCTTCAATCTCGCCTCAGAAGCCAAAGGGATCGCCGCCCGCATCAGCGCTGCCCTGGGTCAGGGAACGGATGAGACAGAAATGTTGCCATCTGCCTTTGTTGAGATTGTGCCCAGGGCGTCCACCGCTAAGACGACCATGGACGGATGACGGATGCCGGCTCCTCGGGCGCGCACAGGTACGGAAGTCGTTGACACCGCACCGACTGCTGATCCCCATTCCCAGGGCAGCGGGGCGGCCAAGAGCTTAAGCCGAAGCGGGTGCGGAGTGCGGGAGACCGGCGCGTGCGAGTGTTCTGCGAGCGTGTCGGAGGACGGGTTCGTCTACCATGGCGCCTTCGAAGGTGAACACGCCGTGATTGGACTGTTGGGCTGCGGCAAGTATCCGGTTGGCCCGTTCCACCTCGGCAGGACCTGGCGTGAAGGACTTACGGATGACCTGCATTTGGGCGGGGTGGATGGAGACTTTCGCGCTGAAACCTGTGGCGACGGCGTCATCAGACTCTGCGCTTAGCCCGACGAGATCGTCGATGTCGAGGTATACGGAGTCCAATGGGGCCTTTCCGGCCGCCCTGGCTGCGAGCAGCACTTGTGACCGGGCGTGCAGGGCAATGTCACGGTAACTGCCATCGGGCTTTCGGCTGGATGTGCCGCCGAGCGAAGCGACCAGGTCTTCGGCTCCCCACATAAGTGCGACGACGTTGGGGGCCTGCGCCAGGGCGGCGGCGTTGATGACGCCTTTGGCCGTTTCGCACAGGGCTATTACCAGGTAGTCCGCCAAAGGCGCCAGGGACTGGGGATCTTCGGTCTTGGCCAGCATGATGTAGCGGTATTCGGTCTGCTGGAGCGCCCGCAGGTCATGTGTGTAGTCTTCGGTGCCGGCCGGGTTGATCCGGACGATGGTCCGTTCCGGATCCATGGGGTGGGCAATTAGGTGTTGCCGGGCTTGCCCACGTTCCTGTGGGGCCACGGCATCCTCGAGGTCCAGGATGACGGCATCGGCCCTGTCCATCGCCTTGCCGTAGCGGTCGGGGCGGTCGGCGGGGCAGAACAGGATCGCCGGGCCCATCTCAAAGACTGTCATTGCGACTTTTCGCTCCCTGTCGTGCTTGCTTCGTGGGCTTCGCGGGTCCACATCAGGCAGGTGCGCGTTGCTTCAGCGACGACGACTCCGTCCTGGTTGCGCCCGGTGTGTTTCATACTCACAATTCCCTGTCCCGGGCGTGAGGCTGACATTCGGACCTCGGTGACCTCGGTTTCGGTGTAAAGCGTGTCGCCGTGGAATACGGGGTTCGGGAAGCGGACATCCGTAAGGCCCAACTGGCCGATGATGGTCCCTTCCGTCATCTGGGGCACGGACTGGCCGATCATGGTGCCCAAGGTGAAGAGGGAGTTCATAAGTCTTTGCCCGAAGGGCTGGGTCGCGCTCCAGGCAGCGTCCAGATGCAAGCCCTGGTTGTTCATGGTCAACGTGGTGAACAGGACATTGTCCGTCTCGGTCAGAGTGCGACCGGGGCGGTGCGCGTAGATTGCGCCTTGCTCAAGTTCGTCAAGGTAGAGTCCACGCTGATGAATGCGCTTGATGTCAGTGGTGTCCATAGGATTATCCCTTCACTTCTTCGAACTCTTGTGCGGTCGGTCCCTCAGCGCCGGCCACGTCAGTGTTGACGTCCGCGGGCTCAGGAGAGAACGGTTCAATGGTCGCCACGATCTGCGAAGCCTTCACAAGATCGCCCTGTTTCAGGCTGATGTGCACAACACCGGCGATCGGGGCGGTGAGTTGGTGCTCCATCTTCATGGCCTCGATGGAGAGCAGTGGCTGGCCTTCTTCAACGAGGTCCAGGTCTGCGACAGCCACGGCGATAACGGTGCCCGGCATTGGCGCAAGGACCTCGGGGGAAGCCGTCCCGGCGTCGCGCTCCACCGAAGCCAGGTGCCGCTGAAGCCGTTCCCGGCGGCTGAGGCGTCGTGCCGAAGCGCCCCACCCCGCAGTCCCGAGCCACACCGTGCCGTCTGCCGATACAGTGGTGGCCAATTGGCGTCGTGTGCCATTGACGGACGCTGAGCCGTCGGCCAGGGTCGTGATTTGGAACGGCACCCCGTCCACGACAAACGTACGTCCCTGCACGCCCTGGCTTTGGGTGGCGATGTGTGTTTGACCGTCAACTTCCAGGTGAATCGGAGCCGTTGCGTTTTTGCCGACCCGCCAGCCGTCCCGGATTCCCCACGGCCCGGGGGCATCCGCTTCGCTCTCTGCCAGGGCGTGCGCGGCGAGGGCCAGGTCTTCGCCGCTGAAAGTCCGGAACGGCATGGCACCGATTTTTCGGTCGATCAGGGTGGTGTCCAGGCGGCCCGCGGTGACGTCCTCGTCAGCGATGAGCAGCCGCAGGTATTCAATGTTGGTCTTGACACCGAGCAGGACGGTATCGGCAAGGGCCCTGTCGAGTGTGCCAATGGCCTGTTCACGGTCGGTGTTCCACACGATGACCTTGGCGATCATGGGGTCATAGTGCGGCGATACCTCGAGGCCCTCCGTGAGGGAGCTGTCCACGCGGATACCTGGGCCGGCGGGTTCGCGGATTTCGAGCAGGCGGCCGATCGAGGGCAAGAAACCGTGGGCCGGATCCTCTGCGTAGACGCGCGCTTCGATCGCGTGCCCTTCAAGAACGACGTCGTCCTGCTTCACTGTCAGTTCCTCGCCGGCGGCGATGCGCACCTGCCATTCGACCAGGTCCAGCCGTTGACCGTGGACACGGACGACCTCTTCGGTGACGGGGTGCTCTACCTGCAGACGGGTGTTCATCTCCATGAAAAAGAACTCGCCCGGGGCCTCGTCGGAGACCAGGAACTCGACGGTGCCGGCACCGACATAGTTCACGGAACGGGCAGCATCGACTGCTGCGGCACCGATCCGGGCCCGTATCTCAGCACCGTTGGGCAGGTTCTCCAACAGCGGAGCGGGTGCTTCTTCGATGACCTTCTGGTGCCGGCGCTGCAGGGAGCATTCACGCTCGCCAAGGTGGACGGTGTTGCCGTGACGATCGGCCAGTACCTGGACCTCGATGTGCCGGGGGGAGCGGACCAGCCGCTCCAGAAACAAGGTGTCGTCACCAAAGGAGCTTTTGGCCACCCGCCGGGCAGTTTCCAAAATGCCCGGGAGATCCTCGGCCTTCTCGACCACGTGCATGCCCTTTCCGCCGCCGCCGGCCGAGGGCTTGATCAGGAGCGGGAACCCGACATTCTGCGCCGCAGCGATAAGCTGTTCATCGCTCAGGTCTGGTTCGGCGATGCCCGGAACCACGGGAACCCCGTGTGCGACCACATGGTTTTTGGACCGGATCTTGTCGCCCATCATGTTGATGGAATGGACATCCGGGCCGATAAAGGCAATCCCGGCCGTTTCCAGGGCGCGCGCAAATTCAACATTTTCGCTCAGGAAGCCATAGCCGGGATGCACGGCCTGGGCCCCGGTCCGGCGGCATGCATCCACGAGCGCATCAATCTTTAGATAGCTCTCTGCCGCCGCGGCCGGCCCGATGCACACCGCAATGTCCGCTTCCCGAACATGCCGGGCGTTGGTGTCAGCTTCTGAATAGACCGCGATGGAAGTGATGCCGAGGCGACGCAGGGTGCGGATGACGCGGCAGGCTATTTCGCCGCGGTTGGCGACCAGTACGGTGTCGAATGTTCTCATTGTCGTGTGGGTGCTTTCTTGAGCTTGTTGTGTCACGAGGGCTACATCCGGAATACGCCGAAGGAGGTTTCCGGCAACGGGGTGCGGGAGACGACGTCGAGCGCCATGCTTAGAACCCGCCGGGTGTCCACCGGATCGATGATGCCGTCATCCCAGAGACGGGCGGTGGAGTAGTACGGGCTGCCCTGGTCCTCGAATTGCTGCCGGATGGGAGCCTTGAAATCCTCTTCGTCCGCGGCTGACCATTCCTGGCCGTGGGCTTCGAGCTGGTCGCGTTTGACGGTGGCGAGCACGCTGGCGGCTTGGTTTCCGCCCATTACGGATATCCGCGCCGCCGGCCACATCCAAAGAAAGCGGGGCGAGTAGGCCCGCCCGCACATGGAGTAATTGCCGGCCCCGAAAGACCCGCCGACAACCACGGTCAGTTTGGGTACCCGGGCGGTCGCGACGGCGGTGACCATTTTGGCGCCGTTCTTGGCGATGCCACCGTGTTCGTAATCCTTGCCGACCATGAATCCGGAGAGGTTCTGGAGAAAAACAAGCGGAATGCCGCGTTGATCGCAAAGTTCGATGAAGTGCGCACCTTTGAGCGCTGATTCACTGAACAGGACTCCGTTGTTGGCCACGATGCCCACCGGGTGCCCGTGCAGCTTGGCAAAGCCGGTGACCAGGGTGGTGCCGTAATTGGCCTTGAACTCATGAAAGTCGCTGCCGTCCACCAGGCGGGTAATGACCTCATGGATGTCGTATTGGGCGTTGACGTCAACCGGGACCACATCATAGAGCTCTTCGGGGTCCTTGGCCGGCGGCAGGACAACAGTGTCGACATCCCACACGGGCGCGGCCTGCCGGGGAAGGGTGGAGACGATGTTGCGGACGATTTCCAAGGCGTGTTCGTCGTTCTCCGCCAAGTGATCCGTGACACCGGAAATTTTGGAGTGCACCTCTCCGCCGCCGAGCTCCTCCGGGGTGACGATCTCACCAATGGCGGCTTTCACCAGTGGCGGGCCCCCAAGGAAAATAGTGCCCTGGTTCCGGACGATGACCGTCTCATCGCTCATCGCCGGGACATAAGCCCCGCCAGCGGTGCATGAACCCATCACGGCGGCGATCTGCGGGATCTTCGCCGCCGACATCTTCGCCTGGTTGAAGAAAATCCGGCCGAAATGCTCCTTGTCTGGGAACACCTCATCCTGCTTTGGCAGAAACGCGCCTCCCGAGTCTACGAGATAGATGCAGGGCAGCCGGTTCTCCAACGCGATCTCCTGCGCGCGTAGGTGCTTCTTCACCGTCATCGGATAATACGTTCCGCCCTTGACCGTGGCATCGTTGGAAATCACCAACACCTGCCGGCCGTGAACGAGCCCAATGCCAGCAATAACCCCTGCCCCGGGCGCTTCGTCCTTATACATCCCGTTAGCCGCCAACGGCGCGATCTCCAAAAATGGGCTGCCGTCATCAAGCAACTGATCAATCCGCTCCCGCGGCAAGAGCTTGCCTCGCTCCACATGCCGGTGGCGTGACTTTTCCGGACCACCCAATGCGGCATTCGCCAAGCGACGCTTAAGTTCCAGGGCATAGGACCTTTGGTCCGTGGGTTGTTGCGTGGTCTCCGTCGGCAAGGCCGCGTGGCTACTGGTCAACGTTTCCATCTGTCTCTTTTCCAAATTTGATGTCGGCTGGACGAATTATTGGGATTTGGGGCATCACTGAGGCCCGATTGCTGGGGGTAACTGGGTCAGCGGCTTACTTTGCCCATCAACGATGCCACTGGCCGCAGGAAGAGCGGCCGGCCAAGTCCCCATGCTCCTACCATGACGGCGAGGGAAGCGGCGAAAACCAACAGCCCCGCCCATCCGTCTTCGTCGTTGGCGGCGTACATGTGGTTCAGGTTCTGCACCGCCCCGGTCGCCAGCACCAGGGTCACGTGGATGAGGATGAATGCCGCAAAATAGATCATCACCGGGAGGTGGACGGCCCGCGCGGCTGTGATGGGGTATGCCCGGTTCAGCCGGGTGGCATTCTTGGGCCATGCCCCGGACATCCGAAGTCCTGTGAGGATAGCGAGGGGCGCAGCAATAAAGATTGTGGTGAAGTAACTGAGCAGTTGCAGGGAGTTGTAGTTGTTCCAGCCGTTTTCCAATGGCCAGTCAAGGGAGGCGTACTGAAGTAGGGCAGAGAGAGCGTTGGGAAAGACATCCCAACTTGTGGGCACCACCCGCGCCCATTGACCTGTTATGAAAAGCAGTACAAAAAATGCCATTCCATTCAGGACCCAGAGGGCGTCCAGTGTGAGATGGAACCACAAGTCGAGACTGATCTTCCCTGGTTTGCCTTTTGTCCTGACCGGGCCGTTGTTGTTTCGGGTCCAGTACGCGGGCGGCTTTGATCTGGTACGAACCTCCCAGCCCGACCGGATGATCAGCAGTATCAGGAGGGAATTGAGAAAGTGCTGCCATCCCAGCCATGCCGGAAGTCCCACGGGCGTTCCCCCGGGAAGGGTTGAATGCCCGGGATACGCGGACAAGTAATCCCGAATGGGGGATAAGCCGCGGAGCCCGCGGGCAGCGAAGACTACGACGAGCAATACCCCGACCGCTGCGACGATCATCATTCCAAGGCGTGCCCATTTGTTCTGCATCTGTTTGGGAGTTTTCGTGGGCGGGGCCATGATCTCTACCGCCTACGTCCGGAAAGGGCTTCGATGCATTGCGGCACCACTGTTGACACATCACCGACGATGCCAAAGTCGGCGATGTCGAAAATCGGCGCGTCCTCGTCCTTGTTTATGGCAACTATTGTTGTTGCGGTCTGCATGCCGGCTCGATGTTGGATGGCTCCTGAAATTCCCAGCGCGATGTAGAGCTGAGGGGATACTGAAGTCCCGGTTTGACCCACTTGTGCGTCGGGGGGCACGTACCCGGCATCCACGGCGGCCCGTGAGGCTCCAACAGCGGCGCCAAGGGCGTCGGCAAGCTCTCCTACGAGGACGAAATTCTCCTTTGAGCCGAGTCCCCGTCCTCCGGACACTACCTTTGCGGCGCGGCGCAGGTCAGGACGTGATGAGTCCGCGGGTATTTCGTGCACCGCTTCGATGACAGCGGCCGGTCTGTCGTCGCGCGGCGGCGTCACTTTTGTAACTTCGGGGGTCACTGCCGGAGCGCGGTCCGCGACGGCACCCGGGCGCAGAGTCAGGATCACAGGACGTCCCTCTGAAGGGTCAGTTACGGCTTCGGTGGTGTAGGAACCGCCGAGCACCGAATGGACTGCCACGATTTTTCCGGCTTCGCCGCGAACTGCTACCGCGTCGGTGCAAATACCCGCCTTTAACCTCGCGGCGAGGCGGGCCGCAACCTCACGCCCGCGCAGCGAGTGCGCCGCCAGGACGACCCCGGGGGCGAGTAGTTCTACGGCGGCAACCAAGGCGGCTGTGTAGGGGCTTGTAAGCTCCGCACGTACCTGGGTCGACTCGGCGAGGATGACCTGCTTTGCTCCGAGTTGGCCAAGTCTTTCTACTAAGCCGGGACCGGTACCGGGGGCTAGGACAGTTACGGCTGCCGGGTCACCTAAGAGGGCTGCAGCCCCTAGAAGTTCAGCTGCGGATTCGTGGGGTTCTCCAGAGGGCGAAGTTTCAATGAACGTCAGGATGTTGACCATCTGTTTTCCTTAAGCAAGTTGGGCGGAGGCCAGGAATGCGGCCAGCTGGATCCCTGCGTCGCCTTCGTCAAATATCTTCACGCCGGCCGTGCGTTCCGGCCGTTTGCTGACTGACAAAACTGTCGAACGTGATGCTGTTACGTCTTTCAGGTCTGACAGGGATAGTGGGGTTACCTTTTTGCGTTTGGCGCCAAGGATGCCCTTGAAGGTGGGAAAGCGCGGTTCGGCTGAACGCTCGGCCACGGAGACCAGCGCGGGTATCGAGGAACGGATGGAGGTGCGGAGGCGACCGTCATCCTGCACGGCGCCAATGGAGTCTTGGTGAATGTCTACGCTGTGCACAGCCGCGAGCAGGGGCAGCCCCAGAATCTCTGCGATCATTGCCGGCACCACGCCGCCGTTTCCGTCGCTTGATGCGTTGCCGGCAATGATGAGATCGAAGCTCAAGGTCCGCAGCGCGGCGACCAGGGCCGTTGCCGTGCGAAGTGCGTCCGATCCTCTGAGCTGGTGGTCATTGATGTGGATGGCTGAGTCCGCACCACACTGGAGGCCCTTCTGCAAAGCCTTGCCCGCAGCTTGCGGGCCCATCGCCAGCACAACAATTTCGGTGTCCTTGTGGGCGTCTTTGTATGAGAGGGCCACGGCCAGGGCCCTCTCGTTGATCTCATCGGCAATTAGTTCGTTCTTGCCGCGGTCCAACAATCCTGTTGACGTGTCGAGGCTCCACTCCTCATAAGGGTCTGGAACCTGTTTCATAAGCACAACGATTCTCATTCGTCCACTCCTAGAAAGATGCGTGATGTATCGGCTCTGGCTGGTCATCAGTCCTGCATGTGGACCGTCACAGCTGCAGCACGGCTGAGGCTTCCTCGCGGAGTTGCACTTTCCTGATCTTCCCGGTCACTGTGATGGGAAATTCGTCGACCAGTACGACGTAGGCCGGGATCTTGTAGTGCGCGAGTTTGCCACTGGCGTAGGCCCGCAGGGCTTGTGCATCAAGGGGCTCAGCGCCGGCTTTCATCTTGATGCAGGCGCACAGTTCTTCACCGTACTTCTCGTCCGGCACTCCGATGACGTAGACATCTTCGATGTCCGGGTGGCTGTAGAGGAACTCTTCAATTTCGCGGGGATAGATGTTCTCTCCCCCGCGTATGACCATGTCCTTGATGCGGCCCACGACAGTGCAGTAGCCGTCCTCGCGCATCACCGCAAGGTCACCGGTGTGCATCCAGCCCTCAGAGTCGATCGATTCCCGGGTTTTTGCCTCGTCGTTCCAGTAACCCAGCATCACCGAGTAGCCGCGGGTACAGAATTCGCCCGTTTGACCGCGCTCCAAGGTCTCACCGGTTACCGGGTCAACGATTTTGATCTCCAGGTGAGGATGAACCCTGCCGATTGTTGCAGTCCGGCGTTCCACGTCGTCATCGGCGCGCGTCTGGCAGGCGACGGGGCTGGTTTCCGTCATGCCATAGGCGATGGAGATACCAGCCATGTTCATGTCGTCAATGCAGTGGCGCATCACCTCCACAGGACAAACCGATCCGGCCATGATTCCCGTCCGGAGACTTGAGAGGTCATAGGAGTCGAACGAGGGGTGGTTTTGCATGGCGATGAACATCGTCGGCACGCCGTATACAGCGGTGCATTTCTCCTCCTCGATGGTGCGCAAGGTAGCTTCCGCTTCGAAACCCGGCGCGGGTATCACCATGGTTGCCCCGTGGGAAGTGCAGCCAAGGTTGCCCATCACCATCCCGAAACAGTGGTAGAACGGGACCGGAATGCAGAGTCTGTCTTCGGGCCCGAGTTGGATTACTTCGGTGGTGAAATAGCCGTTGTTGAGGATGTTGCGGTGGCTGAGGGTGGCGCCCTTGGGAAAGCCCGTGGTACCCGAGGTGTACTGGATGTTGATCGGGTCATCGGGTTTTGTGGAGGCGAACCTCTGCTGAAGGGCAACTTCAGCTATTGCCTCGCCTGCATCGATGAGTTCGCCCCAGTCACCGGTGTCTAGGTAGACCACACGCTCCAATAATGGTGTGTCGCTTCGTGACTGTTCGACCATCGCCTTGTAGTCGCTCGTCTTGAAGCTGCTGGCCGCGATGAGCATCCGCAGTCCGCTGTGATTGACGGCATACGAAAATTCATGGGTTCGGTAAGCGGGGTTGACATTGACCAAGATGACGCCGATCTTGGCTGTGGCGAACTGGATCATTGTCCATTCCGCGCAATTGGGCGCCCAGATGCCGAGTCTGTCGCCTTTATTAAGGCCGGCGGCCAGGAGGCCCCGGGCAAGGCGGTTGACGTCTTGGTCCAGCTCCGCCCAGGTCCAGCGTCGGCCCGTTGCTGCTTCAATCAGCGCCTCATTGGTGCTGTAGCGGGCAGCGGTCCGCTCGAGGCATTCACCGATTGTTTCCGAACGCAGGGGCGGATGCGTCTCACCCTTGGCATATGACTTCACGCTTGGGCTCCAGAGTCGTTGTGGAGAGTCAGCTGTGTCAGGCGAGGGGCGTTGCCGGCCGATTCTAAAAGTGTGGGAGCAGGGGTGTTGGCGTTCGGCGACGCTGCCAAGGCTGCATCACTCATGGTGCCTCCGGTCTCTTGATTGTTTTGATGTGACGCCAGCGAAGTGCAGTCCGTCCCGCTGCGTACAGCCGGGGGCGCCTTGGTTGGCATGGGCCCTGCTTTGAGTTCGAAGCCGGGTAGCGACCAGGAACGCGGGCCAGGCGGCGAGTCCCTCGTAGGGGCGCCATTCAAACAGTGATGGACATCACGGTTAATCGAGACTAACCTAAATTCCAGTTAAAGCCCACTAACTGAGTTAGTTTCTTTTCCCGGCATCGAGCGACGACATATCGTCCCTTACTGCCCACGCCGGACGACCTCGACGGCGCCCCTGATTACCCTCGCTCGCAGGGAAGCGACGCACACCACATGAACTAGAAGGAGCAACAACAATGGTCAATTTTGAGCTCAGCGAAGAGCACCAGGACCTCATCAAATCCGTTGAGGAGTTTGCGGATGAGGTAGTGGCGCCGGTCGCGGCAAAACATGACGAAGAACACAGCTTCCCTTATGAAGTGGTGTCTGAGATGGCCGACATGGGGCTGTTCGGGCTTCCGTTTCCGGAAGAGTACGGAGGGATGGGCGGAGACTACTTCACCCTGGCGCTGGCCCTGGAACAGTTGGCCCGGGTGGATCAGTCCGTGGCGATTACGCTTGAGGCCGGCGTTTCTTTGGGGGCAATGCCCCTTTACCGCTTCGGTACTGAAGCGCAGAAGCAGGAGTGGCTGCCAATGCTGGCATCAGGGCGGGCACTGGCAGGCTTCGGGTTGACCGAGCCGGAAGCCGGGTCAGATGCCGGGGGTACCAAAACCCACGCCAAGCGCGACGGCGGGGAGTGGGTCATCAATGGCAACAAGGAGTTCATCACCAACTCCGGGACGGATATCACGCGGTTGGTGACAGTTACCGCTGTCACCGGCGAAAAAGTGCGCGGGGATGGCAGCCTTAAGAAGGAGATCTCCACCATTCTGGTACCCACCGACACTCCAGGCTTCACGGCCGAAAAGGCCTACAACAAGGTCGGATGGAACGCCTCTGATACCCATCCGCTGACACTCACCAATGTGATGGTTCCAGAGACGAACCTCCTTGGAGAGGAAGGAAGAGGGTACGCCAACTTCCTGTCCATTCTCGATGAGGGCAGGATCGCCATTGCGGCAGTAGGCACCGGCGCGGCACAGGGATGCGTGGATCAGGCCGTCAAATACGCCAAGGAACGCAGCGCCTTCGGCCAAAACATCGGAAAGTACCAGGCCATTCAGTTCAAAATCGCACGGATGCAGGCGCGCGCTCACACCGCCCGGCTTGCATACTACGATGCAGCATCCCGAATGCTGGCTGGCCGGCCCTTCAAAACTGAGGCGGCCATCGCAAAAATCATTGCCGGAGAAGCGGCGATGGACAACGCCCGTGACGCCACCCAAGTATTCGGCGGTTACGGATTCATGAACGAATTTACGGTGGCACGCCACTACCGCGACTCCAAGATTCTTGAAGTAGGAGAGGGCACCACCGAAGTTCAACTGATGCTGATCGCCCGTGATCTCGGATTGTAGATGCGTGCTGTCAAGGATTAGGCGGCCTTCGTCGCTCACGCCGCTCCCGCCTGGGGCACGCGACGTACCAACAAGAACAGAGAGAAATTGATCATGGGCGAAACCAGCGCGGTCGGCACGGACCTGAGAGACGAAAGCGGCCGACTTGAAGCGATTATCAGGCAACTCCCAGGCGAGCAGTGGTCTTTGCCTACGCCGGCAGAGGGCTGGACAATATCGCACCAAATTGGACACCTGCACTGGACCGACAGGATGTCCTTGCTAGCTATTGACGAGCCCGAGGAATTCCGATTGATAAGGCAACAGCACGACCGGGAGCCGGACCACTTCGTGGACGACGGGGCCATAGCCGCAGCGGCCGCTAAACCTTCCGACCTCTTGCACCATTGGGTAACCACCCGCGATATCCTCGCAACAAGGCTCGAAGAACTTGACCCGAAGACAGCCATCCAATGGTTCGGACCGCCGATGCGCCCATTATCTATGCTGACCGCCCGCCTGATGGAAACCTGGGCTCACGGCCGCGACATAACCGATACGTTGCAGATCACCCAGCAACCGACATCTGCATTGCGCCACATCGCTCATCTTGGCATCCGGACGAGAAATTTCTCGTTTCAGCTTCGGGGGCTGCAGATCCCGACAGCGGAGATATACGTCGAACTAACCGGGCCAAACGGAGAACAATGGAGCTGGGGGCCCCCCGACGCGCCGGATGCCGTATACGGTCCGGCCGAAGACTTCTGCCTTTTGGTCACCCAGCGCCGACACCAAAACGACCTCAACTTGAAAGCTGTGGGCTCGGTGGCGGCAACCTGGTTGACTATCGCCCAGGCCTTCGCAGGCAAAGCTACGCAAGGCAGGCCCCCTGCAAAGATTAGTGCTTCCCCGGATTCGCCCAGCTCTCCCCGCGAGCTCCTGAGGTAAGAGCCTTTTGCCCGGCTGAGCTGCCCTTCACGATTCGGGCAGCTCAGCTGCGGACGAGAATCACTCCAAGGTCGTACGCAAGTTACCCATGAAAGGCAACTAAATGGATTCAGGAAGCAGAACACCCGTCATTCTCAGCGGCGCACGCACACCCTTCGGCCGTTTCCGGGGCAGCCTATCCGCCCTGTCCGCGGGAGAGCTGGGCGCCCACGCCATCGCAGCCGCCCTACAACGCTCCGGTGTATCCGCAGACCAGGTAGAGCACGTCATAGTCGGGCAGGTTATCCAGGCCGGCGCAGGACAGGGCCCAGCCCGCCAAAGCAGCATCGGCGCCGGAATTGGATGGGATGTCCCCACCGTCACGGTGAACAAGCTCTGCCTTTCAGGGCTTACGGCCGTCATAGACGCTGCTCGAATAATCCGCGCAGGGGAGGCGGACTTCGTGGTCGCCGCCGGGCAGGAATCAATGACCAACGCTCCGCACCTGGTTAGGGGACTACGTAGTGGAATTGCCGTCGGAGACTCATCACTGCTGGACTCCTTGAACCACGATGGGCTGCGGGACCCGTTCAACGGAACGCTTATGGGCACCGCAACAGATGCGGGAAACGCTGTCCGGGGCATCACCCGGACGGAACAAGACGAGGTGGCGGCACGCTCCCACCAGCGCGCTGCAGCCGCTTCGGACACACTCATGCTGGAGATCGCGCCGATCGCTATCCCTCAACGTAAAGGGCCAGCGCTGAGGTTAGCTGCAGACGAGGGAATCCGCCCAGACACCACGGCCGACTCACTATCCTCGCTCAGACCCGTCTTCTCTAATGACGAGAAGGCGACCGTCACCGCCGGTACTTCGTCCCCGTTATCCGACGGAGCTGCTGCTCTGGTAATCGCGAGCAAGGGTGCTGCGGAAGCGGCAGGCTTGGAATGGATCGCGGAAATTGGCGCCCACGGGCAGACGGCGGGTCCAGACGGTTCCCTCCATTCCCAGCCTTCACGCGCCATCGAGGCCGCACTTAAACGGGAAGGTCTCACTGTCGATGACTTGGACCTGGTTGAGATCAATGAGGCGTTCGCGTCCGTTCTCATCCAGTCCGCAAACGACCTTGGGATCGCAACCGAACAAATCAATACCGAAGGGGGAGCCATCGCCCTCGGGCACCCAATCGGGGCATCGGGCGCACGGCTTGTCCTGCACCAGGCATTGGCCTTGCAACGCCGGGGCGGCGGGACAGGCGTGGTCGCTCTATGCGGCGGGGGCGGTCAAGGAGAAGCCCTGATTCTCAGAGGCACCGTTAGCTGAAAAGCCAAACGTTCTTTGATCCGTCGCAGGGAGCAGGCCCAATCACCCGTGCGACTTCAAAAAATTACGGGCCTTGATTTCTGAGACCCTTACTTTGCGACGTGCGAGCATGCTTGTCACAGAGCAATTGGCCTTGAATAGTGCTGATACGACAGCAAGAAGCGGGCCCGGCAATTTTTCTGAACCACGGGCACGGGCCTGTCAATGGCCTTTGGTTTCTGCCCACGGGCGGCCAGTTAATCGGCCCGCTGGTGGCCAGTAAATCTGCCCGGTGATGGCCAACAGATCTGCCCACTGAGGGTTTTCGGTGGGATTGGCCATCGTCGAGGGTTTGTTAGTTCAGTTCGGTGACTCCTTTCCCGGCGAGGGCTTGAGTGAGTCGGATGGAGTCGCCGCTGGTTTGGCAGACGTGGGCGTGGTGCAGGAGCCGGTCCACGGTTGCCGTGGCGAGGGTTTTGGGCATCAGTTCATCGAAGCCGGCGGGGTGCAGGTTCGAGCTGATCGCGACGGAGCGTTTCTCGTAGGCGGCGTCCACGACCCGGTAGAGTCCTTCGGCGGCGTCGGTGGCCACCGGGAGAAGGCCGATGTCATCGATCACGACGAGTTCCGCGCGGAGGATTCTAGCCACGGCCCTGGTGACGCTGTCGTCGGTGCGGTGTGCGCGGATGAGGGCGCCGAGGTCTTCGAGTCTGAACCAGGCAACGCGCATCCCGGCTTCGACGGCTTGCTGGCCGAGGGCTTCGAGGAAGAACGTTTTCCCGGTGCCGGAGGGCCCGCAGACGACCAGGTTCTCGCGTCGGGTGATCCATTCCAGGGTGCGCAGGGCTTGCTGGGTGGGCGCCGGGATGGAGGAGACGGCGGGGTCCCAGACGTCGAAGGTCTTCCCGGTCGGGAAGCCTGCTGCTTTGCGCCGGGTGGCGAGCATGGACCGGGCCCGGCCTGCGGCTTCTTCGGTGAACAGTGCCTTGATGATCTCGGTTGGTTCCCAGCGCTGGGCGCGGGCGGTCGCGAT
>NZ_JBQEQF010000039.1:0-20742 GCF_052046035.1 Paenarthrobacter sp. 22069 | reverse complement strand
ATCAGGCTCCTGACTTGTTCCATTAGGGGTGGGACGCCGCAAGATCTGCAGTCTTGTAGCGTCCAGGGTGTCAGCCGGCACAGGTCCGCAAGCTCCTTGCCGCCCCTATCGTTCGGGTTGGCTCACTCATAGCGTGCCGCGCCGCTGACGCCCGCCCGGGGCGTGGCTCGACAGAGGCATGCAAACACTTCAAGTCAGGGTGCCCGCCACGGGTGATCCATCACCGAAATCGGCGAAAGGAAACCCTGGACATGATTGTTATCGGCATCGATCCACATAAATCCTCCGTTACTGCCTCAGCCATCGATTCCTTAGGTTGCCAACTCGCGGTGCGGCGCTTCGTGGTCAATGCCGGCACTGCCAAGCAACTGTTGGGTTGGGCCGAGCAATGGCCTGAACGGAGATTCGCGATTGAGGGCGCCAACGGGCTCGGACGCGGAATTGCCCAGATCCTTGTGGCCCGCGGGGAGTCCGTGGTCGATGTCCCCTCGACGTTGGCCATGAAGGTCAGAGTTCTTTCCACCGGCGGTGGCCGAAAGAGTGACCCGGCCGATGCCTTCGCCGTTGCCGTCACTGCACTTCGGCAGGAGAATCTGCGGACGGTTACGGCCGAAAACCAGAGCACGATTCTGCGATTGTTGGCCGAGCGCCGCGAAGACCTTGGCCACGAGCGCGCCCGGATACTGAACCGCCTGCACCGGCTCCTGCGTGAACTGGTACCCGGCGGCGTCGAGACCGGCCTCAATGCTGACAAGGCGGCCGCCGCGCTGCGTATTGTCCGGCCGGCAACAGCCACCGATGCCGTCCGACGCGAACTCGCCCGGGACCTGCTGGCTGACCTGCGGCGCATCGACACAGCCATCAAAGGCAACGAAGCACAAACCCGTGAAGCCCTGGCAGCATCCGCCACGACCTTGCAGGAGATCCCGGGAGTTGGCGTCGTGCTCGCGGCAAAGCTTCTCGGCCATGTCGGCGACATCACCAGGTTCCCGAGCGCCTCACACTTCGCCAGCTACACAGGAACGGCGCCCCTGCAAGCCTCAAGCGGCAATCAGAACCGCCACAGACTGAACACCGGCGGCAACCGGCAGCTCAACTCAGTGCTGCACACCATGGCAATCTGTCAAAGCCGCGACCCGGGACCAGGGCGGGATTACTACCTGAAGAAAACCGGCGAAGGAAAAACACCCCGCGAAGCCCGCAGAGCACTCAAACGACGCCTCTCCAACGTCCTCTACCGGCGAATTCTGCACGACCACCAGCAGGCCCTAAACACTGCTGCTTGACACACAGAGGCGCTATGAAGTCATGTCCGCCTGGCTCGACACCCTCTGACGGACCTTGAGCCGGCTGACAGAGCGTCGGAAAGACAGTGCCGCCAGGCACGTCAGTTTTTGGCTGGGCCACGCCGGCTCAGGGACTTTTCCAGTATTGCCGTTAATAGGGAAGTGCTCAGCGGGCGTAGCGCGCCACGAAGTTCTTCAGCACGGTCATCGGCTCGGTGACAGTGAAACTGCGGGCGTTGTCCATCAGCTCTTCGGCGGATTCCGGCGGAAAGTACCCGGCGTGACGGTAGATGTCGATCCGCGTCACCAGGCCGTCCGCGTCCAGTTCCGGATGGAACTGGGTGGCGTACAGGTTGGTCCTGATGCGGAACATGTGCACGGGGCAGGTGGCGGCCCGGGCCAGCAGCACCGCATGCGGCGGCAGTGAACTGACAGCCTCCTTGTGCCCCGTGAAGGCAGTGAACGTCCGCGGCAGTCCCTGGAGCAGCGGGTCGCGCACGCCGTCGTCTGTCAGCTCGATCTCCACCGCGCCGAGCGGCTCACCGTAGGTCCTGTCAATCACGGCGCCCTGGTGCTTGCCGAGCGTTCCCACCCCGTAGCAGGCGCCCAGGAAAGGGAAATCACGGGCCACGAGTTCGTCCAGGAGGGCTGACAGTTCACGCTCCACCCGGTGCTGGATCGGGCTCTTCTGCCCCGGCGGATCACTTGAAGTGAAGGGGCTGCCGCCGACGATGACGCCTGAGAACCCGGACAGGTCCAGTGCAGGCAGGGGAGCCGCTTCGAGCCGGACCCGGCGCAACTCCCGCTCCTCAAGCCCGCCGTATTTCAGGTACGCAGCGTACTCGTCCTCCGCGGCCGCGTCTTCCGCGCGGGAGGCCAGGAGCAGGAAAGGCAGCATGTGCTAAGTCTGCATCCTCCCGGAGCAGGCTGCCAGCACCGTGCATGCCGCCGGCAACGCGCCCCCGCCACCACGGGCGCTGGTGCCGGTGCATGCCGGCGCAGGCCAACCTGCCTGGGCTACGCCGTGGTCTGGGTCAGGGACCTGCGGGACTGCGGCCGGGCCGCGGGATCGGCATGGCGGTGGACCAGCTTCCAGTAGCCCTCCTCGCGGCGGAAGATGCTGGTGACCCGCAGCGCGAACTCCTCGGTTGCCGCCGCATTCTCCAGGCGGGCCCGGAAGTGCTCGGTTTCCACCAGGTACGCGGTGTCGCGGGCCGTGTAGGAGGTGACGGTGTCGAAGCCGAGCATTTCGCCGTCGCGGAACTGCCGGGCGGCCTGGTCAAGCCGGGCCTCCACTTGGGGCCAGCCGCGGGCAATCCCGCCGAAGGGGTTGGCTAGGGTGACGTCGTCGAGCCGTGAATACAGTTCCTTGATGGGCTCCGGGTTGCCCCGGGTGATCTCGGGGACCGCCTGGTGGTAACGGTGCACTTCTTCCTGGAAGCTGGGTGCAAGCATGCTGCCGGACCGCCCTTAGTCTTCGATGGTGGCGATGATGGCGCCCGCGGACACTGTCTCGCCTGCCGCTGCCGTCAGGCCGGTGATGGTCCCGGACCGGTGCGCGGTGAGGGGCTGCTCCATCTTCATGGCCTCGAGGACCACCACCAGATCGCCCTCGGCCACCACATCGCCGTGGGCCACGGCAACCTTCACGATGGTTCCCTGCATGGGGGAGGTCAGGGCGTTGCCCGTGGCGGCGGCGGGGCCCGCAGAGCGGGAGCGCTTCTTGGACTTGCCCGGCTTGCCGGCGGCTGCTGCCGTTCCCGGCGTGCCCAGCGATGCGGGTAGGACCACTTCAAGGCGCTTGCCACCGACCTCAACCACCACGCGCTGGCGGTCCTCGGCGGAGGCATCGGTGTCCGCCGGCGCGTCCGGGGTCCACGCGGGCAGGTTGTTGGTGAACTCCGTCTCGATCCAGCGCGTGTGGACGGTGAACGGGCCTTCGGCGGGCGCGAACGCGGGGTCGGTGACCACGGCGAGGTCGAATGGAATCACGGTAGGGATGCCTTCAACCACCATTTCCTCCAGTGCCCTGCGGGCGCGCTGGAGGGCCTGCGGGCGGCTTGCGCCGGTGACGATGAGCTTGGACAGCATGGAGTCGAAGTTCCCGCTGATCACGTCGCCCTGCTCTACGCCGGAGTCCACGCGGACACCGGGGCCGGTGGGGTTCTTCAGGACGCGGAGGGTGCCGGGGGCGGGCAGGAAGTTCCTGCCCGGATCCTCGCCGGTGATGCGGAACTCGATGGAGTGGCCGCGCACTTCGGGATCGCCGTAGCCCAGTTCCTCGCCGCGGGCCAGCCGGAACTGCTCGCGGACCAGGTCGATGCCGGTGACCTCTTCCGAGACGCAGTGCTCCACCTGGAGGCGGGTATTGACCTCAAGGAAGGAGATGGTGCCGTCCTGGCCCACGAGGAATTCGCAGGTGCCGGCGCCGAGGTAGCCGGCTTCCTTCAGGATGGCCTTGGAGGATTCGTAGAGCCGGCGGTTCTGGTCCTCGGTGAGGAACGGGGCGGGTGCTTCCTCCACGAGTTTCTGGTTGCGCCGCTGCAGGGAGCAGTCGCGGGTGGACACCACCACCACGTTGCCGTGGGCGTCTGCCAGGCACTGGGTTTCCACGTGCCGGGGAGCGTCCAGGAAGCGCTCGATGAAGCATTCACCACGGCCGAAGGCGGCGGTGGCCTCGCGAACTGCGGATTCGTAGAGTTCAGGAATTTCCTCGCGGGTGCGGGCCACCTTGATGCCGCGCCCGCCGCCGCCGAAGGCAGCCTTGATGGCCACGGGCAGCCCGTGCTGGTCCACGAAGTCGAGGACTTCTTCAGCGGATTCCACGGGGTCGGCCGTGCCGGGGACCAGGGGAGCGCCCACCTTTTCGGCGATGTGCCGTGCCTGGACCTTGTCGCCAAGGGCGGAGATGGCCTCAGGGGAGGGGCCGATCCAGGTGATGCCGGCCTCGATCACGCGAGCGGCGAACCCGGCGTTTTCGGCCAGGAAGCCATAGCCGGGGTGGATGGCGTCCGCGCCTGACTGGCGGGCGGCATCGATGATCTTGTCCATCACCAGGTAGGACTCAGCCGCGGTGGTACCGCCCAGGGCGTAGGCCTCGTCAGCGAGCCGGACGTGCAGCGCGTCGCGGTCCGGGTCTGCGTAGACGGCCACGGACGCGATGCCTTCATCGCGGGCCGCCCGGATGATGCGCACGGCGATTTCACCCCGGTTGGCGATCAGCACCTTTGTGAGGCTGGGCTGCGTGGTACCTGCGGACTGCTCCAAATTTGCTGACAAGGCGTCTCCTTCTTTCCTTCAGGGAGCCTAGCGCGGTTTTGAGGGTTCCGCCGATATTACTTGCGGAATCCGCGTGTAAAGCAGCCTTCCTTTGTAGGGAAGCTACAAGGAGTGCGGAAAATGGAGTGCTTTAACGCGGGGGCCAGAGGTCCGTGATGCGCACGCTGGCGGCAGCCAGCAGGCCGCGGAGGGTGGAAACGGAGAGGCCGACGACGGCGTGCGGGTCGCCGTCGACCTTCCGGATGAACGCCCCGCCGAGGCCGTCGATCGTGAAGGAGCCCGCGCAGTGCAGCGGCTCGCCGGTGGCGATGTAGGCGTCGATCTCCTCCGGGTCCATCTCCTGGAAGGAGACTTCGGCGGAGGCGACCGCCCCCAGCGTGGCGCCCGACCCGCGGCCCGCTGTGCCGTCGTCGTCCGTGTCCCTGCAGTCCACCAGCCAGTGGCCGGTGTGCAGCACGCCTGCGCTGCCGCTCATCCGGAGCATCCGTTCGCGCGCGACGTCAGCCGTATAGGGCTTGCCATGCGCCTCGCCGTCGAACTCGAAGACGGAGTCGCAGCCCAGCACCAGGGCGCCTTCCGCCTCCGGGAGCGACGCCACCGCTTCGGCCTTGGCCCGCGCCAGCAGCAGCGCGGTGTCGTGCGGGTCGGTGACGCCGTACCGCGCCTGGACGGCGTCCTCGTCGACGTCGGACACCAGCACGGTGTGCCGGATGCCGGCCTCGGCGAGGAGCTTGGTGCGGGCGGGGGACTGGGAGGCAAGAATCAGATGGAGCACGGCTTCAGCCTAGTGGACCAGCTGGCCCTAGTGGACGAGCTCGCCGGGGGCCGGTTCCGCCTGGCCGCGGTCGAGCTTCGCGCCCTCAACGTCCACGTCCGGCAGGATCCGGTCCAGCCAGCGCGGCAGCCACCAGGACTTTTCGCCCAGCAGGTACATCACGGCCGGGACGATGGTCATGCGCACCACGAACGCGTCGAACAGGACGCCGAAGGCCATCGCGAAGCCCAGCGGCCGCACCATGGTGAGGTGGCTGAAGATGAAGCCGGAGAAGACGCTGACCATGATGATCGCGGCGGCGGTGACCACCGCGGCTGCGTGCCGGAACCCCACCCGGACCGCTTCCTTTGCCGGTGAACCATGCATGTAGGCCTCCCGCATGCCGGAGGCAATGAACACCTGGTAGTCCATGGCCAGGCCGAACAGCACGCCGATCAGGATGATGGGCAGGAAGCTCAGCACGGCGCCGGGGTTGGCGACGTCGAACACGTTCCCCAGCCAGCCCCACTGGTAGACAGCCACGACGGCGCCGAAGGCGGCGGACAGGGACAGCAGGAAGCCACCCGTTGCCAGCAGCGGGACCACGATGGAGCGGAAGACCAGCAGGAGCAGGATCAGGGAAAGGCCGACGACGATGGCCAGGTAGGGCGGCAGGGCGTCGCCGAGCTTGGTGGAGACATCCACGTTGCCGGCGGTCTGCCCGGTCAGGCCCATGGTGACGTCGTAGTCGGACTTGATCCCGGCGTTGAGGCCGCGCAGTTCCGAGACCACCTTGACGGTGCTGGCGCTCGCGGGGCCTTCCTTGGGGATGACCTGGAAGACGGCGGTCCGGCGGTCCTCGCTGAGTGCCACCGGCACGGCGGCCACCACGTTGTCCACGGCACGGAGCTTGTCCGCAATGTCGAACTGCAGCTTCTGCGCCTGGCCTGCGTCCAAGCCTGCGGGGAACTCGCCCACGGCAACAATCGGTCCGGTGACGCCCTCCCCGAAGCTGCGGGCTGTCAGGACGTAGGCCTTGTACGCCTCGGACTCCACCGGCTCCGAGCCGCCGTCCGGCAGTGCCAGCTGCAGCTGGGTGGCGGGCAGCGCCAGGGTGCCCAGCAGGAGGATGCCCGCGATCAGTGCAACCCAGGGGTGCCTGGTGACCAGACCGCCCCAACCGCGGGTGCTGCGTTCGCGGTCCATGGCAACGTCCGCGGCCTCGTGGTCCGGCCGGGCGTTGTGGGCCTCAGCCTTGGCCCAGGCCCGCTTGGAGATGATGCGCCGGCCGATCAGGGACAGCATGGCGGGGGTCAGCGTGATGGCAACAAGCACCGCCACGGCCACGGTTCCTGCTGCGGCGAGGCCCATGACGGTGAGGAACGGCAGTCCGGGGACCACCAGGGCCGCGAGGGCGATGACCACGGTAAGGCCGGCGAAGACCACGGCGTTGCCGGACGTGCCGTTGGCCCTGGCCACGGACTCCTCAGGGTCCATGCCGGCCAGGAGCTGGGTGCGGTGCCGGTTGACGATGAACAGCGAGTAGTCGATGCCGACGGCGAGGCCCAGCATGAGGGCAAGCATGGGAGAGATGGAGCTCATGTCGAACAGGCCGGAGAGCGCGAACGTGATGCCGACGCCCACGCCGACGCCGATGATGGCCATCAGCAGCGGCAGTCCGGCGGCGATGAGCGTGCCGAGCATGAGGATCAGGACCAGTGCGGCGACGGCGATGCCAACGATTTCTGCGGTGCCGAACAGGGCCGAGATGTCCTCAGTGATTTCCTTGCTGGCCAGCGCGGTAACGCCTGCAGAGGAGGTTTGGTGGGCAATCTCCTGCACCTGCTTGCGCACCGCCGGGGCCAGGCCGTTGATGGAGGTGTTGAACTGCACCTGCGCCACTGCGGCCTTGTTGTCTTCGGAGACGAAGCGGATGGCGGACGCTGCCTCGGCCTGGCGCTTGCCGAGTTCAAGCTTGGCCTTGTTGGCTTCCAGTTCCTGGGTGCCGGCGTCGAGCTTTGCCTGGCCCTGTGCCAGGGCTGCCTTCTGCTGGCCCAACTGCGCGTCAATGACGGCTGCCGGCGCGCCGGCGGCGGTGAGCTGCTGTTCGGCTGCCGCCAGCTGCGCCTTGCCGGCCTCCAGCTGGGCGCGGGAGGCATCAAGCTGTGCCTGCCCGCCGGCAAGCTGTTGCTCGCCGTCGGTGATGGCCTTGCCGGCCTGGTCCACCTGGGCCTGGGTGGCAAACGGGTCCACGGTGCCGCGGACCTCGGGCAGGTCCTGGAGTTTCTTGAGCGCGTCTGTCACGGCGGCCCGGCTCTCGGCCGTGAAGCCGCCGTCATGCGCCTCGAAGACGATCGTGGCGCTGCCGCCTGAGGCTGAGGGCAGGTCCTGCTTGAGCTTGTCCGCGATCCGCTGGGTTTCGGTGCCGGGGATCTGGAAGTTGTTGGACAGGGTGCCGTGGAATGCCGCGGCCGAGCCGCCCACGGCGACCAGCACGGCAAGCCACAGGGAGATGACAAGCCAGCGCCGGCGGTAGGCGAACGTGCCGAGGCGGTAGAGGAGGAGTGCCATGCGGAAAACCGATCTGATCAGGAGGAACGGGAAGCGGATCGAGCAGGTGTGGTGAAGCCGGTGCCCAGCAGGGCCATGGCGTCGATGAGCAGTTGGCGGAGTTCAGCCAGCGACCTGGGTGACAGGTCCGGCCCGCGGCGGGTGAACCAGACTTCCATGGCAGCCTTTCCGCAGGAGATGACGGAGCCCGCCAGGGCGTGGACGTACAGTTCGTCCTGCCCGCCGGGGGTGTCGGCGAGGCGCTCGCGCGCGACGGTGAAGACCTGGCCCCGGCAGTGGTCCCACGCCTCAAGTTCGGTGTGGGCCATGAGCGGGCTTTGTTGCGTCAGCGTGAAGAGTTCGGCGAGCGGGGCTATCGCTTTGGGGTCGGCGAGGGCGATCAACGCGGCCTGGGCGGACTCCAGCAGGGGTTCATCCACCGGCCGGAGGCGCAGCTGCTGGATGGCGTTGTCCAGGAAGCCGTGCACGATCGAGGCAAGGGCGGCGTCGGTGGTGCTGAAGTAGTTGAAGAAGGTGCGGCGCGAGATGCCGGCTGCCTCGGCGATGTCCTCCACCGTGAAGTTCCCCGGGCCCTTGGCGCGCAGGAGTTCGAGTGCGGCGTTTGTGATGGCCTGCCGGGTTGCAGCCTTGTTGAGCTCACGCCGCGACCGGGGGGCCGGTGTGGGGCCGGGCGATGGCGAGGAGGTGGTCACGAGATTACACTACGTGCAACTTTGCACTCTGGGCAAGATTTTCAGTTCATTCGGGTCAAAGAGTCACGAGCCTGTGTTCACAGGAGAACGAAAGCTTCCCAACAGCGTCTCCTGAAGCTGGGCGCAGATGCTTGGAATGTCTCGCTACGAGGCACCCCACCAGCGGCCGTAGGGTGACGGCTCGATCAGGAGACACGATATGAACCCCACGAAGAAAATGACCCTGGGCATGTCTGGAGCCGCGCTGGCGCTTGCAGCCGGCGTCGGTTTCGCCGGCATGGCATCTGCGACCACCGCCACGCCCAGCCCCACCCCGAGCGCAAGCTCCAGCGCGTCGGCTGACGGAAGCACCGGGACGGACAGCGACGGTATGGGCCGGCACGGTAGCCGGGCTGGTCACGGGATGATGATGGATGCTTCTGCGCTGGCCACGAAGCTGGGGGTGGACGAAACGAAGGTGAGTGACGCGCTGAAGGCCTTCCGGGACGCCAACAAGCCCGCCACCCCGCCCGCGGAGGGCCAGAAGCCGGATCCGGCAACCCGCGACGCGGCCCTGGCCAAGTCCCTCGCTGATGGGCTGGGCGTTGACGAGGCGAAGGTGGCGCAGGCCCTGCAGGACCTCCGCACCGAGGCCCAGGCTGACCGTGCCGCCGAGCTCAAAACACGCCTGGACCAGGCTGTCACGGACGGCAAGCTGACCCAGGCCGAAGCCGACGCGGTCACCAAGGCGGTCCAGAACGGGGTGATTGGCGGCGCCGGTCGCTGACCAGCGGCCGGTTACGGGCTGGAGACACAGTCCTTCGACAACGAAAAACGTCCCCGGGAAATTTTCCCGGGGACGTTTTTCATTGCTGCGGCGCGCTACGCCTTTGCATCCTGCAGTTCGCGGGGTGCGGTGTCGGCGCTGGTGCCGTCGGTGGCGGCTCCGTCCGGGGTGCCCTCATCCACGAACGGCGTGCCGTTGCGCGGTGCGTTGTAGAGCGACTCATCCAGGATTCCCTGGCGCTTGGCCACGATGGTGGGAACCAGGGCCTGGCCCGCAACGTTCACGGCCGTGCGGCCCATGTCCAGGATGGGGTCGATGGCCAGCAGGAGGCCGACGCCGGCGAGCGGCAGTCCCAGCGTGGAGAGCGTCAGGGTGAGCATCACCACGGCGCCGGTGGTGCCCGCGGTGGCCGCAGAGCCGAGGACGGAGACCAGGGCGATCAGCAGGTACTGGCTGAAGTCCAGGTGGATGCCGAAGAACTGGGCTACGAAGATTGCCGACACAGCGGGATAGATCGCGGCGCAGCCGTCCATCTTGGTGGTGGCGCCCAGCGGGACGGCGAAGGAGGCGTAGGCGCGGGGGACGCCCAGGCTGCGCTCGGTCACGCGCTGGGTCAGCGGCAGGGTTCCGACGGAGGAGCGGGAGACGAAGGCCAGCTGGACGGCCGGCCATACGCCGGAGAAGTACTGCTTGATGGACAATCCGTGGCTGCGGATCAGGATGGGGTACACGACGAACAGCACCAGGACCAGGCCGGCGTAGATGGCCACGGTGAACTTGCCCAGCGAGCCAATGGTGTCCCAGCCGTAGACGGCGACGGCGTTGCCGATCAGGCCAACGGTGCCCAGGGGAGCGATGCGGATGATCCACCACAGGACCTTCTGGATCACGGCCAGGGCCGAGGCGTTGAGGGTGAGGAAGGGCTCCGCGGCCTTGCCCACCTTGAGCGCGGCGACACCAACGGCGATGGCGATGACGAGGATCTGCAGGACGTTGAAGCTGATCGAGGTGGTGACGGCGCCGGAATCGCCGACCGTGGAGCTGGCGCCCAGGCCCAGGAAGTTCTTGGGGAAGAGGCCCACGAGGAAGGCCCACCAGTCACCGGACTTGCCGGTGTACTTGGCTTCCCCGCTGATGCCGGTGTTGGCGCCGGGCTGCAGCAGCACGCCCAGGCCCATGCCGATCAGTACGGCGATCAGGGACGTGATGGCGAACCACAGGAGGGTGTTCCATGCCAGCCTGGCGGCGTTTGAGACCTGGCGCAGGTTGGAGATGGAGCTGACGACGGCGGTGAAGATCAGCGGCACCACGGCGGTCTGCAGGAGGGACACGTAGCTGGACCCGATGGTCTGCAAGGTGGCGCCAAGGCCGTTGGGGTTGGCCTTGGTGCTGCCGGTGTACTTGGCCAGCAGGCCGAGGCCGAGGCCCACAATGAGGGCTGCGATGATCTGGAAGCCGAAGGAGCCGGCCCACTTGGGCAGCTGGAATCCGGTCTTCCCAGCGGGGGATGGGGTGCTTGTCTGAGTGCTCACCAGAACAAGCTAGACCCCCTGCTCTTACCACGTCGAAAGAGTATTGAGAAATATTACGCCCTCACTGTTGCACCTGGAACCAGAAAACCCTGAAAACATAAGGCATGCAGGGGGTTGTGTTACTTATTCCCGGTGCGGATGTGCTTAACATCTCGCGGTTCGTGGTGCTTCCTGACGGTCAGGTAGAGTCGGTGCGCGGTGATCACGATTGCCAGCCAGGCAGCACCAAGTGCCCACGCGGCAAGCACGTCCGTGAGCCAGTGATGGCCCAGGAAGACCCTGCTCAAGCCGATCGCTACAGCGAAGAGGGCTGCCGCGGCGGCTGTCAGGATCCGGGCGCGGTTCGAGTGGAGCCGCAGGATGATGAGGTAGGCCACGATGCCGGCAATCACCACTGCATTCAGGGAGTGTCCACTGGGAAACGATGCCGAGTGTTCGTACGGCGGTACGGCATCGCTGAGGTCCGGCCGGGCGCGTCCCACGAGGCGCTTGCCGGCAATGGTCATCAGCAGCGAGCCGAGGCCTGCGGTAACGATCAGGATGACGGGGGTCCAGGAGCGGCGGCGGAAGGCGAGCACCGCCATGATGACGACGGCCAGGACGGGCATGCCGATGGTCCCGCCAACATCGGTGAAGGCCGTGACAACCGCGTCCAGGGTGGGGGTGCGGACGTCCTTGCTGGCCGCCAGCACCGGATGGTCGAGCCCGGCCACCCCGTCGGCAGCCACTACTGCTTCGTAGACCTCGCTGAAGGCGGCGGTCAAGGCGGCGGAAATGACTGCCCCCACCAGCAGTGTCAGGATCAGTGCACCGTGCGGGCCCAACGCCTGGCTGGTGCGGTGGACAACCCCCACCAGGCGGCGGCCTGTCCGACTGTCCCAGCGGGTGAGGTCCTTGCCTCCTACGGAAGTGTCCTGGCGCAGCTCACCGCGCACCCCGGTCCCGGCCGGTGTCCCCTGGAGGTCAGTCAAAGTGGTCTCCCTGTTTATTCGGCACTGCGCCCGGCAATTTAGTAAGCAAGCTTATTGATTGCTGGGCGCGCTGTCCACAACATGGGGACCGGCCGCAGGGGCCCTGATCAGGTGAGCAGCGCCCGGCGCAGGGTATCCAGTCCAACCGAGCCAATGTTGAGGGCCTTGGTGTGGAACTCCTTGAGGTCGAAGCCAGGCCTGGTTTCAAGTTCTGCGCGGATTTGTTCCCAGAGCCTCTGGCCCACTTTGTAGGAGGGTGCCTGGCCGGGCCAGCCAAGGTAGCGGGTGAACTCGAAGTTGAGCTGGCCTTCGCTGATGGGAAGGTTTTCCTTGAGGAAGCCGTAGCCCTTGTCTGCGGTCCAGGTGCCGGTTCCCCAGCGTCGGGGCATCTGGAGTTCCAGGTGCACCCCGATGTCGAAGACGACGCGGGCCGCGCGCATGCGCTGCATGTCCAGCATGCCCATGTGGTCGCCGGGGTCGTTGAGGTAGCCCAGTTCCTGCATGAGTTTTTCCGCGTAGAGGGCCCAGCCTTCGCCGTGGCCGGAGGTCCAGCAGACGTTCCGGCGCCACTTGTTCAGCAGTTCGCGCCGGTAGGTCGCCGTGGCCACCTGGAGGTGGTGGCCTGGAACGCCTTCGTGGTACACAGTGGTGGTTTCGGCCCACGTGGTGAAGGTGTCTTCGCCGGCGGGGACGGACCACCACATGCGGCCGGGGCGGCTGAAGTCGTCGGACGGGCCGGTGTAGTAAATCCCGCCTTCGTCGGTGGGGGCGATGCGGCATTCGAGGGTCTTCATGACCTCGGGGATGTCGAAGTGCACCCCGGCCAGTTCGGCAACGGCTTTGTCGGAGAGGCCCTGCATCCATTCCCGCAGCGCCTCCGTGCCTTTCAGCTGCCGGGCGGGGTCGTTGTTGAGGATGTCCTTGGCTTCGGCAATGGATGCCCCTGCCTTGATGGCGTGTGCCACCTTCTCCTGTTCGGCAATGAGGCGGTCCAGTTCCTGGACGCCCCAGGCGTACGTCTCTTCAAGGTCCACCTCGGCGCCGAGGAATGACCGGGATGCCAGGGCGTAGCGGGCCCTGCCCACGGCGTCCTTTTCCGGTGCGGCGGGAAGCAGTTCGGTGCGCAGGAATGCAGCCAGGCCGGCGTAGGCGTGCCTGGCGGCCACGGCACCGGCGTCGAGCTTGTCCTTCAAAGCTGCAGGCAGCGGTCCTGTGCCGGTGCTGGCGCCGGCTGCCAGCTTGGCGAAGAAGCCGTCCGGCGCGGTGTACTTGGTCACCTGTCCGATGACGGTCCGGACCTGCCGGGCGGCGGCCACCCGGCCGGCGTCCCTGGCCATTCGCAGGGATTCGGTGTAGCCGCTGATGGCTGCCGGGACGTTGTGCGCACGCCCGGCGATGTGCTCCCAGTCCTGCTCGGTTGCGGTGGGCATGAGGTCGAAGATGGCCCTGATGTCCTGTGCCGGGGAGGCAATGTTGTTCAGCTCCGCGTATTCCCAGCCGGAGGCATGGATCAGCAGCTGAAGGCCCAGGCGTTCCCGCATGGCGTCCAAAGTGACGCCGTCCACGTCGTCTTCAGGCGGCATACCCTCAAGGGCGGCGAGGGCATCCCGTGCGGCTTCGGCGAAGCCGGCGATGCCGGCCGGCGAAAAGTCCTGGTACTCCGTTTCGTGTCCGGGCAGGCCAAGGGTTGTGGCGAATGTCGGGTTAAGCCTGATCAGGGTGTCCGTGTAGTTGTCCGCGACGGCGTCGATCCGGGTATGCGGGCGCGCGGCGGGTGCAGTGTCTGTAGTCACATTCCGAGACTACCCGGCTGCCTGGTTGCGCCCACGCCGGCGAGGGACCCGGGTCGGGCGAAGCGGGATCTGGGGGCCGGCGGGGAGGAGATCAGCCCTGGCTGCGCTTCCAGGCACCCGGTCCCGGCGTGGGCGCGAGCCGCAGCTGCTGGCGGCGCACCCAGTGCCGGACGGTTTGCGTCGTGGCGGGGGCCGGGCTTTCCCCGCCCAGGGAAAGGACGACGGCGGTCAGCGCGGCCAGTTCCTCGGCGGTCGGCTGCCCTTTGACAACAGAGAGCAGGGGGGCGCCTTCGTCGGGCCCGGGTGCGGGATTGTGTTCGGCCGTCACAGCGGGATGTTCCCATGCTTCTTGGCCGGAAGGCTGGCGCGCTTGTCCCGCAGGGCCCGGAGGCCCTTGATGATCTGGATGCGTGTGTCCGAGGGGGCGATCACGGCGTCCACGTACCCGAGTTCGGCTGCCTGGTAGGGGTTGAGGAGTTCTTCCTCGTACTGCCGGATCACCTCGGCGCGGCGGGACTCGACGTCGCCGCCGTCCTGGGCAACGGCTGCAAGGTCGCGGCGGTAGAGGATGTTCACTGCCCCCTGTGCGCCCATGACGCCAATCTGGGCAGTGGGCCACGCGAGGTTCAGGTCGGCACCGAGCTTCTTGGAACCCATGACGATGTAGGCGCCGCCGTAGGCCTTGCGGGTGATGACGGTCAGCTTGGGAACGGTGGCCTCGGCGTAGGCGTACAGGAGCTTGGCGCCGCGGCGGATGATGCCCTGGAACTCCTGGTCCTTGCCGGGCAGGAAGCCGGGGACGTCCACGAGGGTGATGATGGGGATGTTGAAGGCGTCGCAGTGGCGCACAAAGCGGGCTGCCTTCTCGGAAGCGGCGATGTCCAGGGTGCCGGCAAACTGCAGCGGCTGGTTGGCCACGATGCCCACGGTGTGGCCCTCCACGCGGCCGTAGCCGATCATGACGTTGGGGGCGTACAGGGCCTGCATCTCCAGGAAGTGGCCGTCATCGACAATCTGTTCCACCACGGTGCGCATGTCGTAGGGCTGGTTGGCCGAGTCCGGGACCAGCGTGTCCAGGCCGAGGTCGTCGTCGTCGATCTCCAACTCCTGCTGGTGCCCCAGCACGGGCGCCTCGGACAGGTTGTTCGACGGCAGGAAGTCCAGCAGTTCGCGCACGAACTCGATGGCGTCGGTCTCGTCGGAGGCCAAGTAGGTGGAGGTGCCGGTGGTGGCGTTGTGCTGCCGCGCGCCGCCAAGGGTTTCCATGTCCACGTCTTCGCCCGTAACGGTCTTGATGACGTCCGGCCCGGTGATGAACATGTGGGAGGTCTTGTCCACCATCACTACGTAGTCTGTGAGTGCGGGGGAGTAGGCGGCGCCGCCGGCGGAGGGGCCCATGATGATCGAAATCTGGGGGACCACGCCGCTGGCGTGCACGTTGTTCCGGAAGATGTCCGCGAACATGGCCAGCGAGGCCACGCCTTCCTGGATGCGCGCGCCGCCGCCGTCCAGGATGCCGACGACGGGGCAGCCGTTGCGGAGGGCGAATTCCTGGACCTTGACGATCTTTTCGCCGTTGACCTGGCTCAGCGAGCCGCCGTACACCGTGAAGTCCTGGCTGTAGACCGCCACCAGCCGGCCGTCCACGGTGCCGTAGCCGGAGACCAGGCCATCACCCAGCGGTTTCTTCTTTTCCATGCCGAAGGCGGTGGAGCGGTGGACCGCCAGTGCGTCGAATTCAACAAACGAGTCTTCGTCCAGGAGCATGGCGATGCGCTCGCGGGCCGTGTTCTTGCCGCGTGCATGCTGCTTTTCGATGGCCTCGGGGCCGGAGGGCTTTTCGGCGCGCGCCTGGCGGTCGCGGAAATCGGCAATCTTTCCCGCTGTCGTTGTCAGATCGTGGCTCATCAAGTGTCTCCGGCTCTGTAGCAGGTCAGTTCTGTTGGCTGGCGGGCCGAGCTGTATGGACCATTAAGTAGCAACCACACAAAGAACGAACCCTGCTGGCAAGTCTAATGACGCTTTGGACGCCCGCAGCTGTAGGGATCCTACAATTTTCTGGCGTTCCTGCGCCCCCTCCACAATGTTACTCACCGGTAACTTGTTTGGGTTACAGTGTTCCCATGACTTCAAGCGATGATGCTTTGCGTGCTTCCGAAAGCCCCTACCGGGCGTCCGGCTCCCTGGCAGGCCGGACCATCCTCATCTCCGGCGGAAGCCGGGGAATCGGCTTGGCGATTGCCAGGAGAGCGGCCCGCGACGGCGCCAACATCGTGATCCTGGCCAAGACGGGCGAACCGCATCCCAAGCTGGCGGGCACGGTGTTCACCGCCGCCGCGGAACTTGAAGAAGCGGGTGGCCAGGCGCTGCCGCTTGTTGGCGATGTGCGCCGGGACGCCGACGTGGCCGGCGCCGTGGAAGCCGCGGTGGACCGCTTCGGCGGGATCGACGTCGTCATCAACAACGCCTCAGCAATCGACCTGTCCACGACGGACGCCGTGGACATGAAAAAGTACGACCTGATGCAGGACATCAACGTGCGGGGCACCTTCCTGCTGTCCAAGCTGGCGCTCCCCGCGCTCCGGGCCTCGGGCCAGGGAAATATCCTCACCCTCTCGCCGCCGCTGAACCTCGATCCGTCCTGGGCCGGGAAGCACCTTGCCTACACCATGGCCAAGTACGGCATGAGCCTGACCACGCTGGGCCTTGCCGAGGAACTGAAGGCCGACGGGATCAGGGTCAACTCGCTGTGGCCGTGCACCCTGATCGACACGGCTGCCATCCGCAACATGCCGCACGGCGAGACGATGGTCCTGGCCGCCCGCGGACCGCAGATCATGGCCGACGCCGCCCACGCCGTCCTGACCGGAAGCAACCTCGCCGCCGGTGGCCCGGCGTCCGGAAACTTCTACACGGACGAACAGGTCCTTGGCGCCGCTGGCGTGACGGACTTCCGGCCCTACAGCCTGGGAGCCCCCGAGGACCAGCTGGTCCCCGATATCTTCCTCTAACGGGCTTTGCCGCCGCCTCCGGCCCTGCGTTCCGTGGCGGGGCGCGGCTGGGTGGGGCACGGCCTGGATCGGTAGGATCGAGCTATGGATGACGCACACGCACCGGGCACCCCGCTGAACCGAGGGGACCTGGCCGACCAGCGTTTCCTTGCCGCTACGGGAATACCCCGGATTGACGTGGTGGACTCGACCGGTTCCACCAATGCCGACCTCCTGCGCTCCGTCACCGTGGAGCCCGCAGCGTGGACGGACCTCTCCGTCCTGACCGCCGAGTACCAGACAGCGGCCAGGGGGCGGCTGGACAGGCGCTGGGAGGCGCCGCCGCTGAGTTCAGTGTCCGTCTCCGTTGTGCTGCGCCCCGTCAACGCCGACGGCCGGCCCCTGCCCACCCAGAGCTACTCCTGGCTGTCCCTTATTGCCGCCCTGGCCCTGCGGGAAACGCTCCTGGAAACGGCCGGCATTCCGGCTGAGCTGAAGTGGCCCAACGATGTCCTGGTGCGGGGCCGGAAGATCGCAGGGATCCTGGCCCAGCTGGGCCCCATGGTGGACGGGAATGTGCCGCCCGTCATCCTGGGCACGGGACTGAACGTCACCCTGCGCGAAGACGAACTCCCGGTGCCCACCGCCACCTCCGTCGCCCTGGAAGGTGCGCGCACCACCGACCGCACGGCCCTGCTGAAGAGCTACCTGTCACACTTTGCGGTGCTGTACCGCAGTTTCTGCAATGCCGACGGCGATCCCGCGGCCGGTATGGCGGGTGGCCCTTCGCTGCACAAGAGGGTGGAGGCGGTCATGGTGACGTTGGGCAAGCAGGTGCGCGCGCAGTTGCCAGGCGACCACGAAATCATTGGCCACGCATCCCGGCTGGACGACTACGGCTCGTTGCTGGTGGTGGACCGCGATTCGCGCGAGCATGTGGTAACCGCCGGGGACGTTGTCCACCTGCGGCCCTGGGTGTCGCCGGATGCACCCAATCATGGCGGTTATGCGTAGGACCCTGCTTCCGGGGGAGCAGGTGATCGTCACTACCCGCCCGCAGCCGCGGAAGCTGGCCGGGGCTGCCGTGGCGTTCGTCCTGTCGCCGGCGGTGGCTGCCTACGCAAGTGCCTGGATCATCCGGGGCGGAGCCGCCCGGCTGGCACCTGCCCTTGACCGCCAGTGGACGCCGTGGCTGGTCACAGCCTGCGTGGTGGCGGCCGCTGCTGTGTGGCTGGGTTACTGCCTGCCCCGGCTCGTCCGCTGGCACAGCACGCGCTACACCCTGACCAGCCAGCGGATGGTGGCCAGATACGGGCTGTTGAACCGGCGGGACCAGCAGGTGAACCTGGCCTCGGTGCGTAACCTGATGGTCCACGAATCCCTGCTGCAGCGACTGGTGCGCTCCGGGAATATATCCTTGGAAACCGGGTACCAGGGCGTGGTGACCTTTCGCGACGTGCCCGAGGTTTCCAGGTTCCGCGACTTTATCCTCGACGCTATCGGGGAACTGCCGGAGGACAGCCCGGATTTCAGCGAGCCCCAGCCGGGCGGCGCGACGTATTACCCCGCCGGGGATTTTCCGGAGGACATGAGAGAAGGTGGACGGGATGACCGATGAGGACCAGCAGGAACGCGTGGACGGCATCGCACCCGGCACCACCGCCGCATTTGACGCCGACTCCGCTTCCGACGATGCGGAGGCTGCCCCCGGTACGGCACCGGAACCCGGGTCCTCGATGAGCACGGACCGGCACCCGACTACCGGCGCCATGTCCGCCGAACGCCTGGCCATGAAAGCCCTCGAGGCACGGCTGCTGGGCGGTGAGCGCAAGCTCCGGCGCCGTGAAGTTGCCGCCGGCGCAGGGCTCTCATTGCTCTCCGCCCGCAAACTGTGGCGTGCGTTGGGGTTCCCGAACTTCGGCGACGAGGACGTTGCCTTTACCGAACGCGACCAGGCCGCGCTGTCCACCGTCGTGGACCTGGTCCGCGCCGGCAAGCTCACGGAGGAAGCTGCCATCTCGGTGACCCGCTCCATCGGGCAGATGACGGACCGCATGGTGGTCTGGCAGATCGAGGCCTTGGTGGAGGACATGGTCCACGAGCAGGGCGTCACGGACGCCGTGGCCCGCAAACGCCTGGTCAATGAACTTCCCGCCCTGGTGGACGCCCTAGAAGAAGTGCTGGTTTACTCCTGGCGCCGCCAGCTCAACGCCGGTGTCCAGCGGCTCGCGGTGCGCGCCGAGGCCGGGCTGCAGGCCAGCGAGGAAGGCCGGGAAGGCGACGAGGATGACGCGCCGCTGCCCCTGGCCCGCGCGGTTGGTTTCGCGGACCTGGTTTCTTACACCAGCCTGTCCCGCCGGATGAACGAAAAGACGCTGGCCCGGCTGGTCCAGCGCTTCGAGAACAAGTGTGCCGAGATCATCTCGGTGGGCGGCGGCCGGCTGGTCAAGACCGTGGGTGATGAAGTCCTGTACATCGCCGAGACCCCGGCGGCCGGTGCCGAGATTTCCCTGGCGCTCGCCGAGGCCTTCACCGAGGATGAGATCCTCCCCGAGGCCCGGGTGGCCATGGTGTGGGGCAGGATCCTGTCCCGCCTGGGAGACATCTACGGCCCCACCGTCAACCTGGCCGCGCGCTTGACCACGCTTGCCGATCCCGGAACCGTCCTGGTGGATTCGATGACTGCCTCTGCGCTGGAGCACGACGAGCGGTTTGTCATGATCCCCCAGGAGCCGGAGAACGTGCGCGGCTTTGGCGAGATCAACCCCGTCCGCCTCACCCGCGGCCGGGGCAGGGGCCTGGTCCTGGACTAGGACCTCTCCCGGCGCCGGCCCTTCCAACCGGGCCGAAAGAATTTGTCCATTTGTTGGCGTATAGCGGTATCGTTGTGGTGCCCGGGATCCTGTGATGCCGGCTGCCGGCATCGAGCCAAAAATCTACTGGGGGATTTTCACTCATGAAGCGTCGCGGACAAACGCGCCTTAAGAGCCCTGCCGCCGGCGTACCCCCATGGCGCCGCCCGTTCCGCTCACGCCGGATCGCCGGTTCTGCGTTTGGTGTTGTGGTTGCTGTGGTGGTGACGGGTGCTGTGTTGTATCCGGGGTTTAAGACCACTGAGGTGGAGTTGAACGACGGTGGTGTGTGGGTTGTTTCGAAGTCGAAGAATGCTGTGGGGCGGTTGAATTATCCGTCGCGGGTGTTGGATGGTGCGGTGACGCCGGCGTCGACGACGTTTGATGTGTTGCAGCATGCGGGTGAGGTGTTTGTTGATGATGAGGCTGGTTCGACGTTGAACCAGGTGTCGCCGGCGAATATGCGCCTGGGTGGGGATAAGCAGTTGCCGGGGGCGGCTGTTGTGAGTTTTGGGGCGCGGACGATTTCGGTGACGGATGCTGCGTCGGGCAAGGTGTGGGCGGTGTCGCCGTCCACGGTGAATGGTTTTGATAAGGAAGCGTCGGAGCCTGTGGTGGTGGGTTCGGCGGGGATTGTGTCGGCGGTGGGGTCTGATGACCGGATTTATTCGGCGGATCCGAAGACCGGGGCTGTGACGGTGACGGGGGTCGATGCTAATGGAGCGGTGACGTCGTCGGAGTCCAGTACGTGGGATGGGCTTAAGGGTGCCGGGGATTTGCAGATGACGGTGGTGGGGGACCGGCCGGTGGTGTTGGATGCCGCTGCGGGGAGCCTGTTTTTGCCTGGGGGTAAGCGGCTGGCGTTGGAGGATGCGCGGGATGCGAAGTTGCAGCAGCCTGGGCCGGGCAGTGATGTTGTGGCGGTGGCGACACGGAAGGCGTTGTTGAAGCAGCCGTTGGATGGTGGTTCCGCGAAGACGGTGGCGTTTGATGGCGAGGGTGTTCCGGCCGCTCCGGTGCAGTTGGGTGGGTGTGTGCATGCGGCGTGGTCGGGTGCGAACAAGTATGTCCGGGACTGTGTCAATGATGCTGATGATAAGAATGTTGCGGTGCCGAAGGCGAGTGCGTCGCCGTCGTATGTTTTCCGGGTGAACCGGGACCTGGTGGTCCTGAATGATGTGAACTCGGGGAACGTGTGGTTGGTGAACCAGAACATGCAGCTGGTCAACAACTGGGACGACGTCATCCCACCCAAG
>NZ_JBQEQF010000038.1:0-22065 GCF_052046035.1 Paenarthrobacter sp. 22069 | reverse complement strand
GGTTGGTGGTTACCACACACAGCCAACGACTAAGAGGTCCTCATGTCTCACCGTAATGCCCGTCTGACTCCGAATGGTAGGCGGATCCTCGTCGAGCGCGTCCTCGCCGGCCGTCCCGTCGCTCACGTGGCGAAGGAAATGGGCATCTCGCGGACTTGCGCGCACCGCTGGCTCAGCCGGTACCGTGCCCACGGCTGGGACGGCCTCGAGGACCGCAGCTCCCGACCAAGATCCTGCCCCCACGCCACCTCGGCGGAAGTCGTTGCCGATGTCCTGACCCAGCGCGTGGAGCACCGCGAAGGGCCAACGGACCTGGCTTTGCGCTGCCGCACGAGCGCCCGGACGGTCTCCCGGATTTTGGCCAGGGCGGGCATGCCCAGGTTGTGGGATCTGGACCCGGTGACCGGGGAACGGATCCGCGCGTCCCGGGCTACCGACCGCCGCTACGAACGAGACGCCCCAGGGGACATGATCCATATCGATGTCAAGAAACTTGGCCGGATCCCTGACGGCGGGGGGTGGCGGGCCGACCCTTCCCAGAGCGCGGCAAACCACCGCAAGTCGCATCAGAGGATGGGCTTTGACTACGTCCACGTCGCCGTGGACGACTACACCCGCTTCGCCTACGCCGAGGTCCTGCCCGACGAGAAAGGCCCGACCTGCGCCGGGTTCCTCACCCGGGCCGCCGCCGCCATGGCAGCGAACGGCGCACCCGTCCGGCGTGTCATGACCGACAACGCCTTCGCCTACCGGCTCTCCCGCGACTTCCAGGACGCCTTGGCTGCTTTGGGTGCCAAACATATCCTGATCAAACCCCGCCATCCCTGGCAGAACGGCAAAGCAGAACGCTTCAACCGCACCCTCCAGGAATGCTGGGCCTACCGCCAACCCTTCACATCCAACCAGGCCCGCACCGACGCGCTGCAGCCCTGGCTAAACTTCTACAACAACCACCGGCCGCACGGCAGCCTCGGAGGCAAACCACCCATCAGCAGGTGCAACCAACCTACTGGCTGAGTACACCTAGGCGCACAGATAAGGGCATGCAAAAAGGGAGGAGCCGGTGGCTCCTCCCTTTCGCTGTGTCCGGTTACATATGTGTCCGGCGTTCGGTGCCTGCCTAGCGGCTGGTTGCGGTGGCAGTAGCGGACGCGGTGGCGCCGGAGGTGGCGCTGGACGTCGCGCCGGCAGACGGGCTTGCGGAAGACGAAGCCGACGGCGTGGCTGACCCCGAGGCACTCGGGGTCGGTACGTAGCCCTTGTACTCCTGCAAGGTGGCGTCCAGGACCGGAACCTTGATGGTGTCGCTGACGTTGGTGCCGTTCTCGCTGATCTTCAGGTCCACCAGGGAGCCCGGCTTGCCGCCGGTGGTGCTCAGGATGGCTGCGTCGGAGTTCTCGGTGAGGAATGTGGAGGAGTTGGCCTTGACCGAAACCTGGGTCTGCGAACCCTTGGCGCCGTTGACCGTCAGCTTCACGTCCTTCGAGGAGGAGTTGTACACGGCGCCGATCAGGCGGCCTGGCTCGTCTTCGCCGGCGGAGACGATGAGGATGTTCCGCAGCTGCAGGGGACCGAGGTCTGCGCGGATGCCGTCCGAGGCGGAGTACTGGTGGCTGGTCTGCTGGGGCGTGATGTAACCGCAGCCTGCGGTCAGCAGACTGGCGCCAAGGGCAGCAGCCGTCAGTGCCAGTTTGCCGCGCTGGGCCCGGTTCATCGCAGTGGAACGCACGTCACGTACTCCTCGAGAAATTTGAAGTCTTTTTCAGCCATAGCCTATCCGCAAAGAGCGTCAAACGAGGATTCGGCGGTGTCACATGCGTTGTGGGAACGCTCACCTGATGCACTAATCCGCCCATCCGTCAAGGGGGTGGAGGGAGTTGATTGGGCCGTTTTTCCGCGTATTTTCGCGGTTGGGAGCCCTTTCTCCGGCCGGTCATATGCCTGAATCGTGATAAACTGGTCTGCGGGAAAGGGGAAATGTCCACATGGTATTTGAGGTCGGCGAGACAGTAGTTTACCCTCACCACGGTGCTGCGAAGATTGAAGAAATCAAGATGCGCACCATCAAGGGCGAAGAGAAGATGTATCTCAAGCTCAAGGTGGCCCAGGGTGATCTGACCATTGAAGTTCCAGCAGAAAACGTTGACCTTGTTGGGGTCCGGGACGTAGTGGGCAAGGAAGGCCTGGAGCACGTTTTTGATGTGCTCCGTGCTGAGTTCACCGAGGAGCCCACCAACTGGTCACGCAGGTACAAGGCAAATCTGGAGAAGCTTGCTTCCGGTGACGTCATCAAGGTAGCCGAGGTTGTTCGCGACCTGTGGCGCCGGGATCACGACCGGGGCCTTTCCGCAGGCGAAAAGCGAATGCTGGCCAAGGCCCGCCAAATTCTGATTTCAGAACTGGCGCTGGCTGAGAAGACCGACGAGGAGAAGGCTGCAAGCGTTCTCGACGAGGTTCTGGCTTCCTAAGAATTTAGCCCCGGCGGCACGCAAGTGCAGCCGGGGCTTTTTTGCGCCCAAATCCTGCTGGGCCACGCGCACCGAACCCGGGCGCCGGCGTCGTAGGCTTGTCCGCATGAGTGAATCATCCACCCGTCTGGTCACGGCAGTCATCGTCGTGGCCGCCGGTTCAGGGCAGCGGCTCGGCTACGGCATGCCCAAGGCGGCAGTGCCCCTGGGCGGCGAGCCAATCCTGATGCATGCCCTGCGCGGAATCGTCGCGTCGGGGGTCGCCAGCCAGGTCTGCGTGGCACTGCCCGCCGGGGACCAGGGCCTGCGCCGGATGTGCGACGACTTTAGGGAGGAGTTGGCCGACGGCGGACCCCTCCTGACGCTTGTGGACGGCGGCGCGACCCGCGCAGACTCTGTCCGCGCCGGCATTGCGGGCTTGATGGAAGGCATCGAAGCGGTCCTGGTCCACGACGCGGCCAGGGCATTGACGCCCGAATCCGTCTTCCACCGTGTGTCCGATGCCCTCGCCGGGGGCGCCGCCGCCGTGATCCCGGTGCTTCCGGTGGTGGACACGGTCAAGACCGTGGCGGCGACGTCAGGTCAGGACGCTGCCTTTGCGCCCGAGGTGGTTACAGGGACGGCTCACCGGGAAGAGTTGCGGGCTGTGCAGACTCCGCAGGGTTTCACAGTCGGTACCTTGCTGCGCGCGCACGACGCCGCGCAGGGCCTGGACCAGCAGCAGGCGGCAACGGTCACGGACGACGCCATGCTCGTGGAGATGCTCGGTACCGCGGTGCACGCCGTCCGCGGGTCAACCCAGTCCCTCAAGATCACCACGCCCCTGGACCTGATCTTCGCCGAAGGGCTCCTGGAAGGTCCCCTCGGCGCACATTGGGTGGAAGGATGAGCCCGGACATGGTCCTTCCGCGCACCGGCGTGGGAATCGATGTCCATGCCTATGCGCCCGAGGACGCCCCCCGCCCGCTGTGGCTCGGCGGGCTCCTGTGGCCGGGCGAGCGCGGCCTTGCGGGGCACTCGGACGGGGATGCGGTAGCGCATGCAGCCGCCGACGCGCTGTTCTCCGCGGCCGGCATCGGCGACCTTGGCACCCACTTCGGGACCGACCGCCCTGAATTCGCCGGCGCGTCCGGCGCCACCCTGCTTGCCGAAGCGGCGCGGATCGTCCGGGCTGCCGGCTTCGAAATCGGCAACGTCGCGGTGCAGTTCGTCGCCAACCGGCCCAAGTTCGGACCGCGCCGGGAGGAAGCGCAAAAGGTGCTGAGCGAGGCGGCGGGCGCCCATGTTGGGGTTACCGCCACCACCAGCGACGGCTTGGGTTTCACCGGACGGGGCGAGGGTATTTCCGCGATTGCCACCGCCCTGGTCTACCCCCGCCGGCCCTGAACCATCGGCTAGTCTGGAGCGGTGACCCTGCGCTTCTATGACACCGCCTCCGCCGAAGTCCGGAACTTCGTCCCCCTCGTCGACGGCAAGGTCAGCCTCTATTACTGCGGCGCCACTGTCCAGGGCATGCCGCACGTGGGCCACATCCGTTCCGCCATCGCCTTTGACCAGCTCACCCGCTGGCTGGAATACCGCGGCCTGCGGGTGACCGTCGTCCGGAACGTGACGGACATCGACGACAAGATCCTGGCCAAGTCCGAGGCTTCCTTCGCGCCCGATTTCAGCCCGGAAGCCGGCGAGGTGCCGCGCGAGGAGTGGTGGGCTCTTGCCTACCGTTACGAGCGGGAGTTCCTGAAGGCCTACGACATCCTTGGTGTTTCCCGCCCCACCTATGAACCCCGGGCCACCGGCCACATCCCGGAGATGCACGCCCTGATCCAGCAGCTCATTGACCGGGGCCACGCCTACCCGGCACTGGACGATTCCGGTGACGTCTACTTCGACGTCCGGTCCTGGGACAAGTACGGGGCCCTCACCCGGCAGAACATCGACGACATGCAGGCAGCGCCCGACGCCGACCCCCGCGGAAAGAAGGACCCCCGCGACTTCGCGCTGTGGAAAGGTTCGAAGGAAGGTGAACCCGCCACCGCCAGCTGGACCTCGCCCTGGGGTGCCGGCCGCCCCGGCTGGCACCTTGAGTGCTCCGCCATGGTCACCAAGTACCTCGGCACCGCTTTCGACATCCATGGCGGTGGCCTGGACCTGCGCTTCCCGCACCACGAAAACGAGATGGCCCAGTCCCAGGCGGCAGGCCACCCGTTCGCCAACTTTTGGATGCACAACGGCATGGTGACCTACCAGGGCGAGAAAATGTCCAAATCGGTGGGGAACACCATCAGCCCGGCGGAGATGCTCGAACTCGCGTCGCCCCGGGTGGTCCGCTATTACCTGGGCCAGGCGCACTACCGCTCCATACTCGACTACCGGCCCACGTCCCTGCAGGAGGCCGCAGCCGCCGTCGAACGCATCGACGGGTTCCTGGCAAAGGCCACCGCGCGTTTCGGTGGCGACGCCGGCGTTCTGGAGAAACCGCAGGACTCTTCCTTCGAGGGTGTGGACGCATTCTGCGAAGCCATGGACGATGACCTCAACGTCCCGCGCGCACTGGCTGCCCTGCACGAAACTGTCCGCGCAGGCAACACAGCGCTTGCCGAGGGTGATGACGACGCTGCCCGCAACGCGATGCACGCCGTCGTCCTGATGACCGATGTCCTGGGCCTGAATGCCGTGGCAGGGTCCGAAACCGCCAGCACCAAAGAGGCCGAGGCGCTGGGTGTCCTGGTGGAAGCCCAGCTGGCGGCCCGAGCAGCTGCCCGCGCGGAGAAGGACTGGGCCGCGTCCGATGCCATCCGCGACACGCTCAACCAGGCCGGCGTCGTGGTGGAAGACGGCCCGGACGGCGCCACCTGGAGCCTGAAGCGGGACTGAGCCGCTGCGCAGCGGCGCGGCAGCAGGCGGGACCTGAACTGCCTGCTCTCCCGATTTTTTTCGGGTCAGTAGACTGGTAGGCAGACTCAGTCAGCACAATCAAGGGTGGAACATCATGGCCAACAATGGTCGCCGATCGGTGAAAGCGAAGAAGGGCCCAACCGTCGGAACCGGTGGCCATGGCCGCAAGGCCCTCGAAGGAAAGGGCCCCACGCCCAAGGCCGAGGACCGCGTGTACCACAAAGCCCACAAGGCCAGGCAGCTCGCGGAACGTTCCGCTGCCAAGCGGGGGACCGGTGCCCGCAGTGCCGGCGCCGCCAAGTCCGGCCCCAAGGGCCGTGCCACCGAGGAAGTCGTGACCGGCCGCAACTCGGTGGTCGAGGCTCTTCGCGCCGGCATCCCCGCCAAGGCACTGCATGTCGCCATCCGTATCGAAATGGACGACCGCGTCAAGGAATCCCTGAAGCTGGCCGCCGAACGCGGCATCCCGCTCATGGAAACGGGCAAGCCGGAACTGGACCGGATGACGGATGACGCCGTGCACCAGGGCCTGGTGCTGCAGATCCCGCCCTACGAGTACCAGGACGCCTACGAACTGGCCGAGGAAACCGTGGACAAGTGGAAGAAGGGGCACGTCGCCAACGCGCCGCTCTTCGTTGCCCTGGACGGCATCACCGACCCGCGGAACCTGGGTGCGATCATCCGCTCCGTCTCCGCCTTCAGCGGCCACGGCGTCATCGTGCCCGAGCGCCGTTCCGTGGGCGTGACCGCCTCAGCGTGGAAGACCAGCGCCGGTGCAGCCGTCCGCGTGCCCGTGGCCCGCGCCGCAAACCTGAACAACGCCCTGAAGCAGTTCAAGAACATGGGCATCTACGTCCTGGGGCTCGACGGCGACGGCGACGTTTCGCTGCCCGACCTCACCCTGGCCACGGAACCGGTCTGCATCGTCGTGGGGTCGGAAGGGAAGGGCCTGAGCCGCCTGGTCCGGGAGAACTGCGACCAGATCGTCTCCATCCCCATCGATTCCGCCATGGAGTCCCTGAACGCCTCGATGGCGGTGGGCATCTCGCTGTACGAGGTTTCCCGCCAGCGCGCTGCGAACTAGAACTCTTCTCACACATTTCCCACACACAACCCGGCACTCCGTGGACGTCCGGGCTGGTCACGTGCCGCTGGCCGATACTATTTAGGTGATGGTCATGCCGCTCTTCGACACCGCTTCCACCATGGACTCCTCATCGGCTGCTCCCCTCGGTGTCAGTGTCCCGCGCGTTGATTCCGGCGGGACCCGGCACCACGCCGGTGGCCGGGCGAACGTTGCCGTCTTTGCCCCGGCGGTGACCAGCCTGGACATTGTCTATTGCCCTCCCGGGGGACAGTGGCGCGTCCAGAGCCTGCCGAACGTGACCCGCGGCGTGCACCACGGCATTGTTGAGGACCTGCCCTACGGTTCACGCTACGGCTTCCGGCCGTCGTCGGCTGACCAGGAACCGGTACCCGCCGCGGCGAACGGAAACGGTCCGGGCGGCCGGCCCCTGCTGCTGGATCCGTATGGCCGGGGCGTGGACCAGGGCGGAGGCGTGCTCACCAGCGTCCGGACGTCCACGGAGTTCGATTGGGAAACCGACGAACGCCTGGGCCTTCCCTGGCGCAATACCATCCTTTACGAAGCCCATGTCCGGGGCCAGAGCATGCTCCATCCGGACGTCCCCGTGGAGCTGAGGGGTACCTACGCCGGCCTGGCCCACCCCGCCGTCGTGGAGCACCTCACCAGCCTGGGGGTCACGTCCGTCCAGCTCCTGCCCGTCCATTTCCACTTGGACGAGCCCCACCTGCAGGACCTGGGACTGAGCAACTACTGGGGGTACAACACCGCGGCGTTCTTTGCCCCGCATCCCGGTTACGCCACCAGGGCTGCCCAGGATGCAGGCCCGCAGGCTGTCCAGGACGAGTTCAAGGCGATGGTCAAAGCACTGCACGCCGCCGGGCTGGAAGTCATCCTCGACGTCGTATACAACCACACTGCCGAGGGCGGACCCGACGGCCAGGCGCTGAGCTTCCGCGGCCTGGGTGAGGACACCTACTACCGGGTGGACGGCACCGGGAAGTACATCGACACCACCGGCTGCGGCAACACCTTGAACTTCGGTGACCAGCGGGTGGTCCAAATGGTCACCGACTCCCTGCGCTACTGGGTGGACGAGTTCCACGTCGACGGTTTCCGGTTCGACCTCGCAGTCACCCTGTGCCGCAACTCCGACAACGAATTCGACCCCAAGCATCCCTTCCTCACCGCCGTGGCTGCCGATCCCGTCCTGTCGGAGGTCAAGCTCATCGCCGAACCCTGGGACATCGGCTACGGCGGCTGGCAGACGGGCCGCTTCCCGCCGGGCTGGGTGGACTGGAACGACCATTTCCGGGACGCCGTCCGGACCTTCTGGCTGGCAGACCGCGCGGCCGCTGATTCCGGCGGGCACGGCGGGACCATGGCCAAACTGGCCGACGCCGTGTCCGGGTCAGCTGGCCTCTTCGCGGCATCCGGACGCTCGCGCCTTGCCTCGGTCAACTTCGTCACCGCCCACGACGGCTTCACCATGAACGACCTCGTCTCCTATGACCGCAAGCACAACGAAGACAACGGTGAAGAGAACAGGGACGGCCACGGTGACAACCGCAGCTACAACCACGGCGTGGAAGGCCCCACCGAGAACGGTGTAATCCTGGCGCGGCGCGCCCAGGCACGGCGCAACCTTATGGCGTCGATGATGGTATCCCTCGGGGTTCCCATGATCACGGCGGGCGACGAACTGGCCAGGACCCAGCACGGCAACAACAACGCCTACTGCCAGGACAACGCCATCACCTGGCTGGACTGGACGCTGACGCCGGAGGCGCACGAAATGCTGCGCAGCACCAAGCGGTACATCCGGCTGCGCAAGGAGTTCCTGGCAGCCCAGCCCCGCGACTTCCCGGTCCGCGACGAGCAGTCCTACCTTTACTGGTTCGACCAGGACGGCCAGCCGATGTCCGCCGAACGGTGGAACGATCCGCACCACCGCGTCATGCAGCTCCTGCTCGGCGACGACGGCGGCGACCTGGCGGGCCTGGTGGTGGTGAATGGCGGCGCCTCTGACGTGCAGGTCACCCTCCCGGACGCCGGCCGGCGGACCCCGAGCATGTTCGAACTCCGGCTCACCACGTCGCCGCGCCACAAGCAACGGCAGGGGCTCGTGGTGGCGTCGGGGGAAACCGACCTTGCCGAGGCCTACTCCATCAATATCTACCGCACCTAGATCCAGCAGAAACGGCCCGGCAGGTATCCCCGCATGCGCAACCGCTCCATCCTTCCCTTGCTCCTCGCCGCCCTGGTGGTGCTGGCCGTCGCGGCATTCGGCGGTGCCGGTCTGCTGGGGCAGCAAACGGAAAGTCCGACGCCGGGAGCAGCTTCCGGAGCAGTGTCCACGCCGGGCGGAACGGCGGCGTCCGCGGCAGCAAAGCAGTCCGCGCCGCTCCGGGCGGCGAACCCGTCCAGCCTGCCGGAGGTGCGGGAGTCGGTCCTTCCGCCGGAGGGCCGCCGCGTGCTGGGGCTGATCCGGGCGGGCGGCCCGTACCAGTACAGCCAGGATGACCAGGTGTTCGGCAACTTTGAGCGGGCCCTGCCCGCCCGGGAGCGTGGCTACTACCGTGAATACACGGTCCCCACACCCGGCGAAACGGACCGCGGGGCACGGCGCATCATTGCGGGCAACGGCGGGGAAAAGTATTACACCGGGGACCACTACACAACGTTCAAGTTCATAGCGGAAGGCAGCTAGCGTAACCATGAGAATCTTTTCCGGTGATACCTGGACCCTGGAAGAGCTGCAGGAGCAGGTGGCCGACGCCGGGCGCCGCAGCGTGGTGGTTCCCCCGGCGGACAGCAAACGTACTGTCCTTGAGACCTTTGGCGAGGTCCTGGGCTTTCCCGAACACTACGGCGTGAACCTCGATGCCCTGAACGACTCGCTGCACGACTTCGCCGACAGCATCACCGACAACGGCAACCCGCCCGTGACGGTCCTGTGGCAGGTGGCCGCGCCGTTCCGCAGCGACAGGTCGTTCGGCATCATCTGCGAGATCCTGCAGGACGCGGAACGGTACGCCGGCAAGGACCTCGCCGTCACCGCCGTCATGCTCTAGACCCGCGGCCCGGGCAATTAGCCCTTCGGGCCTTCCTCGTGGGACACATAGGTGTCCAGGAGCGCGGAGGCCCGGCCGCCGTCGTCCTCCGCTGCCAGCCCCTTGCGCATGTTTTCCGCTTTCTGCCGGCCGGCGGGGAACGGCGGGAGCAGGGGTACTTCGGGATCGGTGAGCACCTCGATCACCACGGGGCAGTCGGCCGCGAAGGCCTCTTCCCAGGCCTCCGCGATCAACTCTGGGTCCTCCACCCGGATGCCGCGCAGCCCCAGCAGGTCGGCGTACCCGGCAAAGGGGAAGTCGGGCAGCTCCTGGCTGGCGGCAAACCTCGGCTCGGCCTCCGACTCGCGCTGCTCCCACGTAACCTCGGTCAGTTCCCGGTTGTTGAAGACGCAGACCACAAACCGCGGGTCCTTCCACTGGCGCCAGCGGTGCGCCACCGTCACCAGCTCTGCCACACCCGCCATCTGCATGGCCCCATCCCCGGCCAGGGCCAGCAGAGGGCGGTCCGGATGGGCAAGCTTGGCAGCAATTCCGTAGGGGATGGAACAGCCCATGCTGGCGAGCGTCCCGGACAGGTGCGCGGGGACACCGTGGGGGAGCACCAGCTGGCGGGCGTACCAGTAGACGCAACTCCCGACGTCGATGCTCAGCTGGGCGTTGCCGGGCAGCCGGCCGTTCAGCTCCCTGACCACGCGTTCGGGATTGACGGGGTTTGCCGGGACTGCGGCGCGGTCCGCCGCGAGGATGCGCCAGCGGCTGACTTCCGCCTCCACTTCGGAGCGCCACTGGGTGCGCGGGCGGTACTCCAGCCTGTTGTTCAGGGCTTCGAGTGCGGACGCCGCGTCTCCGGCCAGGCCCACCTCCACGGGGTACCGGTTGCCGATTTTCTTCTCGTCGATGTCGATCTGCACGGCACGGGCGCTTCCGGGCGGCGGATAGAACTCGGTCCAGGGGTCGTTGGAGCCGACAATGAGGAGGGCGTCGCAGTTGGCCAGCAGGTGTGCGCTTGCCGTGGTGCCGAGGTGCCCCATGGTGCCCGCGACGAACGGCAGCTCCTCATCCACGTACGGCTTGCCCAAAAGACTGGTGGCGATCCCGGCTCCAAGCTTCTCCGCCACGGCAACCACCTCCCCGCCGGCATGCCTTGCTCCCTGCCCCACGAGCAGGGCCACGCGATCGGCGGAGTTGAGGAGGGCCGCGGCAGCGTTGAGGTCCTCCTCACGCGGCGCCTTGGCCGCAGCGCTCCAGGACGGCGCCGTCACCACGATGCCGTGCTGCTGCTCAAGTTCGGGCGCCGGCGCGGACTGAATGTCATGCGGGATGACCACCACGCAGGGGGAGGACGTGGCCTTCGCCGTCCGGAAGGCCCGGTCCAGCACCATGGGTACCTGTTCGGGGGCGCTGACCATCTGCACGAACTGCGAGGCGACATCTTTAAACAGCGAAGGAAGGTCGATTTCCTGCATGTAGGCCGAGCCCAGCACCGTCCGGCTCTGCTGACCCACGATGGCCACCACCGGCACACTGTCCAGCTTGGCGTCGTAGAGCCCGTTGAGCAAGTGGACCGCACCCGGGCCCTGGGTGGAGGTCACCACCCCCACCCCGCCGGTGTACTTGGCGTGGCCTACGGCCATGAACGCCGCCGCTTCCTCGTGCCGGGCCTGGACAAACTCCACCTGTCCTTCAGACCGGCGGAGGGCACCCATAAAGCCGTTGATGCCGTCCCCGCTGTAGCCGAACACCCTGCCCACACCCCAGGTGGTGAGGCGCTCCACTATGACATCGGCCACCGTACGTTCGGTCATGCGCCCTCCTGGATCGGGTTACTGCCGTCGTCCAGGGAGCCTTACCCACCAGGCGCGCGGGCTAAGCGTTGACGATCAGCCCCAGCTCGGCCTTCGAGGCCAGGGCCTCGTGCCGCGGCAGGACGCGGACGGTGTATCCAAACGGTCCGGAGCGGTCGATCACCAGGGACCCGCTGAACAGGTGCCGCCCGTTGCCCAGGTCCTCCTTCACCTGCAGTTCCATCATGGTGATGTCTGCCAGGGCGTCGTTCTCTTCCGCCTTGCCGTAGGCCACCTCAACGCAAACGTCCTCTGGGGTGAGCGCATTCAGGGCCACGTACGCGTTGACCTGGAGCGTGTCGCCGATCTGCGGATCTTCCGAGACTCCCACCGAATCCACGTGTTCCACATGCACCTGCGGCCAGGCGGCGTGAACCTTCGCGGACCAGGCGGCCAGTCCGCGGGCCTGTGCATAGGAATTGGCATTGGCACTGCGTCCGGCCTCCGCGGCGGGACGGTAAAGGATGTTGACGTAGTCGCGAAGCATGCGTTCGGCGGAGACCGCCGGACCCAGGTGCGACAGCGTGTGCTTGATCATGGACACCCAATGAGTGGGCACCTTCTCGCTGCCCATGGTTGACGGACCCGCGGCCCCGGCACCCTCGGACACCGTGCTCCCGTAGAAGCGGGGAGCCACCTGCGTTTCAAGCAGCTCGTAAAGTGCGGCGGCCTCGATGTCGTCGCGTTCCTCGGGCGAGGCATCGTTGTTGGCCGTGGGAATCGCCCAGCCGTTCTCGCCGTCGTACATCTCGTCCCACCAGCCGTCCAGGACGGAAAGGTTCAGCGATCCGTTCAGTGCCGCCTTCATGCCGGAGGTACCGCAGGCTTCCAGCGGGCGCAGCGGGTTGTTCAGCCAGACATCGCAGCCGGGAAACAGGGTCCGGGCCATGGCGATGTCGTAATTCGGCAGGAACGCGATCCGGTGCCGTACTTCCGGGTCGTCGGTGAAGCGCACCAGGTCCTGGATCATCTTCTTGCCGGCGTCATCTGCCGGGTGGGACTTTCCGGCGATCACCAGCTGGATGGGGTGCTCCTTGTGCAGCAGCAGAGCCTTGAGCCGCGCCGGTTCGCGCAGCATCAGGGTGAGGCGCTTGTAGGTGGGCACGCGGCGGGCGAACCCGATGGTGAGTACATCCGGGTCCAGGACGTTGTCCGTCCAGCCCAGCTCGGCGTCGGCGGCCCCCCGCTTCTTCCATGCTGCCCTCAGCCTGCCGCGTACGTCCTCCACCAGGGCAGCCCGCATCTCCCGGCGGAGCGCCCAGACGTCGGCGTCGCTGACGTTGTAGGCCAGGTCCCATTTGCCCAGCGCTTCGGCCTCGCTGCCGAACTGGTCCCGGGCAAGCTTGGAGATGCGGCTGTCCACCCAGGTGGGCACGTGCACGCCGTTGGTCACCGACGTGATGGGTACCTCGCTGTGGTCAAAGCCCGGCCACAGTGCGGAGAACATGCCGCGGGACACTTCGCCGTGGAGCTTGGCCACGCCGTTGGCACGCTGCGCAAGCCGGAGCCCCATGACGGCCATGTTGAACACGGAAGGGTTGCCGTCGGCGTAGTTCTCGCGCCCCAGTTCAAGGATCCTGTCCAGCGGCACGGCCGGTGCCAGTCCGGCCTGGAAGAAGTGGCTGATCTGGTTGATCTCGAACCGGTCGATGCCGGCAGGCACCGGAGTGTGCGTGGTGAATACCGTGGAGGCACGGCCTGACGCCAACGCCTCGTCGAACGTCAGCGCCTGCTCTCCGGACATGAGTTCCTGGATGCGCTCGATCCCCAGGAACCCGGCGTGCCCTTCGTTGGTGTGGAAAACCTCCGGGGCGGGGCTGCCTGTCAGTTTCTGGAAGGCGCGCAGGGCTTTGACGCCGCCCATGCCCAGCAGGAGTTCCTGCTGCAGCCGGTGGTCGCCGCCGCCGCCGTACAACCTGTCGGTGATGCTGCGGGCGGCATCGTCATTGCCCGGGACGTTGGAGTCCAGGAGGAGCAGGGGAACGCGTCCGACGTCGGCACGCCAGATGTGTGCCAGCAGGCGCCTTCCGTTGGGCAGCGGAAGGGAGATCTGCAGTGCCTTGCCGTTGCCGTCGGGGGACGGCTCACGGAGCAGGGTCAGGGGCAGGCCGTCGGGGTCCAGGACCGGGTAGGTCTCCTGCTGCCATGCGTCGCGGGAAAGCGACTGCTTGAAATAGCCCGCCTGGTACAGCAGGCCCACACCCACCAGTGGAACGCCAAGGTCAGAGGCCGCCTTCAGGTGGTCGCCGGCCAGGATGCCCAGGCCGCCCGAATACTGGGGGAGGACCTCCGTGATGCCGAACTCGGGGGAGAAGTAGGCAATCGAGGCGGGGGCGTCCGGGCCCAGGCCCTGGTACCAGCGCGGCTCCTCGAGGTACCGGTCAAGGTCCTGCTCTGCGGCGCGGACTTTCTCCACCACGGACTGGTTCGTGGCCAACTGCTGGAACTCTTCACGGCTCACCATCCCCAGGAAGCCGATCGGGTCCTGTCCGCTTTCCTCCCAAAGGCGCGGGTTCAGCCCGGCAAAAAGCTCCCGGGTGGGGCGGTGCCATGACCACCGCAGGTTGCTGGCCAGCCTGGCCAGCGGCCGGATGGGCTCGGGGAGGACTGTACGGACCGTAAACCTGCGGATTGCCTTCACCTGCGTCACACTAACCGACAAGATGCGCGGCCGGAACCAGCTTCAGGTTTCTTTTGGGTAAATGACAGAGGCATGAAGAAAAAGGGCCGCGGCACGCCCAATTTAGTGAGCAGCCTTAGCAATCCTGCGCATTTCTCGCTAACGTCGAGCCTGTGACGACTAACTCAGGAACCAGTGCCGCATCCACCAAAATGCCCCAGCGCCGCATCACCGAGGGACTGCGGTTCGGGCGTTTTCCCATCACCGCCGTGCAGCCCGTCGTCGAAGGCGGCAAGTTTCCGGCCAAGGCCCTGCCGGGGGAAGCCATCGTGGTGGGCGCCACCGCCTTCCGCGAAGGCCATGACCAGCTCGGGGTCAGCGCCGTGCTGCTGGACCCCTCAGGCGCCGAGCGCCAGCGTGTCCGGCTCGCGCCGCCCCGCGGGGAACGCGGCATGGGCACGGACCGCTGGGAAGGCGTCCTCACGCCGTCGGAAACCGGAAACTGGTCCTTCGTCATCGAAGCCTGGCACGACCGCTACGGCACCTGGCACCACAACGCAGAGGTGAAGATCGACGCTGGAATCGACGTCGAACTCATGCTTGCCGAAGGTGCCAAACTGCTCGGCGAAGCGGCGGGCGAGGACTTCCGGGACGACGTGGACCGGGCGGCCCTGCGCCACGCGGCGGGCGTCCTGGGCGACCAGTCCCGCAACACCGAGGAACGGCTGGCGGCCGGCTTCAGCCAGGAAATCGCGGACATCGTTGCCCGCCAGCCCATCCGGGAACAGGTGACCGTTTCGCAGAAGTACCCCCTGCTGGTGGAACGCGACCGTGCCGGCCGGGGCGCCTGGTACGAGTTCTTCCCCCGGTCCGAAGGCGCCGTCAAGGACCACAACACCGGCGTGTGGACGTCGGGCAATTTCCGGACCGCGGCAAAGCGGCTCGACGCCGTGGCGGCCATGGGCTTCGACGTCCTGTACATGCCGCCCATCCATCCCATCGGCGTGCAGCACCGCAAGGGACCGAACAACACCCTGGTGGCCGGCCCCAACGATCCCGGCTCACCCTGGGCCATAGGCGCCAAGGAGGGCGGCCACGACGCCATCCACCCGGACCTCGGCTCCTTCGAGGACTTCGACGCCTTCGTGGCGAGGGCCAACGAACTCGGCCTGGAAGTGGCGCTGGACCTCGCCCTGCAGGCGGCACCGGACCACCCCTGGGTCCAGTCGCACCCGGAATGGTTCACCACCCGGGTGGACGGCAGCATCGCCTACGCGGAAAACCCGCCAAAGAAGTACCAGGACATATATCCGCTGAATTTCGATAACGACCCTGAGGGACTTTCCCAGGAAATTCTGCGGATTGTGCTGTTGTGGGTCAGCCACGGCGTAAAGATTTTCCGCGTGGATAACCCGCACACCAAACCGGTGTGGTTTTGGGAATGGCTTATTGCCGAAGTGAATAAAGCGGTGCCGGGCGTGGTGTTCCTGGCCGAAGCGTTCACCCGGCCCGCCATGATGCACGCACTGGGCAGGGCCGGTTTCCAGCAGTCCTACACCTACTTCACGTGGCGCAACACCAAGAAGGAAATCGCGGCCTACTTCGACGAAGTCAGCCACGAATCACCGGCGTTCTTCCGTCCCAACTTCTTCGTCAACACCCCGGACATCCTCACCGAATACCTGCAGTACGGCGGGCCTGCGGCGTTCCGGATCCGGGCGGTCCTGGCCTCCACCGGCAGCCCGCTGTGGGGTGTCTACGCCGGCTATGAGCTGTACGAGCACGTGGCCCGGCCCGGCGCCGAAGAGTACATCGACAACGAAAAGTTCGAGTACAAGCACCGTGACTGGGACGCCGCCGCTGAATCCGGGCGCTCGCTGGCTCCGTACATCACCCGGCTCAACCACATCCGCCGCGACCATCCTGCCCTGCTGGACCTGCAGAACCTCACGGTCCACCAGAGCACGGACGATTCCACCGTGGTGTACTCCAAGCACAAGACACTTCCCGACGGGTCAAAGGACACCATCATCGTGGTGGTCAACGTGGACCCGCACGTCACCAAGGAGTGCAGCGTGGCCCTGGAGCTGGCAGCCCTTGAACTGGACCCGCAGGACCTCACCCCGGGCGGCGGCTTCCATGTGGATGACCTGCTCACAGGACAAAGCTGGGAGTGGGGCGAGTACAACTACGTGCGCCTCGATCCGCACGTGGAGCCCGCCCACATCCTGAGCGTGAGGAGAATGCATTCGTGAGTTTCAATCCGCAAAGTTCCGGGCATTTCACCCCCAAGAGCACGTTCGAGCTAAATGCGCCTGGCCTTCAGCATGACCCGTTGTGGTACCGCAAGGCCGTGTTCTACGAGGTACTTGTCAGGGCCTTTGCGGATGCCAACGGCGATGGGTCCGGGGATTTCTCCGGACTCATCGACCGGTTGGACTACCTGCAGTGGCTGGGCGTGGACTGCCTGTGGCTGCCGCCGTTCTTCCAGTCACCGCTGCGGGACGGCGGCTACGACATCTCCGACTACAACTCGGTCCTGGACGAGTTCGGCACCATCAGCGATTTCAAGCGCCTGGTGGCAGAGGCCCACGCCCGCGGTGTCAGGGTCATCATCGACCTGCCCTTGAACCACACTTCGGACCAGCACCCCTGGTTCCAGGAATCCCGGAAGGACCCGGACGGGCCGTTCGGCGACTTCTACGTCTGGAGCGACACGGACGAGAAATACCAGGACGCGCGCATCATCTTCGTTGACACGGAGGAATCGAACTGGACGTTCGATCCCATCCGCCGCCAGTTCTTCTGGCACCGGTTCTTCAGCCACCAGCCGGACCTGAACTTCGAAAACCCGAAGGTGATCGACGCCGTCTTCAACGTCGTCCGGTTCTGGCTGGACCAGGGAATCGACGGTTTCCGCGCGGACGCCATTCCCTACCTCTTCGAGGAAGAAGGCACCAACTGCGAGAACCTTCCCGCCACCCATGAGTTCCTGCGCCAGCTGCGGGCCATGGTGGACGAAAGCTATCCCGGCCGCGTAATCATCGCCGAGGCCAACCAGCCGCCCACCGAGGTGGTGGAGTACTTCGGCACGGTTGAGGAACCCGAATGCCACATGGCGTTCCACTTTCCCATCATGCCCCGGCTGTACTACGCGCTGCGTGACCAGAAGGCCGCGCCCATCATCGAGACCATGTACGAAACCCCGGACATCCCCGAGGGCGCGCAGTGGGGAACTTTCCTTCGCAACCACGACGAGCTCACCCTGGAAATGGTCACCGCGGATGAGCGCGCCGCCATGCTGGGCTGGTATGCACCTGACCCGCGGATGCGGGCCAACATCGGCATCCGCCGCCGGCTGGCACCACTGCTCGACAACTCGCGTGCGGAGATCGAACTGATCAACGCCCTCCTGCTGTCGCTGCCGGGCAGTCCGTTCCTGTACTACGGGGACGAGATCGGCATGGGGGACAACATCTGGCTCGAGGACCGCGACGCCGTCCGCACGCCCATGCAGTGGAACCCGGACCGGAACGCGGGCTTCTCCCACGCGGACCCCGGCAAGCTGTACCTGCCGCCCATCCAGTCGCTGGTCTACAACTACAGCATGGCCAACGTGGAGGCGGAGGCGGCCCATTCGGGTTCCCTGCTGCGCTGGACCCGGCAGATCCTCAGCGTCCGGAAGAACCACCCTGCCTTCGGGCTGGGCGAATTCAAACACGTCGAAGCCGACCACGACGCCGTCCTGGCGTACCTGCGCGTCCTGCCGGACGACAACCCGGCCGGCGCGAACGCGGAAACCATCCTCTGCGCCTTCAACCTCTCCCAACACCCGGTAGCTGCAACATTACGGATTCCCGAATACGCGGGGCGGGGGCTGCGCGATGTCTTTGGCGGCCAGATCTTCCCCGGCATCGGGGACGACGGCACCCTCACGTTGACCATCGGAAGCCACGACTTCTTCTGGCTTCGGATGCGCTCGGCGTCGTCCAACCCGTCCTCCCCGTACACCCAGGCCATGCCCATCCTGTCGATAGAGAACTGAGATGAACCAGCCAATCCTCACTCCCGCCCTGACCGCTCTGCTCAAGGAATGGCTGCCGCAGCAGCGGTGGTTCCCCGTCAAGACCCCGGACTTCGCCGTCAGCCAGGCCGGCAGCCTGGGCCTGGACGATCCGACCGGCCACGCGGCGCTGGCCGTATTCCTCCTCAACGTCACCACCGAGGGGACCGACGGCGGTCCGCGCAGCGCCGTGGTCCAGGTTCCGCTGAGTTTCCGGCCCGCGCCGGCGGGAGGCATGGAGCGTGCGCTGGTGGGCGAAGCTGCGGGAATGGATCCCACCCGGCCCTGGGTATATGACGCCGTGCACGACCCCGATTTCGTCGGTGCCTGGCTGGAGCTCGTCCGGCAAGGCGGGAAGGCCGCCAGCGGCACCGCAACCGGGTACCGCGTCGACGGGCCCTACCGGCTTCCCACGGCCAAAGGCGTGGTGAAGGTGCTCTCCGGCGAGCAGTCCAACAGTTCGGTCATCGTGGACGACGGCGAGTCGGCAGCCATGGTGAAGTTCTTCCGGGTGCTTTCGGAAGGCATCAACCCGGAGATCGAGGTAGGGGCCGCCCTCACCAAGGCGGGAACCTCCGAGGTCCCCGGAACCCTTGGCTGGGTCCGGGGGGAGTGGCTTGGCCAGGGCAGCCCGGGCAGCCGCTATGTCCAGGGGGAACTTGCGGTGGCCCATGAATTCCTGGCAGGCGGACGTGACGCCTGGCGGCTTGCGGTGGACGCCGCCCGTTCCGGCAGGGACTTCACTGCAGAAGCGCGCGCCCTTGGCACGGCCACGGCCACGGTGCACAAACGCTTGGCGGAGGCCCTGGGGCAGTCGGACGAGCCTGAACCCGGTAAGGGGGCAGGACCTGCCGTTGCCCAGCGCGTCCGGACCGCCTGGGCAGAAGCCCGCGCCGCCGTCGGCCCTTACGACGACGCCCTGGAAGCACTCCTGGCCACCATGGGCAAAGCCCCGGTCGGGCCGTTGCAGCGCATCCACGGCGACCTCCACCTCGGCCAGATCCTGCAGGTCACCGGCCAGGCCGGCGACGAATCCCGGTGGGCCATCCTCGATTTCGAGGGCGAGCCGCTACGGCCCATCGCGGAACGGAACGTCCCTGATGTTCCCCTGAGGGACGTCGTGGGAATGTTGCGCTCCTTCGATTACGCTGCCGGAGCAGCGCAGCGTGAGCAGGAGGGCGCCCAGGTCCCGGAAAGCTGGGTGGACGACTGCGCCGATGCCTTCCTGGCAGGCTATGCGGAGGTCATTCCCGGCACGGTGGACCGGACCTCGCCCCTGTTTATGGCATTGTGGCTGGACAAGGCGCTGTACGAAGTTGTTTATGAAATGCGTAACAGGCCCGACTGGCTGGCGATTCCAGTAAGCGCCGCCAGGCGGGTCCTGAGCGGTAACGGCGCCGGCGATCATGCCGGTGCAGCATCGGAAGGTAACGAAATGACAGGCTCAGCACGAACTGACCGTCCGGGGGTGCCCCTGCACGTGGATGAAGGCACCCTGGGCAGGATCGCGAACGGTGAACACCACGCCCCCCACTCCGTCCTGGGCGCGCACCTGGACGACTACGGGCATGTCACCATCCGCACCGTGAAGCACCTCGCCGAGGCCATTTCCGTGGTCACCCGGGCCGGTGAAGTCCCCATGCAGCACGAGGCCCACGGCGTGTGGGTTGCCGTCCTTGAACCGGTGGAGCAGGGCCATGTTCCCGACTACCGGCTCTCGGTCACCTACCCGGGCCGGGACGCGGTCACCGTCGACGAACCGTACCGCTACCTGCCCACGGTGGGGGAAGTGGACCTGCACCTCATCGGCGAAGGCCGGCACGAGAAACTGTGGCAGGTGCTCGGCGCCCACGTCCGGCACTACAAGTCGTCCCTGGGTGACGTCAACGGTGTTTCCTTCGCGGTCTGGGCCCCGAATGCACAGGCGGTCCGGATCAAGGGTGACTTCAATTCCTGGGACGGCCGGGAAAACTCGATGCGCTCACTGGGGTCTTCGGGTGTCTGGGAGGTCTTCATTCCCGGGGTCGAAGCAGGAGCGTGCTACAAGTACGAAATCCTGACGCGCGGCGGTTACTGGGTTGAAAAAGCCGACCCACTGGCTTTCGGCACTGAAGTGCCCCCGCTGACCGCCTCCAGGGTGGTGGAACCCTCCTACGCCTTCAAGGATGACGAATGGATGGAAGCGCGGGCCAAGCGCGATCCCCACAACTCGGCCATGAGCGTCTATGAAGTACACCTCGGGTCCTGGCGCCTGGGACTTGGCTACCGCGAACTTGCCAAGGAACTTGTGGATTACGTCAAGTGGCTCGGGTTCACGCACGTGGAATTCATGCCCGTGGCGGAGCACCCGTTCGGCGGTTCCTGGGGCTACCAGGTCACGTCCTATTTCGCGCCCACGTCCAGGTTCGGACACCCGGACGAGTTCCGCTACCTTGTGGATTCCCTGCACCAGGCAGGCATCGGCGTCCTGCTGGACTGGGTACCGGCACACTTCCCGAAGGATGCCTGGGCGCTGGCCCAGTTCGACGGCGAGCCCCTCTACGAACACGCAGACCCTGCCCTTGGCGAACACCCTGACTGGGGCACCCTGATCTTCGACTTCGGCCGCACCGAGGTCCGGAACTTCCTGGTGGCGAACGCCCTCTACTGGCTGGAGGAGTTCCACATCGACGGCCTGCGCGTGGACGCCGTGGCTTCCATGCTCTACCTCGACTACTCCCGCGAGGAAGGCCAGTGGCGGCCCAACCGCTTCGGCGGCCGGGAGAACCTGGAGGCAATCTCCTTCCTGCAGGAAGTCAATGCCACCGTCTACAAGACCCACCCCGGCGCTGTCATGATCGCGGAAGAATCCACAGCCTTCCCCGGTGTTACCGCACCGACGAGCCACGGCGGCCTGGGCTTTGGCCTGAAGTGGAACATGGGCTGGATGCATGACTCCCTGAAGTACATGTCCGAGGATCCCTACAACCGCCGTTGGCACCACGGCACGGTCACGTTCTCCCTGGTCTACGCCTTCACGGAGAACTTCCTGCTGCCGATCAGCCACGATGAGGTTGTCCACGGCAAGGGCTCCATGCTCCGCAAGATGCCGGGCGACCGCTGGCAGCAGCTGGCCAACCTCCGTGCCTTCCTTGCCTACCAGTGGGCCCACCCCGGCAAGCAGCTCATTTTCATGGGCACCGAGTTCGGCCAGGAAGCCGAATGGTCGGAACAGCACGGCCTGGACTGGTGGCTTGCCGACATCCCCGCGCACAAGGGACTGCAGCTGCTGACCAAGGACCTCAACGAACTGTACGCAGCGACGCCGGCCCTCTACTCGCAGGACAATGTTCCTGCCGGGTTCCAATGGATCAACGGGGGAGACTCGGACCGCAACGTCCTGTCCTTCATCAGGTGGGACACCGATGGCAACCCGATCGTCTGCGCCATCAACTTCTCCGGTGCACCCCACGCCGGGTACACCCTGGGAGTCCCGTCGGCGGGGGCATGGACCGAAGTCCTGAACACCGACCACACCACCTACGGGGGATCCGGCGTACTCAACACCGGTGAACTGAAGGCAACGGACGAAGGTCAGGACGGCCAGCCGGCCACTCTGACGGTGACGCTGCCTCCGCTCGGGGCTTCCTACTTCAAGCCGGGAGCGACACCGGCCAAGTGATCGCCGCCCGCAGGAGCACCTGCGGCAGCGGTGGCCAACGCATGGCGTAGAAAGGCCCGGAATCCGCGTGATTCCGGGCCTTTCGGCTTCCGGCAGGACAGCACGCAGCAGCGGACTGGCGATCCCGGATGAGTGGTGGTACAGTTTATTTCCGCGCTGCTCCACAGAGTCAGACGGAAAACCGACCCCCAAGCATAGGCTGAGGATGGTCGTGGACGCCGGTTTGACACGCAGGAAGCCAGCGGGTAAGTTTGAAAAGTTGCTCCGGAGCGATCCTGAACGTTGGTTTGGGTGGTGCCGGGTGTGTCTGTTGTTTGAGAACTCAATAGTGTGCCAAGTTTGTTGATACCGATTAT
>NZ_JBQEQF010000037.1:0-26463 GCF_052046035.1 Paenarthrobacter sp. 22069 | reverse complement strand
ATCGCGACCGCCCGCGCCCAGCGCTGGGAACCAACCGAGATCATCAAGGCACTGTTCACCGAAGAAGCCGCAGGCCGGGCCCGGTCCATGCTCGCCACCCGGCGCAAAGCAGCAGGCTTCCCGACCGGGAAGACCTTCGACGTCTGGGACCCCGCCGTCTCCTCCATCCCGGCGCCCACCCAGCAAGCCCTGCGCACCCTGGAATGGATCACCCGACGCGAGAACCTGGTCGTCTGCGGGCCCTCCGGCACCGGGAAAACGTTCTTCCTCGAAGCCCTCGGCCAGCAAGCCGTCGAAGCCGGGATGCGCGTTGCCTGGTTCAGACTCGAAGACCTCGGCGCCCTCATCCGCGCACACCGCACCGACGACAGCGTCACCAGGGCCGTGGCTAGAATCCTCCGCGCGGAACTCGTCGTGATCGATGACATCGGCCTTCTCCCGGTGGCCACCGACGCCGCCGAAGGACTCTACCGGGTCGTGGACGCCGCCTACGAGAAACGCTCCGTCGCGATCAGCTCGAACCTGCACCCCGCCGGCTTCGATGAACTGATGCCCAAAACCCTCGCCACGGCAACCGTGGACCGGCTCCTGCACCACGCCCACGTCTGCCAAACCAGCGGCGACTCCATCCGACTCACTCAAGCCCTCGCCGGGAAAGGAGTCACCGAACTGAACTAACAAACCCTCGACGATGGCCAATCCCACCGAAAACCCTCAGTGGGCAGATCTGTTGGCCATCACCGGGCAGATTTACTGGCCACCAGCGGGCCGATTAACTGGCCGCCCGTGGGCAGAAACCAAAGGCCATTGACAGAGAGCAGACATGAGGCTGTGCGAGCGGATTTGGACAAACACTTTTTCCATGTAAACCCAGCTCACCATTTCGAAAGCCGGCTCTGGAGCATTATTAGGTTAGCCGACGTCCCCTCCAGGGACCTTCCCAACGCGGAGGATCCTGCATCAGTCTTTAGCCGCTTTCGAAGGTTGCTTGAGGAGATGCCGTTCTCGGAGGATCAGAGCCCGGAAGACGATGTATCAAGGGAAGCTCTAGCAGCCCTTGAAGCGCATTCGCTGATGCACCACGTTGTGGAAACCGGACTTCGACTCTTCGTCATGCTCAGCGAGTTGGAAGTGGGCCGATCGCCGTGGATTCCACTAGCGGAACTCCCAGCAAATTTCTCTTTTAGGGAGAAGGTCAAGTCGCTCTTACGAGGAGCAGGTGCTGCCGAAACCGCGGTGAAGGTGGCAATTCCGCACTATGGTCAACTGGTAGCCGCCATTGGGAACGAGCAAGCATTAGAGCACGCCCGATTCGTGTCCCAGTGGTTGATGTTTTTTGCTGAACTTTTCGACCAAGACGGTTACAACGCCGCTCAGAGCCACAACCAAATGAAACACGGTATGGCGGCCATAGCACGCGACGACATCAAAATGACGTTAGTCCAAGACCTCAAAGACCCCACTGCGCCCACTGTTGCCGAGCTTAATGGCGGATACGATCTGATCAACGCAGTGTCCATCACCTACCTCTCCAAAATCAGACCGAAAGGTAAAGGTGGATCGCACGGTTGGGCACTTAGAACCGACAACGCGGACCCGTCACTCTGCCTTGCCGTTGCCCAAGCAGGGATCTGTGTGGTTCGTTCCCTGTGGCAAGTCAGTCGGATGATCGCTGAACCAGGGGCCGAACACGACTACGAACACAATCTGAAACCACTCCCGCAAGTGGTTTTCGAACGTTCAGATTCCGGATTTCAATCCATATCTAGAGAATTAATCCCGCCTAGAAATGGTCCCTTGAGGTAGCACTCGCCCTTGCAGCAAAGGCTCGGAAGGACTTTCGGTCTGACCATCTCAGTTCTGCATGTAGGAGTCCTTGCCAGCCGGTCACGCTGGCAAGCAAGGTTCCGCGACAGGGGTGGGAGTGTAGGTCGTGCCGTCACGGAGCATAGCCCATAGGACATTGAGCCGGCGACGGGCAAGTGAGAGCATCGCCTGAATGTGGGACTTTCCTTCCGCACGTTTTCGGTCGTAATAGCCACGCGAGGCGGAGCATGACTTCAACGCCGAGAGCCCGGACAGGAAGAAGACGCGGAGGAGCCGGCGGTCGTAGCGTCTGGGCCTGTGATGGTTGCCGCTAATCCTGCCTGAGTCCCGGGGCGCAGGGGCCAGTCCGACAACGCCAGCGAAGCGGTCGGCAGTCTGGAAAACGGAGAGGTCGCCCCCGGTGGCACCAATGAATTCGGCAGCGAGAACAGGCCCGAAGCCGGGCATGCTCAACAGCACCTCGGTGTGCTGGTGTTCCGTTACTTTCGCGCTGATATGCGCATCGAGTTCGGCGAGCTCCTCGTTCAAGGTCAGGATTTCCCGTGCCAGTGCGGCGACGATCTCCTCCCCCATGTGCTGGGCAGGAACGATGGTGTGCTGGGATTTAGCGGCCTCAAGGGCAGCTGCGGCAACGGCTGCCGAGGAACGAGCACCGTTCTTCTTCAGCCAAGCGTGGATTCTGGCTTGACCGGCGCGGCGGATCCCGTCCGGTGTGCGGTGCTTTGTCAGCAGGGTCAGTGCGGCTTTGGAGCGGCTGTAGTCGAAGGCCCGTTCCAGGGCGGGGAAATATTCGAGCAGCTGGGCCTGCAGGCGGTTGATAGCTCTTACCCTGTCGGCGGACTTGTCGGCACGCCGGGCGGTCAACAGCCGCAGCCCAGTGCTGATCTCATCCCCTTCACGTAACGGTTGTAGGTCAGTTCGCATCCGGGCCTGGTCGGCGATGACGGCTGCGTCTTTCGCGTCTGTCTTGCCTTCACCTCGGTAGATCTTGGAAGCGTGGTGCACCGTCCGTCCGGGAATGTAGACGATGTCTAGGCCGTGACCGACTAGTAAGGCGATCAGGAGCGCCGGTCCGCCGTGGTTCAGGTCTGTCGCCCACACCACTTCGTCACCGCCTGCAATTTCGAGCACGCCTGCAAGGAGCTGGAGCAGGGCTGGTTCGTCATTGGGGACTCGTTGAGAGAGCAGACGGTTTCCGTCGGCGTCAATCACAACACAGTGGTGGTGAGCTTTGCCGGCATCAATGCCGGCCCATAGTTGCACCAAGAACAGCCTCCAGTTCTGATTGGATGGGTAGAGCCCAGCGGATAACCGCGCCGTCGTGTCCTTATCCGGCGATCATGTCGCGTCTCTCAATCAGCGGTCGGGTCATCGCGGGGTGGCAGGCGGCCAATCCTTCGAAGCCGTCACAAATCAGTCCGGCACAGCAACCAAAGCCATACCCGCCTCCCCTGGGTAGCCACGACCCTACAATGGCCGCAGAACTGAGCCCGGTAACAACATAAGGACAGCAACCAAAAAAGACGTCGTAGACAAGACCGGGCCAGGGATGGCCGGAGCTCTGCGGAGGACAGCACTGGGCCCCAACAGCCGGCCGCGCCAGCGGACGCCCATCAACTGGTTGAAGCGCAGCGAAAACCAGGGCGAGCCCGCGAGCCCTGAAAACCAGGGTAGACACCTTTGGTTCCCCTAGGCTGAGCATCGATTGCAGGGGGCTTATTAGGAGGATCTCGGAGTTGATGGCGGACAGTCGGCGGGTGGCGCCCGATCCTGAGTTTGTTCAGCTGTACCGGGTGGGGACGCCGACGTCGAAGATCGCGGCCGGGGCCGGTGTCGCGGAAACAACTGTGCGATATCACCTGCAGATCGCGGCCAAACAAGACCCGGGCATCCGGGATGAGCACAAGGCTGCGCTGGCGCCGCCGGAACCCCGGACAACCGAGGTTGGGTTGCGGAACCTTGCCGAGGTCTTGGCCTTTCACGAAGGCCAGGGGCGGCTGCCGGTCGGCCACGGTAAAACAGCGCGGGAGCGCGCGTTGGCGTCGTGGCTGGCGAGCCGCCGCAGGAAGGCCGGTGAGGGGGTCCTCTCCCCCGTTTACCGGGAGGCGCTGGCCGCCATTCCGGGGTGGGATACACCCTCGACCCGGAAAGCCCGGGATGCGGAGCGGTGGCAGCAGCGGCTGCAGGAGCTGCAGCGGATCCGGGCTGCCGCCGGCGAGTGGCCCCGGCACCAAAAGACGGACGACAGGGACGAACGGACCTTGGGGGTTTGGCTGCATCAGCAGCGGATTGACTACCGCGCCGGCAGGATGGACCCGGTCAAGGAAGAACAGCTGAACCGGCTCCTGCCGGGCTGGCGGGAAGGCCGCGGCCACCGTGGCGGCCGCAAACCCCGGAACGAGGCACGATAGGCCGCTTCGCTCCCCCGCCCCTGGCCTCAGGGACCGGGAGGCGGGNGCCCGCCTCTCGCCTGGTCTAAGTTTCATGGTCCTTCCGGGTCTTGGCGGTGGCGCGGTAGGCGGTGATAGAAGCGCCAAGTGCTGCCAGGGAGAGCACGAAGTTGATGATGGTCAGTGGTTCCATGACGGTTTCCTTATCGTTGAGCAGGACTTAGTCTGGGAAGGAGCCGGTGGCCGCAGCCTTGCGGTTACGACCACCGGGTTCGTAGCTACACCTACTTCCTTGCTTTACGCTTACGCTTCCGAGTTGCACCTCGGGAGCGTTTGCTCGTTAAGAGCGCGTTCCGCGTGGAGAGCAGAGCGATGACAGCTGTCATCAGGCTCACGACCGCTGTCACGAGCTTGATCGCTTCGTCGATGCTCATGTAGCCACCCTCCTTCCTGCCCCGCCGCGCGAGGCCCCGCTGTCGCAGCCGGTCGAGGGTGGGCCGTCAACCCCGAAGAGTGCGCGGGGAATCCCGCGAAATAAGGGAGCCCCGGCGACCGCGTGGGATTGTCCGTGTGCGTGGGTTGATGGGTCGGGCCCCCGGACGGCTACGATGAGCGGCCTTGTACGGAGAACAACCCAGCCACCTGTAAGGGAAAAACAAGGCTTTTACAGGCCGAAGCGCAGCGAAGGACCGCATCCTCGGTGGCAGCGCAGCGGAGACCAGGGCATTTTGGGCCCGGGTTATGCCCATTGGCGGGCAGGTGGAGCCCTCCGCACAGCTCAAAGCTGTCCCCGCTGGGTGTAACCCGGCACCTCGTTGTCGTACCCCTCCCCCCATGATGGGAGCCGGCGGCCAGCACCAGGGCCGCCGTTCTTTGGCGTGTCTATTCGAATATATGTTCTAAGGTTGTGGTATGTCCTCCGAGAGTTTTGCGGCCGCGCTGCAGGCGCAGTACGCACGGCGGGCCGGCCCAATCGGACTGACCGTGGAAGAGCTGGATTTCGAGCACTTCCCGGTCAAGAACGGGTATCCGGGGATCCCGGTGAAAGCGGTGGATCCGGTTTCCGAACTGCGCTGAGCTGGTGGATGGCGAAGTGTTCGCCTGGACAGCGAAGGCAGCCGAAGTGACCTGGAAGGACGGGCCGGTCACATACCGGACCTGGGTGTGGGGTTCGGCAGTCACCCGCCGGGAGGAAATGATTAACAGGAATTTGGGAGAGCGGACCCGTGGCAAGAACAACAACTGACAGGCCCTTGGACGTGCCAGTGCAGGTCCGGTTTACCGCCAAGGGCCTTCCTCTGGCCGTCAGGTATGACGACCGGATCTGGGCAGTGGCCGCGGAACCGGTGCGCTGGTTCACGCGCTCGGACTGGTGGAACACTGCTCAGCGGGCACCGGTTGGTTGCGGCGACTTGGTCAGCGTCGAGCACTGGCAGGTCCAGGTACGGCTGACCTCGACCTCGGCGCTGCGCACGTTCGAGCTGCGCCGCGATCCGCTGTCCGAGCAATGGCTACTCGCGGCCATTACGGACGTCGGGGCCGCGGCCGCCTGACCCGTTAGTGTTGGCGGCGGTAGCGTGGCTGTCATGACTCAGGACGTGCCGGTGACGCTGTGGCCGCCCGTGCCACTGGCCCTGGCTAGGGCCGTTGATTCGATCCCGGCGGAGGCCGCTGCCCGGCGGCAGCCGGGTTGAACCCAAGTGGGGCCGGGTTGAACCCAAGTGGGGCCGGGTTGAACCCAAGTGGGGCCGGGTTGAACCCAAGTGGGGCCGGGCCTGCGCCCCCGGTAGGGGCAGGCGGAGTGTCCTCGTGGTCACGGCAAGGCAAAGATTTGTCGAGGTACTTCCCGGAACTCCTGGAGGCCTTGGCGGGGCAGGTTCCACCCAGTCGTGCCCTCGACGGTGAGGCCATCGTTTGATCCCGGTGACAGACTCTATTTTGAGGCCACTGCAGCGGCGCTTGGTCGCTTCAAACCATTGCCTTATGAAAAGCCATGCTGTTCGGCGTTGCAGCCCCTCCTCGGCCCGCTGCACCAACTGCCCGTTACATTTATTCCGTCCCCGAAGGCCGGGGACGGGGTCGCTGGACCTGGTATGACTTTCTTGCCCTGTCACTGATGATCCGGGGGGGTTGTCGCCAGGTTCGGAGACACACGTTGACTGCTGATAGGGACACGGCCGGCTCCCTCCGATGGGGTCAGGTCTCTTTGTAACGTGGGTGCCAGCATCGGGTGTCGTGACTGCGGCCATAGGTGGTGGCAAAGGAGCGCCGGATGGACGAACGAGACGAGGTTTTCTGCGGGCTTGATGTCGGCAAATCCGAGCACCACGCTGCGGCATTGAACGCCGCCGGTGAACGGGTCTTCGACAAGCCCCTGCCTCAGGATGAGGCGCGGCTGCGCGAGCTGTTCACCGGGCTGCAGCAGCACGGCAGGGTGCTTGTGATCGTGGACCAGCCCAACACCATTGGCGCTCTTCCGATAGCCGTGGCCAGGGACTGCGGGTGCACCGTTGCCTACCTGCCCGGTCTGGCGATGCGTAAAGCCGCTGACCTGTACCCGGGAAAGTCCAAGACGGACGCGCGGGATGCGTTCATCATCGCCGAGACGGCCCGCGCCATGCCGCATACGTTGCGGGCCGTTGACCGGGACAGCGAAGTACTCGCGGCATTGAAGGTGCTCTCCGGATTCGACGCTGACCTGACCCATGAATGCACCCGGGCGATCAACCGCCTGCGTTCCCTGTTGCTGCAGATTTTCCCAGCACTGGAGCGTGTCTTTCCGGGAACAGCACTGACCAGGTCCTTGGTCCTGGAGCTGTTCATCAAGTACGCCGGACCGACCGGCCTGCGGGCCGCCGGGCGATCCAACGTGCTGCGCTGGGCCAGGAGCCACAGCCGCAAGGACCCGGTGAACGTGGTTGACGCCATCTTCACTGCACTGAGCGAGCAGACGGTCACCGTGATCGGCACCGAAGCGGTCGAATTGGTCATTCCCCGCGTCGCTGCCCAGATTAAGGAACTCAAACACCAGCGAGCCATCGTGGCTGAAGAAGTTGAAAAGCTCCTCGATGACTTCCCTCTTTCCCAGGTCTTGATGTCCATGCCGGGAGTCGGCATCAAGACCGCAGCGACGATACTCCTGACCATCGGCGACGCCGGCACCTTCACCACTCCCGGGCACCTCGCCGCCTACGCCGGCATAGCCCCTGTCACACGACGCTCCGGGACCTCGATACGGGGAGAATTCCCTGCCCGCTCGGGGAACAAGCAACTCAAGAACGCTCTCTTCAGATCCGCCTGGATCGCCAGCTGCCACCACCCTGCGTCCAAGGCCTACTACCAAAAGAAACGGGCGCAAGGGAAAAAGCACAACGCCGCCGTGATCTGCCTGGCCCGGCGCCGCTGCGACGTCATCTACTCAATGCTCAAACACGGCACCTTCTACGAGGAAAAACCTGCCCTGGCCGCTTGACCAAAAGCATAGGGACACCCCCCCGCTGCAACAGCCCGAGTGCCGCAGGGTGTCGGCCTTGAGATCGCTGCGGAGCCATCTGGGATCGAATAGCGTCTTCGGGGTAGCTTCACACCTGGGGCCTGCGGCGGTGAACTTCTCCTTGCTCGTTGGATGGCACGAGAGACGGATTGCGCGATCGCATAGTTGTTGCTCCACGAGGCCTCCCACCCCGTTTCATGCCATAAGGCCTGCCATATGCCCTACTTGATGCAACGCGACTGCATCCATTTGAACATCTGCTGTGAAAGCAACGAGACAAGTAGCCTGACCTGCCACTTGAACCCATGCGCTGGTAACCATTGAATACTAGGCCCAACTACCCACAGGCCTTCTGACAGGAGCAATGACGGGAAAACAAACGCGACTAAAAACCTGAAGGCAAGCGTTACACAAAGCGTGAACATCAACGGTCCCTCCAATAGAAGGATCAATAGAGCCAGCCATGAGTGACCGAGCAAGAAATCCCACGGTTATCCGGGCATCATGTTCTGCCTTGATAACAGCGTGCCAGGACATAGTGATCATTGTTCGACGCCCCGTGGGCCGTCGCATGCGTGTCACTACCCGCCTTCACGGGGGAGTGCACATAACGTTGATAGCAGGAACAGCATTCCAGTCGATAACTAGGAGACTATTCGGCCGATGGCACGATCACTGCAGACCCCCGTGAACCCGAGATCGCAATCGACACGCGCCATCGACCGCGTCATCTCTCTAGCAAACGGCAAAGGTGGAGTTGGCAAGACGACCACCGCTGCCAATGTCGGGGGGTATGTGGCTCTGGCCGGATCTCGCGTATTGCTGATCGACCTTGACCCTCAAGGCGATCTCGCCCGCGACCTCGGATATGAACGGCAAACGGGCAGGGAGTTTTTCCAGGCTCTCATCGCCGGGACGAAGCCGTTGATCCTGCGCGACGTGCGGGAAAACCTTGACGTCATTCCCGGGGGCCAAGACCTCGAAGATATTCAAGGTCTCATGGTTTCCCGCTCGAGCAGGTCTGACGCCGGCGACTTCGGCGACATGCTTTACGCCGTCCTGGCGCCGCTGGCCGACGACTACGACTTGATTCTTATCGATACCCCGCCGGGGGAGCGGATCCTTGTAGAAGGCGCCTTCGCGATTTCCAGCGCTGTCGTAATTCCTACCCGTTCCGATGACGCGAGCATCGACGGTGTCGAACGTATCGCTCGACGGTTCATGGCCGTCCGTGACCGCAACCCATCGCTGCAGTTGGCTGGCATTGTCCTGTTCGGTGTTGGACCACGCTCTCTGCGCTTAGAACGAAGTGTCCGGGACACTCTAGAGGAGATGCTTGGCACCGTTGCCCCTGTCTTTGAAACTCGCATCAGGAATCTTGAGAGCGCAAGTGCTGACGCCCGTCGTAAGGGATTGCTCTTCCATGAGCTTGAAGGTGCCGTTACCGACGCTCAAAAGAACCGTCTGAAGGCGCTCCGTGCAGGAGAGAAGCCGTCGGATGGGTTCTTCTCGCGCAATGCCGGGGGGCTCGCTGAAGAATATGAGCAGCTGACAGGCGAGATCCTCGCCCGACTGAACGAAATCGAAAGTGGGAACCAGGCATGAGCGGCAGGCAAAGCCTCGCCGGGGCATTCGCGCCGGTAACGACTACCCGCGGTGCAGCACTCCAAGGATTGTTGGCTCCAAAGCGGGGGAGGGGAGCCCCTGCAGCGGAACCAGGGCCCGAAGAGCCTACGGAGGCGGCGGCCGAAGGACTTATCCAAGCGCCGCCAGCAGAAACACGCGACCCTGCTGAAACGAGATTACCTGCTGGTGAGCCGCCGATGGATAATCCGCCCACTGAAAAGGAACGCACCAGGGAGACGCCCCATGACTTGGCTGGGAAGCGGGAGGAGCCCAAAACCGCATCTGCCAAGACCTCAAAGGACGATGATGAGCAGCGACCTGTTTCTAAAAAGGCAGCTAACTCGACCCGAGCTTCCCAACTGGTTTCGGGGGCACTGCGCAATGTAGGAGTCTACCTACCTCCGGAGCTCCTCGCTCAAGTAAAGGACGCCGTTTACCAAAAACGGACCACGTATGCGGATCTGCTAATTGATGCCTTCGAAGCGGTCGACGACAAACAGATCGCCAAGGGGTTCACCACCGAGACCGTGCTGACCAAATCGGGCATGCCGCGCCGAGCCCCGCGGAAGCGAGGAGAGGCTGGCATTCAGATCCAGCTCCGTCTCGACGGCCTGCAAGTGGCCTGGCTCGATGAGAAGGTCACCGAATTCGACGCACCGTCACGCAGTGCCTTGGTCTCGAGCGTCTTCAAGCTATATATCCAGGATTCATTGGCGTGATGTTGCCATATCTTCCGACTTAGGTCACTACGGAAGATGTCCGCCTTAATTATGGCTTGGACTATGGCATGACTTATGGCACGAAAGCGGAAACGACCGAGGTGAACGGGCCGCAGCGTCAACGGAATTGAGCTCTACCGAGCCTTAACTTAAACCTCATCCTGTTCTACCGAAGGCTATGTCGGACAACGACCATTCGTCAGGTGGCCCCTCGAAGGTTTCCCAGGGATAGTCATCATCGGGGGAGAGTAGCTCGGCCACGCTGTTGACGTTTTTAGCGAGCCATTCGCGCCAAATGATGCGGTCATTGCGGTAGCGCTGTATTTGCACAGCAACAGCTTCCAAGACACCGAACTGCTCCGCGAGCTGCCTCAGTGATGTCGCGGCGACGGTGAACCAAGAGCGTGCACCGTCGCGTGTAATAAGGTTCCAGCCGACGAGGACTTCGAGGGCTTCATGTACCGCAGACCGGGACAGCCTGGTGGTGATGACGATTTCGGTGGTGGACAGGCCGGGGGAGTGTTCCAGTGCTTCGTAGACGAATGCCGCCGGCAAACCCATTTCCCGAAAGACCGGACGCAGGGCGTGGATCTTACCTTTCTGCCAGGTGGCGTCCTCAGCCGCGGACTTCAGCTCCTCGGGAATAGTGAGCATATATAGGTCGCCCTTTGTTCCACGCGCTTCCTCAACCAAGGTGACCAAAGGATCTTTCTCGGAACGCAGCTCCCGCAAGTGAAGACCGACAGTGGTGTGATCGAGACCCGTAGCCACAGCAATGGAGCGGACCCCAAATTCGATGAAGCGCGATGCTGTCATGTGGGCTGCCTCTCCCAGAGCCCGCAACACCATCCTCCTCGCCATCCCGGTCCTTGATTGCTGGTAGTTGACCTCCCGGATTCTGAGAGCACTGCGCCAGGTCCGGATAAACCGATGCTCTGCATCGGGATTCGACATTGGATTTAGTCCCTTTACTTGCCCCGCCTGTGTAGTTGGCTGGCTAGTGGGGGATCTGCGGACATTGTCACTCCGGTTCTTTTTGGCCGGGTTTTTGCTGAGATAAGAGAGGGCGTTCATCCAGTCCCTGCGCAGGGCCGGGAGCCGGTGACGGGCTGCGTAGCGGGCGTAGAAGGAGGCCAGTCCCGGCCAGGTTCCCTGGAGCATCCGGCGCTCCACATCCACGAGCTGCAGGCCCGCGGCCGCGGCGTTGACCAGGACGGCCTGGCGGGCATCAGAATCGGTGGCGTACCGGTTGGTGTCGTACATTCCGGTCTGGGCCAGGACCTGCATCGCCCGGGACATGCGGCCCACGGGTTGGTTGGAGGCGGGGGCGCCGGCGGTTGCCGGGGTGAAGGATTCTTCCTGCCGGAGGGCACGGACGGCCTTGATCTCGGCGGCCAGGTCTTTAGTCATGGCCGCCCACACCGAGGCGCTGTTGGGCCGGCGGGCAATGTCGTAGGCCATGGACAGGCTCATCGCCAACTCCTGGTAACCGCCGCGCTTGTGCGGTGAACCGGGGGTTCGCATGCAGCCATGCAGCAGGTTCTGGTGCGGGGTCTTGTCCAGGGTCCGGTAGCGGGTGCCCAGCGCCTCGACAAGATCACGCGCTTCAGAGAAGGTGACCCGCTGCGCCAGCGGAACGTAGACGTGTCGGCCACCGTTGGGGGAGTAGTCCTCGATCCAGCGGGCACCCACCGAGTGAAGCCAGGTCTGAACGGCCCGGACGTCGGCCTGGACCCAGTCCTGGCCGGCTACTGAGGAGTCGAAGTCGAGGAAGATCGCAGCGCAGGTACCGTCCTTACCAAAAATCCGGACCGCGGCGGGAACAGAGGGAAGAGCCTCCGTGAGGTTTCGTTCATGTTTTTGCGGATACGACTTGCCGGCGTCCTTGGAAAGGCGAACACGCGGCTGGCCGGCCAGCAGAGGTGTTAGAGCTGCCCATGCTTTAGATGCTGTGTCTCGTTGATTTGACACGCCTCTAACTGGGCATGCTGGAAGCACGGAGATGTACTGATGTACGATGTGAGTAATCCTTTCGGGGATTGAGGTACGAAAAAGGGCCGATCCTGCCAGATCGGTTTTATAGCAACACAAGGGATGGCCTACTCAGGCCCTCCACGACTTACAATCTGATCCGCCGGCAAGCAATCCAGAGGGTAAGTCTCAAGCTTCGAAGGCCCGCCCAGTGCGGGCCTTCTTTTGTTATGAGGCGATGCGGATGGGCAACTCCTGCTGATAGTCGTCTTGGTCGAGGGCGGCCAGATCTTCCTTCAGTTGTGGCTCGACAACGGACAGAAGGTATTCCGTGACGGTCAGGCCCTTATGGGCTGCCACTTTGGCGATACCGTCAGCGGTGGGTTCGGGTGAGCGAAAACCAATGAACTTACGCAGGCCTTTGCTGGGGCGCCCGCCGCCTCGATTAACTGCTACTGCCGTCATTTGCTTGTCCTTTGATTTTGTAGCCGCGTTAACGGCTACAGCTTCATCGTTGTATTGCCTGCCACCAAGACGACTTGCATGTCCCTGCGACTGCTCTGAAACTATCACCGGCCAGTAACGCCTCTCAGGATTTGTTTTCAGAAAACGGGAGCGTGTCGCCTTTGTGACCTGCTGCTTTGGCCTTCTTGGGGTGAGGAGCATCGGCGGAGCGTCGCTCAGAAGCCCTTGGCCACAGCTGCGGCGGCGGCGAGCCAGGCTCGTTGGGTGGGGGGTTGGAGGGCGTCGTAGCGGATGGGTCCGTTGACCAGGGCGGGGTCGTAAGGGATGCGGACGACGGCGCGTACGTGCGGCGTGAAGGCTTCGGCAATCCTCTGGGCTTCGTCTTTGGCGCGTTTGAGCGCGTCGCCGCTCATGCTTCGCTTGGCGTCGGTGGATTCAGAAACGATGACGACGGCGTTGCGGGCCAGTTCTGCGTCGTGGCCGCCGCGGGATGCGAGGGTTTGGAGGGTCAGGCGGGCGGCTTCGGCGCGGTCTTCGATGGCTGTGACTGGGACGACGAGCTGGTTGGTGTGGTGGATCATGCGGCGCCAGTTGGCTGCGCGGGCGGTGTTTCCGGAGTCCATGATGATGAGCCGGTAGTAGCGGGTGAGTACCTGGTGGGCGATGTCCACTTCTTCGGCGGTCACTTCGTGGTCGCCTTCGTCGTTTTCGTCCGAGCGCAGGACGTCGAACTTGTCTGCCGTCTGGTGGTGGACGAAGCGGGCGATCTCGGCTGCCTGGGCGCTGGGGGAGAGCAGCGCTTGGGAGGAGTCGATGAGGTCCAGGACGCTGTTGTCGTGCCCGCCCTTTTCGGTACGCCAGCCGAGGGTGCCTTGTGATTCGTTGTTGTCCCAGGCGACGGTCGCCGCTCCGCTGTAACGGGCCAGGATCGCGCTGAGCATGACGACGGTGGGGGTCTTATTCGCGCCGCCCTTGCGGTTGACGACGGCCACCGTGCGGGGGCCGGGCCAGTGTTGGCTCACGGTGCGGATGTCTTCGCGTTCGGCCAGCTCTTCGGGGGAGGGGTCCATGCGGAAGCCGAGACGGCTAAGGGCGCCGCGCCAGCCGCGAGTGGCGGGCTGCAGCACGGGCGCGCTGACAAGGAACGAGGTGTCTCTGAGGCTGCGCCGTGCAGCAGGCTCAGCGGCCGCTGTGGGGGCTGGGGCGGGCTCCTGACCGGGCACGGCCGTCACAGCTGCACCGTAGGTCGTCGGCGCAGCGTCGGTGGGTTGTGTGGGCGTTTCCTGGATCGCGGTGGCGTCGGGAACCTGAGCGGACGCGGGCGCGGTCAGAACCTTGGCCGGCTCGGGCAAAGGAACGGTCGTGGCGGGTGGGGTGTCCTGTCCTCCACGGTTGGTGGGCTTGGTCGGGGTTGCTTCGCTGACGACGCCGTCGGGGGAGACGATGATGAGGCCTTGGCCGTCGGGGTCGGTGGTGCTGACGCGGACGGGGCGGCCGAGCTGGACGGCGGTTGCGGTAATGAGGCGAAGCGCATCGTTCAGGACGGCGGCTTCGTTGTCGGCCTCGATCGCGTGGGAGGTCCCGTTGATGGTGACTTCGCCGGTGCCGTTGGTGCGGAGAACGGCGTTGATCTTGGGGAAGTCGAGTGCTTGGGTTTCCATCATCTTTCCTTACTTTGTGCCGTTCGGGGGCGTGAAGCGGTTGACCTGCCAGGGCTTGCCGACGGCGCTGCGGAGCAGCTGCACGTCGTAGTCGCCGGCGTCGGTGGGGAACACGACATGCAAGCCGAAGCCGTTGTTCTCATCGATCTTGAGTTGGCCGGGTCCGGTGACCTTGGTGGCCGGGATGTTGGCGGGGTCAACGTATTGGTAGTCGGCAGTGGCTTGGGCGGTGAGGACCTGGCCGAGGTCCTGGATCCATTGCTTGTCGTTCACGGTGGGACGGGCGTAGAGCGTCATGGCCTTGGTCGCGGTGTCCAAGGCTGCTGTTTTGCTTGCCCCGTCCCAGGCGATGCCGAGGGTGGTCGGTGCTGTGCCGCCGGAAGCCTGGGGTTTGCCTCCTGCGCTGAGCGTGGCAGGAACCGCTGTGGAAATGCTGGGCGAGGGTTCCGCGGGTGTTGTACTGGCTGCCGGCGCGCACCCGGTACACAGGAGCAGGGCCGTGAAGGCTGTCAGCGTGCGTTTCATGGTTCCTCCGGTGAGTCGTTGCCGGGCAGGTAGAGAAAGGCACTCGGTGTGCCGTTGGGGACGGTGCGGGTGTAGTAGGTGTGGTCGTTCGGGACGGGGTTGCCGTTGTAGCCCTCTTCGACGAAGCTGCCGTCGCCGTTGACGGCTTTGACGATTCCGACGTGGCCGTAGGTGCCGTCGGCGCCTCCAGCGCCGGGGGAGTACCAGACAACGGCACCGACACGCGGCGTCCTGCCGGTGGGCCAGCCTTTAGCGTCCCATCCGTCCTTCCACGTAAGCGCGGAACCGAGGAGGGCACCGTCGGGCCGGAAGGTGCCGTTGAGGACCTTGTAGGGGGCAGCGGTGCTGCCGAGCTGCTGGTTGATGCGCCAGAGGGCGAAGTCAACGCATTCGCGATTGAACATGCCCAACGGGGAGGCCGAGTAGATCTGCGCGGTGCGCCAGGGCAGGTCATCGCCCTTGCCGGACTCGCCCGGGATGCCGCACAAGCTTGTGCCCCCGGCGTCGGTAATTTTGGCGTCGCCCAGGGCGGCCACGACCTCGACGGCGGCCGGCCAGTAGGTCTGGTAGTGGAACGGGTCGGCGTTGCGCTGGACCCTGTGGGCGGCTGTGGTCGGTTCGAGCTGTTCCCAGCCGCTGATGTTCTGCAGGGCCTTGAAGAAGTTGGTGGCGGAGGCGGTGGGGTTCATGCGGTCCTGGTAGGTTCCCCAGGATCCGTTGTCGCGCTGCTGGAACAGGCCCCGGGAGTCGGGGCCAGGACCGTCGCCGTGGTCCAGAATGCGCAGTCCGGACTCTCCCATGGCCGTCATGACACCGATGGTTTGGCCCCGCACGGACAGGCCAAGGGATTTGCCGGCGTTGATGACCAGGGCCGCGTTTTTCAGCTGCTCTCCCTCATAGCCGGCGACAGCCACCTTGGGCAGATCACTTGCGTCGACGCTGACGCCTGTGCCGGTTGGTGAGCACACGTCGGCCGCGGCCTGGGAGCCGCCGCCGAACAGGATGATGGACAGCACGAGCCCGATGGGGGCAAGGACGGCACCGGCAGCCAGTACGGGCGTGTTTGATCTCGACTGCATGTGTCCCCCTCACATTCGCTCGGCTGCTTCGTGCTACTGCTGCTGGTCCTCGGTCTCCCCGGGTGTTTGGCCCTTCCGCAGAGTGTTCCGGTTTTCCCAGACCCAGTCTTTGACTTGATCTCTGGCGATCAACCATGTCTTCTCGACTTGGTAAGCAGGAATCACTCCGGTTTGGAGCCAGCGGTAGACGGTGTTTCGGGAGAGCCCGAAGATCTCCTCGAGGTCCTGGGGCGTCAGACGCTCCGGGTACTTTGCGAAGAGAGCTTCCAGGTACTTCGGGTCCACGCTCAGTCCGTCCCACCGCATGAAGCCATCGTAGACCATAAATTGGTACTGTGATGTACTAGGAGTGACTGAAAGGTATTAAAGCTGTTGTTCGGGGTCACCTTTGGCCTTTCGTGTCGGATGGTACCGATACGATCTTTGCGGACATTACTAGGGGATGTGAAATGCCGGTCTCAAAGAACCGCTGGGTGACGCCCGGCGCTGACACTATCGACGAACCCACTTTGGCCCTCCCAGAAGAGCCCCCGTTCGTCCCGACGGGAGCGACCAGGCCGCAGCGAAGTGTTCCCCAGCCAGACCACGCGGACAGGCTTCCACGACGGGACGTCTCCGGGAGGGCACCGGGGTTTTGGTGGCTTGGCGTCCGCGGCGGCGCCGGCGAAACCTCACTAGCCCGCCTGGACAAGAACACCAAGGCCGCCGGACATCACTGGCCGGTCACCACGGCCGGCTCCGTCGTTGTCCTCGTGGCCCGTTCCAATATCCCTGGCCTGCGCGCAGCGCGCCTGGCGGCCACTGAATGGGCATCACGGTCCCTTCCCGGGATCCACGTCGCCGGCCTCGTGGTCATGGCCGACGCTCCCGGACGGCTCCCCAAAGAAATCCGAGACTTCTCCCGCGTCGTTGCCGGGGGAGTGCCCCACGTCTGGCATTTCCCCTGGGTCGACGCATGGCGCTACGGCCACGACGTTGCCCCCGAAGACCTTCCCAAAGAAGCCCGCACCATCCTTGAGCAGGTGCGCCTCGCCGTAACTGCCGCCGCCGGACTCCCTGCCAAGTAGAAAGAAGAAACACCCATGTTGTTCTCCAAAGCCCTCGAATGGTCCAGCTTTGCCATCACCGAAATACCGAACCCCGGCATGGGTGAGGCCCCTCCCGGCTCTGAAGGCCTGCTGACCATCCTCAAATGGATCGCCTGGATCGTCTTCGCCCTGGCCGTCGCAGGGATCCTCATCACCGCCGGAACGATGATGATCAACAACCGACGCGGCGAAGGCGGCGAGCACGCCGGACGCCTGGCATGGGTCCTGGGCGGCTGCATCCTGGCAGCCTCCGCCGGCGGTGTCGTAGGCGCCCTGGTCTAATAAGGAGCGACAAGCCATGACTGAACCGACCATGAACGAAGACCAGAACCCGCTGACCAAACCTAAGTTCATCATCTCGGCCGTTGTCGTGGCGCTGATAGTCGCGCTCGGGATCATCCTGGCCCTGCTCCCTCGTGGGGGAGGAACCCCGACAGCCGAGCCGAGCAATCCCGGATCCACCACCGCCAGCACCCAGCCCAGCGAGGCAGCGGCTGCCAGTGTCTGTGGCCTGCCCTCCGGCGACCAGAACAAACCAGCCACCACACCCACCGACACCAAATGGGAACTCGTCGGAAAGATCGCCGCACCCACATCACCCACGCAATACGGGCCCGGCAAGACCGAAACTAACGGCCTCCGCTCCTGCTTCGCACACTCACCCACCGGCGCTCTCTACGCCGCGGCAAACATGACTGCGTTGTCGGCAGCTGGAAAAGCAGATCTCGTTTACCAGCAGTTGGCACTCCCGAGCCCGGAGCGAGATGCCGTGCTGAAGTCATCTCCCACAGCTGCACCGAGCTCCGTCACCGCCCAATTAGCCGGGTTCACATTTCGCTCCTATGACGCTGACCGGGCCGTCATTGATCTTGCCTTCAAGGGAGCCAACGGAACCTTCATCTCCATTCCAGTCCCGCTCCAGTGGTACGGAGGCGACTGGAAGTTCGTTGTCCCGGCTACCGGGGACACTGGTGCACGGCAGATTACAGACCTGGGCGGCTACATCGAATGGTCCGGCGTCTAGATGGCTGACTGCACAGGCCTGAATGTCATTAATCCCTTTTGCCAAGCAGGTGCGGCAATCGAGGACGTCGCAAACGACTCGGTCAAAAACATGGCTAAAGCGATTGCCGATGCCGTCGGACAGACCGTGCAGACGTTGGGGACTTTTTGGGTGAATGTGGGCACTCCCGCGGTCACCTCGGCACCTGGTGGGTCGACCGCGAGTGATCCGGTGTTGTTCCTGCAGAACAGTCTCTACTTTTGGACGGCGTCCCTTGCCGTGCTGTCGGTCCTCGTGGGGGCGGCCAAGATGGTGATCGAACGCAGGGGTGCACCCTTGCGGGATCTGGCGCGTTCGCTCGCGACCCTGATCGTCGTCTCCGGAGCGGGTGTAGCGGCAGTGGGCCTGCTGACGGTGGCTGCGGATCAGTTCTCTGCCTGGATCATCAAGAACTCCACGAACGGGACCTCGTTCAACGAGAACATCACAGCAATGCTGGCACTGTCGGCCACCAGCCCGATCGGGGCGATCATGATCATCCTGCTGGGACTGATCGCGATTCTGGCCTCCGTGATGCAGATCGTGCTCATGATCATCCGTGGCGGCCTGCTGGTCATCCTGACGGGGATCTTTCCCACGGCCGCAGCTTTTACCAATACCGAGGCTGGCAGGGGCTGGTTCCAGAAGTGCACGGCCTGGTTGATCGCCTTCATTCTCTACAAGCCCGCGGCCGCCATCATCTACGCCACCGCGTTCCAGCTCAGCGGCACCAAGATCTTCGGCAACGCTGGTGACGGCAAGGACTTCGGCTCGGCACTTCTGACAACGGTCACGGGCTTGGCCCTGATGGTGATCGCGTTGTTCGCGATGCCGGCACTTATGCGCTTCGTCACCCCCATGGTCGGTGCTGTCGCCGGCGGCGGTGGAGCGTTGGCTGCGGGAACGGTCGGGGCACTGGCTTCCGGGGCCATCAGCATGGGCAGTGCCGGACGAGGCGGCGGCCCATCCACCAGCGGGGCGGCAACCCACGGCACATCAAGCCACAGCCCCGGATCGCAGGGCCCCTCGGGAACTGGAAACGAGGGAACAGCGGGAGGCTCCGGCACAGCAGGAAAGAACAGCAGCCGGGGTTCAGGGGCCACGGGAGTGCAGCCCGGAATCGGCTCTGCCGCATCTAGCGGCGCCGGCAGTGCTGTGTCAGGCAGCGGGGTTGCGGCCGCGGGCGGTGCAGCAGCGGCGGGTGCCGGCGGCGTCGCGGTCCTGGCCGCGCAGAAGGGCGTCGAAGCCGGCCAGGCCGCTTCCGGCGCGATCAAGGACATGAGTGAAGAATCCACGGGGGGTGCCTGAGATGGCAGCTATCGAGAACACGTACAGGGAGCCGACCTACGGCAACTGGCGGCGGCCGCGTAAGGCCGGCATCGGCACCCTTGGCGGCCTGGCCACGGCAGGACTGTTTGTAGGCCTGATCATCACGGTGATCTGTCTTTTCGTCGGCGGCTGGTTCCCTGGCCTTGTCTCGCTCCTCATTCTCGGAGTGATGCTGTCCGCCGTCTCGGTGACCGACAAACACAACAAATCCGTGGGGGAGCGGCTTTTCGCGCGCCTGGCGTTCCGCTCGGCACGGCGCAGGAAGGCCAACATCTACCGCTCCGGCCCGTTGGGCCTGACGCCCTGGGGCGAATTCCAGCTGCCCGGAATCGCCGCCGGGTCCAAGCTGTATGAGTTTACGGACTCCTATGGGCGCCCGTTCGCGTTGATCCACCTTCCCTCCACCGCCCACTACACCGTTGTCTTCGGCACCCAGCCCGACGGGGCGTCCCTGGTCGACCCCGAGCAGATTGATGCCTGGGTGGCGAACTGGGGCGGCTGGCTCGCTTCGTTGTCGAATGAACCTGCCGTCGTGGCAGCATCGGTCACGGTCGAAACAGCCCCCGATTCCGGGGCACGGCTGCGCCGGGAAGTCGAATCCAACATCCACGACGACGCTCCGGACATCGCCAAGGCCATGCTCCGGGAGGCCCTGGCCACCTACCCGCAGGGGTCGGCCACCATCCGGGCCTGGGTCGCGCTGACGTTCAGCGCCGCTGCCCGGGCAGGCGGCAAGCGACGCACCGCAGACGAGATCGCCAAGGATCTCGCCTCACGGCTTCCCAGCCTGACCGAGCGCCTCGAATCTACCGGCGCCGGGGCATGCGCGCCGTTGAACGCCCAGGAACTGTGCGAGGTCGTTCGGGTCGCCTACGACCCTGCAGCAGCCCGGCTCATTGACGAAGCCCACTACCAAGGCACCCCGGTTGACCTGGACTGGAGCGAGGTCGGACCGTCCGCCCATCAGGCCGACTGGGACGGCTACCGCCACGACTCCGGCCACTCTGTCTCCTGGTCGATGACGGGAGCGCCCCGCGGCCACATCCTCGCCTCGGCCCTGGGCCGCCTGGTGGCACCCCACGGGGAAATTGCCCGTAAGCGCGTCACGCTGCTGTACCGGCCGATCGACGCCGGCCGAGCGGCCACCATCGTCGAATCAGACCAGACCAGCGCTCTCACCCGCGCCTCCTCCACCAACCGGCCCACCGCCCGCGCCCTGGTCGACGCCCGCGCCGCACAGGCCACCGCAGCCGAAGAAGCCAAAGGCGCCGGGCTGGTCAACTTCGGCATGGTCGTCACCGCCACGGTCCTGTCCGCCCGCGACCTTGAAGACGCCGTCGCCGTCGTCGAGGGCAACCTCGGCCCCTCGGCCCGACTGCTGCTACGCCGCGCCTACGGCTCCCAGGACTCCGCATTTGCCGCGTCCCTGCCACTGGGCCTGGTCCTGCCCAAGCACCTGAAGGTGCCCGAAGAGATCCGCGAGGCCATGTAATGTTCGGCAGCCGTACCAAACACCAGCGCAAAGCCCCATCCACGAAGCTGGCGCCCGCGGTCGCGCGCCGCCCGGGCCTGCGCGGCTGGCGCGGCCGCGGACAGGGCGAAGCCGTCTACGTCACCGCCGCCGACGAATGGCGCGGCACCTCGGTCCAGGTCTGCGGTCTCTGGCCATTCGTGGGCGGATCCGGCACCCCCATCCTCGGGGTTCCGATCGGCGTTCACACCGACACCGGAGCCCCGTTCGGGGCCGATCCGATCAGCTGGTTCATGCACGGCATGATCAACAACCCCTCCATGTTCGTCCTCGGGCTGCCGCACTACGGCAAGTCCACCCTGGTCCGGCACATCGTCCTCGGCCTGGCCGGCAGGAGCATCAACCCGCTGATCCTCGGTGACCTGAAACCGGACTACGTTGACCTCATCGAAGCCCTCGGCGGGCAGGTCATCAGCCTCGGCCCCGGACGCGGTCACCTGAACGTCCTGGACCCCGGTGAAGCCACCGAAGCTGCCGCCAGGCTGCACGCCGCAGCCGAAGAACACCGTGCCGCCGCGAACAAGGCCACCGATCAGGCCGCAGCCGCGGAACTTCACGCGGCAGCGGTGAAGGCGGAGAAGCTGGCCGAACAGCTGATGGCCGACTCACACAACCGGCGCCTGAACATGATCACCGCGCTGATCACCATCGTGCGGAACGCCAAGCCCAGCGCCCACGAGGAATCCCTGATCGACCGGGCCCTGCACATCCTGGACGAGCGCCTGGACCGGGTCCCGTTGGTCGGTGACCTGATCGAGGTCATCAAAGACGCCCCCGACGAACTCCGGGCCATCGCCCTGGACCGCGGCGACATGAGCCGCTACCTCGACGCGACCGACCAGCTGCGCCAGTCGCTGTACTCCCTGAACGGTTCGGGCCGCTTCTCGGACATGTTCTCCCAGCCCACCGACCAGCCGATGGACCTGACCAAGCCCGTGGTCTTCGACCTCTCCGGGATCTCCGACACCCAGCGCGATATCCAGGCGGCCTGCCTGCTGGCCTGCTGGTCCACCGGATTCGCGACCGTCCAGGTCGCCCACACCCTGGCCGACGCCGGCCTCGAGCCGCGGCGGAACTACTTCGTCGTCATGGATGAACTCTGGCGGGCCCTGCGCTCCGGTGAAGGCATGGTCGACCGGGTCGACTCCCTCACGCGACTGAACCGCACCGAAGGTGTCGGGCAGGCCATGATCACCCACACCATGAGTGACCTCGAAGCGCTGCCCACCGAATCCGAGCGGATGAAAGCCCGCGGCTTCGTCGAACGCTCCGGGATGGTCGTCTGCGGCGCGCTGCCCGGAGCCGAAATGGAAAAACTCAACAAAGCCGTCACCCTGTCCCGGGCCGAGCAGGCCCGGCTCATCTCCTGGGCGGACCCGGGGTCATGGACCGACGTCGGCGGATCCCGCAAACGGGTCCGCCCGGGCCTGGGCAAGTTCCTCTTCAAAGTCGGCGGCAGACCGGGGGTGCCCGTAGCTCTCAAACTCACCAGCGTTGAAGAGAAACTGCACGACACAAATAAGCGCTGGACGATCAGCGGCGAGGGGCAGAACTGATGGGCGCACCAAACAGCGGCAAACGCTCAGGACTCGACACCGAAACAATCCTGCTCTGGACCGTCATCACTATCGTGGTGCTCGGTGTCGGCGCAGTGACCGGGGCAGTGCACCTCGGGTCAATGCTGTCCGGCGACGGGCAGACACTGCCAGCCAACCCGTTTGAGCTGGTCTTCGGCCTGCTCTCGCGCGAGGTCACCTGGCCCGCGGCCGCGACCTGGGTACTGGTCGTCTTCGGCGCCCTCGCCATCGTCATGGCCGTCCTGGTGCTCCGTGCGGTCCTGCGTCGACGGTCGAAGCGGTCCCGGGTGGACGCCGCGGCCCAGCACATGGCCAAAGGCCGGGACCTGCGCGCCCTGAGCCTGCGCGGTGCCACTGCCACGGCCGAACGCCTGGGCGTGAAAGGCGCACCCGGTGTCCCGGTCGGCAAGACCGTCCTGGGCGGGCAGATGGTGTACGGATCCTGGGAAGACATGCACATCGACATCTGGGGACCCCGCACCGGTAAGACCACCTCCCGGGCAATCCCCGCGATCCTCGCCGCCCCGGGAGCCGCTTTGGTGACCTCGAACAAGCGGGACATCGTCGACGGCACCCGCGACGTCCGCGCTGCGGAAGGCCCGGTGTGGGTGTTCGACCCGCAGGCCGTCGCACTGGAGGAACCTTCCTGGTGGTGGAACCCGCTGTCCTACGTCACGGACGAAGTGCGCGCGGCTCGCCTGGCCGATCACTTCGCCGCCGGTTCCCGCGGCCCGGACGCCAAAACGGACGCCTACTTCGACCCGGCCGGCCAGGACCTGCTCGCCGGGCTCCTGCTCGCCGCCGCCCTCGACGGCCGCCCGATCACTCAGGTGCACACGTGGCTGACCCGGCCCGCAGATGACGAAGCGGTGGACATCCTCAAGACCCACGGCTTCCTGCAGACGGCGAACGCTGTCGGCGGTGTCATCAACGCCCCCGAAAAGCAACGTGGCGGCGTGTACGGCACGGCCCTGCAGATGGCGTCCTGCCTCACCAACCGCCAGGTCGCCCGCTGGGTGACACCTCAGGGCGACAATGACTCACGGCCTCAGTTTGATCCGGCAGCGTTCGTCCGGTCCAAGGGCACCCTGTACAGCCTGTCCAAAGAAGGCAAAGGCACCGCCAGCCCACTCGTCACGGCGCTGACCGTGGCCACGGTCGAGGCCGCCGAAGAACTCGCCGTCCACTCACCCGGCGGCCGGCTCGCTACACCCATGGTCGGCGTCCTCGATGAAGCAGCCAACGTCTGCCGCTGGCGCGAGCTCCCAAACCTCTACAGCCACTACGGCTCCCGCGGCATCGTCCTGATGACCATCCTCCAATCCTGGTCCCAAGGCGTCGAAGTATGGGGACGCGACGGCATGCGCAAACTCTGGTCCGCCTCCAACATCAAGGTCTACGGCGGCGGCGTCGCCGAAGCAGAATTCCTCAACGAACTCGCACAACTCGTAGGCGAATACCGCTACTCCAACACCACTCGCAGCCGCTCAAAACAAGGCACCTCCTACAGCCACGACGACGACCGCAAAGAACGCACCCTCGACGTCTCAGACCTGGCCGCGTTCCCCCGCGGCCGAGCCATCATGTTCGCCTCCGGCGCCCCAGCCGCACTCCTGGAAACAGTGCCCTGGATGAACGGACCACAGGCTGATGCAGTGCGCGCCTCGATCACCGCACACGACCCCGCCAACAAACCCGCAGCCCAAACGGCGGCCGGGAACCGGTGGATCGCTGCAGGCGCCTCCCATGACTGAAGGTTTGGGGGAGTGGGACGACGAACTCGAGGACACCGCAGACCCCAAGGAGCGGGCCGAGGAAGAACAGGATGCCCCTGAGCTGTTCTACCCGAACGTCGCCGAATTCGTCAGCAACAAGCTGGCCACAAGCTACCGCCGGCAACTCAACGTCCAAGGCGGGGTGACCTGGTGCCCGCAATGGTGGAAGCACGCAGAAGCGATCAGCCGGCTCGAAGCGCTCTGGCGGGCCTGGGAGTTCCTGCGCTTGGACGGGACAACGGGAATGAGTGTGTGGTGGCGCGACCACGCAGACCACCACATGTCCGTCCTGCTCTCAACAGACGGCCCATTCAAAGGCTGCACCCCAGACGACGGCCACCGCGCCAAACTCGCCCCGCTACCCTGCGAAGGACCTCCCAAGGGGCTGTTCTGAACATGGTTTCAACCAATGCTCAAAGGTGACCAAACGGGCGGTCCACGGTGGGGTCAATCCGCGTTATCCACGGCTGGAAATCGGGAGCCATCGGGAAAGCTCCCTCAGCAGCAGTAGCGGTGGATAACCTATCAGGATTGTCCCGGCTGTGGGCAGCGGACATTCACGGTTGTGGTTACGGCGATGCTGCCTTCTCGCTGTTGACGATGGCAATGCTTGCCGGGAAGCCTTGGAAAGTACGACTAAAGGAATGGAACCTGCGCTACTCGGGGTCACCAAGACGAGTTGACTGATGCCTGTCTCAGACCGCCTAACGCAAAGTTGGTGTAATGGCCAATATGAGAGTGGTGCAGGGTTGCCGGAGGGCTGCATCACAAATTCTGGTGTTCTGTCGTTGTGTGTCATACTCTGTAAGTGCCTGTTGCGCTGAGCTTCAGGAAGTAAACCCGAGACCCGGCCGGACGACCGCGGCGCTCGGGTTTTGCGTTTAAGTAATCGGCTTAACGCTCGCCACTACCGGCTCAATGAGCTGGCGCCATGATCCACCCTTGGCCCAGCACCACGCGATCGCATCCGGGATTACCAACAACTGCTCCTGGGCTGACTTCGCGTGTTCGTAGCGCATCCGCTCCTTACATCCAGCCTTTCGCGAGAACTCGATCAGGCATTCGCGGTCGCGTTGGACAAGCGAGTCATCCTTGTCAATGACGAGCAGTGACTGCCCTGGACGAGCCGCGACGTCGTTGACAAGTTCGCGGAGACACTCAGCTCGCCGTTCACGTTCGTTGGAAAATCTACGTCCGGCATCATAAACGGTCGCCTCAACTTCAGAACGGATGATCACGTCGATGATGGCTTTTCTGCGTGAGTCCCTCTCATCCTTCATGTGCAGGCCACGCTGTCCAGGCAAGACAAGTCCACGCAGTTCCCGACGCACGTCGGCAAGGCCCGCGGGAACCAAGACTCCGGCAACGAGCAGATAGCCTCGTTGCTTGGTTTCATCAATAAAGAAGTTGTTCCTAGGTCGTGTCTGTTAATTGTGTACTCGGTGGAATGTTGTGATCGCTCCTAGTAGTACCCCGCCGAGGAATGTGGTGGCGTACTTGTCGTAGCGGGTTGCGATGCCGCGCCAGTGTTTGAGGCGGTTGAAGCCGCGTTCCACGGTGTTGCGTTCCTTGTAGATTGCCTGATCGAAGGCCGGTGGCCTTCCACCGGCTGAGCCTTTGGCCTTCCGGCGTTCAATCTGATCTGAGCGCTCCGGGATGGTGTGCCTGATCCGGCGGGACCTCAACTCGGTGCGCGTGGAGGGATGGGAGTAGGCCTTATCGGCGAGCAGCCGGAACTGCGTGGCGTCTTGAATCTTATGGGCTTCGAGTAAGGGCACCAGTTGCGGATTATCACCGGCCTGGCCGGGAGTCAGCAGCATCGTGACAGGCGCGCACGCCCGGTCGGTAAGAGCATGGATCTTTGTTGTCAGCCCGCCTCGAGAGCGTCCGATCGCGTGGTCAGCCGGCTCGCTGGGCAGAAACTTGTAACTCGGCACTGCCCCCTGTGTGGTCTGGATCGACCGTCACCTTGGGCGCTCCGGCAGCATGCTGATGTGCCCGAACACTGGTCGAATCAACGGAGAGCAGTGACTCCAACTCCGTGTCCTGGGCACCGGTTGCCGTCTTTACCGCCGCGAACATCTGCTCATAGGACCCGTCGACAGACCACCGCCGGTGGCGCTCCCACACCGACTGCCAGGCACCGAACTTAACCGGCAGGTCACGCCACGGCGAACCGGTGCGAAAACGCCAGCAAATACCCTCAAGCGTCAAACGGTGATCGTTCCAGGGCCGCCCTCGCCGGCCCCCTGCAGTCGCGACTACAGGCTCAATCACCGACCACAACTCATCTGAAATAACATTCGCACGAAGCATCCATCCAGCCTCGAACATCCAAAGCCGAATATTTAGCAGACACGCCCTA
>NZ_JBQEQF010000036.1:0-28642 GCF_052046035.1 Paenarthrobacter sp. 22069 | reverse complement strand
TCGTCGAGGGAGACGCGGTGGGTGCCGTCGCCCCAGAGCGCCATTTTCGCGGCGTTGATCGCTTTCGCGGCGGCGATCGCGTTCCGCTCGATGCAGGGGACCTGGACCAGCCCGCCGATCGGATCACAGGTCAGGCCCAGGTTGTGTTCCATCGCGATTTCCGCGGCGTTCTCCACCTGCGCCGGTGACCCGCCCATCACCTCCGCCAAACCCGCAGCGGCCATCGACGACGCCGACCCGACCTCGCCCTGGCAGCCGACCTCGGCCCCGGAAATCGAGGCCTGTTCCTTGTACAGCACCCCCACCGCGCCGGCGGCCAGCAGGAACCGCACCACCACATCCTGGCGGTCCCGGCCGGACGCGTTCTCCATGCCCGGGGCGAAATGCAGGGCATGGAACAGCACCGCCGGGATGATCCCGGCCGCCCCGTTCGTCGGAGCGGTGACCACCCGGCCGCCGGAGGCGTTCTCCTCGTTCACCGCCAACGCCACCAAGTTAACCCACTCCTGCCAATACCGCTGATCGAACGGCCCCGCATCCCACGCCGCATCCCCGTCCCCGTCCCGGCCGGTGGCAGGGTCGCTGTTCTGGTCCTGGCCCCGGTCCTTGCCGTGCGGGCCGGTAGCGCATTCCTTCTTCAACCGCTCAAACCAGTCCGGGGCGCGGCGGCGGACCTTCAACCCGCCCGGCAGCACCCCGTCCCGTTTCAGCGAGGTGGCCACGCACGCCTCCATCACGGACCAGATATGCAGCAGCCCGGCCCGGATCTCCTCCTCGCCGCGGGAAGCTTTTTCGTTGACCAGCATCACGTCCGCGATCCCCAGACCGGTCACCGCGCAGTGCTCCAGCAGTTCCGCCGCGGTCCGGAACGGCAGCGGCAACTCCTCTTTGGACGCGTCCAGTTCCTGCTGCGCCGCGTCCTCCTCACCCTCACGCACGATGAACCCGCCCCCGACCGAGAAAAACGTCGCCGCGTGCAACACCGCCCCGGCCTGGTCCGCCACGGTGAAGGTCATCCCGTTCGTGTGCCGGGGCAGGACCGTCAACGGCCGCAGCACCATGTCCTTCACCCCATACGGCAACGGCACCACCCCGGCCAGCTGCAGCACCCCGCTCTCCGCGATCGAGGCCAGCCGCTCCTCCACCTCCGCCGGCAGGATCAGCTCCGGATGATAGCCCTCCAACCCCAACAGCACCGCCGTCATCGTCCCGTGCCCATGGCCCGTCGCCGCCAACGACCCATACAAATCCACCCGCAACGACGCCACGTCCCCAAGCTTCCCCGAGGCCTTCAACTCCTCCGCGAACACCGCAGCAGCCCGCATCGGCCCCACAGTATGAGACGACGACGGCCCAATACCGATCGAAAAAAGATCAAAGACTCCGACTGCCATGACAATTCCTTACTAAAACAGTGGTTGGGGTGGAGCGGGCCGGGTTGGGTGCGCCTGGCCGGATTCCTCCGCGTGCCCGGGGCCCACGCCGTCCGGGTTCCCTGGCCGAGCTTGCGAGGTTAGGGGGACGGTGGGGAGCACGTCTCCGAAATCCGCCCAGTCGCCAACGCAGGTCACCACAGCGACGCGGCAGCAGGAAGCGATGCACCGGGCATAGGTTTGGCCGCCCAAGGGAAGTTCACGCACCTCGTCCGCCTACTTTCTCAGCCCGGGCCGCTGGCCAAGTCCTCGCACAACTGAAACCTCCGCACAAGGGGCCGGCGGAGCCGGACTTTTCGAAAGCCTGCGTCAAAGCGAGGAACGAGCAGCAGGCGTGAAAATGTCCGGTCCGCCGGTCCCGAAGGTCACAACGGAGCAGCACGCGTGAAAATGTCCGGTCCGCCGGTCCCGAAGGTAGCCACGGGGCGGCACATGGGAGATGCCGGTCCCGCCGGTCCCGAAGGTAACCACGGCCGAAACACTCAGGCGAGGTTCGCGATGCCCGGGTAGAGCGGGTGCGCCGAAGCCAGGGCCTCGACGCGGTGACGGAGCCCCGAAAGGTCGGCGTCGGCGTCGGCAATCAATGCCTCAGCGATGATGTCCGCAACCTCACGGAAGGCGTCCTCGCCGAAGCCGCGCGTCGCCAAGGCGGGGGTGCCGATGCGCAGGCCTGAGGTGACCATCGGCGGGCGGGGGTCGAAGGGGACGGCGTTGCGGTTGACGGTGATGTCGATCGCGGCGAGCCGGTCTTCGGCCTGCTGCCCATCGAGCTCGCAGTTACGCAGGTCAACGAGGACCAGGTGCACGTCGGTGCCGCCGGAGATGACGCTGATGCCCTTGGCGCTGACATCGGGCTGGACCAGGCGTTCGGCCAGGATCCGGGCGCCTGCAAGTACGCGCTCCTGACGCTCACGGAACTCTTCGGAGGCAGCGATCTTGAATGCCACGGCCTTGCCGGCGATGACGTGCTCCAGCGGCCCGCCCTGCTGGCCGGGGAACACGGCCGAGTTGATCTTCTTGGCGATGTCGGCGTCGTTGGTCAGGATGATTCCGCCGCGCGGACCGGCGAGGGTCTTGTGCGTGGTGGACGTGGTGACGTGCGCGTGCGGGACAGGAGACGGGTGCAGGCCCGCGGCCACCAAGCCGGCGAAGTGCGCCATGTCCACCATGAGGTAGGCGCCCACGGAATCAGCGATGCGGCGGAACTCGGCAAAGTCGAGCTGCCGGGCGTAGGCGGACCAGCCGGCAACGATCAGCTGCGGCTTGTGCTCCTGGGCCAGGCGCTCCACCTCGGCCATGTCCACGGTGTGGGTGTTCTCGCGGACGCCGTACGGCACCACGTTGTAGAGCTTCCCGGAGAAGTTGATCCGCATGCCGTGGGTCAGGTGGCCGCCGTGGGCCAGGTTGAGGCCCATGATGGTGTCGCCCGGCTTGATCAATGCGTGCATTACCGAGGCGTTGGCCTGCGCACCGGAGTGCGGCTGGACATTCGCGAACCCGGCGCCGAACAAGGCCTTCACCCGGTCGATGGCCAGCTGCTCGATCACGTCCACGTGCTCGCAGCCGCCGTAGTACCGCTTTCCGGGGTAGCCCTCGGCGTATTTGTTGGTCAGCACCGACCCCTGCGCCTGCATCACAGCCGCTGCCGTGTGGTTTTCGGAGGCGATCATTTCCAAGCCATCGCGCTGGCGGCCCAGTTCGTCGTCGATCTTCGCCGCAACTTCGGGGTCCAGGACGGACAGGTCGGCGTTCAGGCTGGGGGAGGCCACCTGCTCGAAGGCGCCCACTTCCACCGGGGCGCTCACAGCTCGCCGCCGTTCGCTGCTGCGTATTCCTCGGCCGACATAAGGGGGCCTTCCTCGGTCACGGCCACCTTGAAAAGCCAGCCCGCGCCGTAGGGGTCGCTGTTGATCAGGGCGGGGTCCGAGACCACGCCGTCATTGATCTCGATGACCTCACCGGATACCGGAGCGTAGAGGTCCGAGACAGACTTGGTGGACTCCACCTCGCCGCAGGTTTCGCCGGCCGTGAGGGTGGAGCCGACCTCGGGCAGGTCAACGTACACGATGTCGCCCAGAGCATCTGCAGCGACGGCGGAAATGCCGATCCCGGCAGGCCCGGAGCCGTCAACGGCAACCCATTCGTGCTCGGCGGAGTACTTCAGTTCAGAAACAACTTTGCTCATGATTCTTCCTTTACGTGTGGAAAATTTGGGGGATTTACTTTTGGCGCTTGTAGAACGGGAGGGCTACGACTTCGAAGCGCTCGGGCTTGCCGCGAAGGTCAACCTCCACGAATGTGCCGGGCTCGGCAAATTCGACCTCAACATAGGCCATGGCCACCGGGTAGCCGAGGGTGGGTGAGGGCTGACCGGAGGTTACTTCACCGACCAGGGTGCCGTCCTTGAGGACCGGGTAGTGGGCGCGGGCTGCGCGCCGGCCGGTGCCCTTGAGGCCCACCAGCTTCTGCCCAATGGTTGAACCGACTCCGGCAGCCTTGATGGCGGCCAGTGCTTCCTTGCCCACGAAATCGCTCTCCTTCGCCAGCGACACCACAGGACCCAGACCGGCCGCATAGGCGTTGACGTGGCGGGAGAGTTCGTTGCCGTAGAGCGGCATGCCTGCTTCCAGGCGCAGGGAGTCGCGCGCAGCGAGACCGGCGGGGATGAGCCCGTGGCCGGCGCCAACTTCCAGCAGCGCTTCCCACAGGCCGGCTGCATCCTCGTTGGGAACGTAGATTTCGAAGCCGTCCTCACCCGTGTAGCCAGTGCGGGCCACCAGCAGGTCCTGGCCGTTTATTTCCATCTCGACGGCGGCGTAGTACTTCAACTCCCGGACCAGTGCGTGCTGTTCGGCCGGGACCAGCTTCAGGAGGATCGCCTCGGAAATCGGTCCCTGCACGGCAATCAGCGAGGTCTCAGCCGAGGCGTCCTCCACCGTGACGTCGAAATTGGCGGAGCGCTCCAGGAGTTCCTTGGCCACAACCGCGGCGTTGCCGGCATTCGGCACCACCAGGTACTTGTCCACGCCCTCTTCTGGGGACGGCCTGCGGTACGAAATGAGGTCGTCGATGATGCCGCCGTCGGCGTCGCAAATCAGCGAGTACTTCGCCTTGCCCACCGCGACCGCGGATAGTTTGCCGGCCAGGGCGTAGTCCAGGAAAGCGGCTGCATCGGGGCCGGTCACCCAGACCTCTCCCATGTGGGAGAGATCGAACAGGCCGCCGGCGTTGCGGACGGCGTGGTGCTCGGCGAGCTCGGACTCGTACTTGAGCGGCATCTGCCAGCCGCCGAAGTCGGTGAAGGAGGCCCCGGCTTTCTTGTGCTGATCATAGAGCGCGGTGTAATTCTCGGTCATTGGAAGTCCTTAGTTCTCAAATTCAGAAAGCGGCGGGCAGGAACAGATCAGGTTGCGGTCGCCGGCGGCGCCGTCGATCCTGCCCACGGGCGGGAAGTACTTGTCCTGCCGCAGTGAGGGCACCGGGAAGGCGGCCTGCTCCCGCGGGTAGGCGCGGTCCCAATCGGAACTTACGACGGCGGCTGCCGTGTGGGGTGCGTTCCGCACCGGAGATGCCTCAAGGCTGAAGTCCCCGTTGGCCACCTGCTGGATCTCGCCATGAATGGTGATCATGGCGTCGATGAAGCGGTCGATCTCGGCGAGGTCCTCGGACTCGGTGGGCTCCACCATCAGCGTCCCGGCGACGGGGAAGGACAGGGTGGGGGCGTGGAAGCCGAAGTCGATCAGCCGCTTGGCCACGTCCTCGGCCGTGACACCGGTCCTGGCGGTCAGTTCGCGCAGGTCCAGGATGCACTCGTGCGCCACGAGGCCACCCTCGCCGGTGTAGAGGACGGGGAAGTACTCGTTCAGCCGGGACGCGACGTAGTTCGCGGCCAGCAGCGCGGACTTGGTGGCCTCGGTCAGGCCCTCGCCGCCCATCAGCTTCACGTAGGCCCAGGAAATCGGCAGCACACCGGCGGAGCCGAAGCGGGAGGCACTGATGGCCACACCATGGCCTGCCTCGTGCGCGGCCTTGTTCGCGTCGCCGGGCATGAACGGGGCCAGGTGCGCCTTGGCTGCCACCGGCCCGACGCCGGGACCGCCGCCGCCGTGCGGGATGCAGAAGGTCTTGTGCAGGTTCAGGTGGGACACGTCGCCGCCGAACTTGCCGGGCTGCGCCAGGCCCACGAGGGCATTCAGGTTGGCGCCGTCAACGTATACCTGCCCGCCCGCGGCGTGAACGGCATCGCACACCTCGCGCACGTCGGAATCGTACACACCGTGCGTTGAGGGGTAGGTGATCATGATGGCCGAGAGGACATCCTTGTTGGCCTCGATCTTCGCCGTCAGGTCATCGTGGTCGATGGTGCCGTCAGCAGCCGTGGCCACCACCACCACCTTCATGCCGGCCAGGACGGCCGAGGCGGCGTTGGTGCCGTGCGCGGACGCCGGGATCAGGCAGATGTTGCGCTGCTGCTCGCCCCGGGAGTGGTGGTAGCCGCGGATCGCCAGCAGGCCCGCGAGCTCACCCTGGGAGCCGGCGTTGGGCTGGATGGACACCTGGTCGTAGCCAGTGATCTCCGCGAGATCCGCTTCCAATCCAGCGATAAGTTCACGCCAGCCCTCGGTCTGGGAGTCCGGGGCGAACGGGTGGATGGAGGCAAACTCCGGCCAGGAAATGGCCTCCATCTCGGCGGTGGCGTTCAGCTTCATGGTGCAGGAGCCCAGCGGGATCATGGTGCGATCCAACGCCAGGTCCCGGTCAGAAAGCTTGCGGATGTAACGCAGCAGCTGGGTCTCGGACCGGTGCGTGTTGAACACCGGATGCTGCAGGTACGCGGACGTGCGCAGTACAGCTTGGGGCAGTTCGAAGCCCTGGGCGTCACCAACCGGACCGGCACCAAAGGCGACGGCGACGTCGGACAGTGTTGCCGCCGTCGTCGTCTCATCAACGGAGACGCCAACGGTGTCCTGGTCGATGAAGCGCAGGTTGATGCCGCGGGCTTCGGCTGCGGTGACCACCTTGGCGGCTTTGCCCGGCACGCGGACGGTGAGCGTGTCGAAGAAGGAGTCGGTGACCATTTCACGGCCCATGGACGTGAGTGCTGTTGCCAGCACCCTGGCCTTGTGGTGGGCGGTCTCGGCGATTGCCTTCAGCCCGTCGGGGCCGTGGTAAACCGCGTAGAAGGAGGACACGATGGCCAGGAGTGCCTGGGCGGTGCAGATGTTGGACGTGGCCTTCTCGCGGCGGATGTGCTGCTCACGGGTCTGCAGCGCCAGGCGGTACGCCGGTGTGCCCGCGTTGTCCTTGGAGACTCCGACGATCCTGCCCGGCAGGGTGCGCTCCATGCCCTTTTGGACGGCCATGTAGGCGGCGTGCGGCCCCCCAAAGAATAACGGCACGCCAAAACGCTGGGTGGAGCCGACGGCGATGTCCGCGCCCTGCTCGCCCGGAGGAGTAATCAGGGTCAGCGCCAGCAGATCGGCGGCAACGGTGACCAGCGCCCCCCGCTCCTTGGCTGCGGTGATGACACTGGACTGGTCCCAGACCCGGCCGGAAACCCCCGGCTGCTGCAGGACGACGCCGTTGATCTCACCTTCCGGCAGGCCCTTGGACAGGTCGGCCACCTCGACCTCGAAGCCGAGCGCCTCGGCGCGGCCCTGGACGATGGCGATGGTCTGGGGGAGGCAGTCGGCGTCGAGTACCGTCCGGCCGTCCTTGGCATTCCTGTCCTTGTTGGCACGGCGCATCAACAGCACGGCTTCGGCGACGGCGGTGGCCTCGTCCAGCAGCGACGCGTTGGCCACGGGGAGGGCCGTCAGGTCCTGGACCATGGTCTGGAAGTTCAGCAGCGCCTCGAGCCGGCCCTGCGAGATCTCCGGCTGGTAGGGGGTGTAGGCCGTGTACCAGGCAGGGGATTCCAGGATGTTGCGGCGGATCACCGGCGGAGTGACGGTGTCGTAGTAGCCCTGGCCGATCATCTGGACGGCAGTCTTGTTCCTGCCGGCGATCCGGCGCAGCTCGGCAAGGACTTCAACCTCGCTGAGGGCGTCCTGCAGGCGGAGTGCAGATTCCTGGCGGATGGAGGCGGGTACGGCAACGTCAACGAGGCCGTCCACGCTGTCATAGCCCACGGCTTTGAGCATGGTGTCGACGTCGGCCTGGCGGCGCGCGCCGATATGGCGGTCAACAAACGATGTTGGAAGCGATTGAATCGTCAAGAGGAACTCCAGTTCTGGCCGGCCTGGGGTGGCACGGCATGGGATGGGTTCCTCCCCGCTCTGTATTGGACCTGAGAGATTCCGCGTGGCCTGCTCTTGGCAGGGGGCCGCTTGCACCGTCGGTGAACCGGATTGACGCCCGGTTGCTTTCCAGAGTCGCCTCGCCATGACGGTACGTGGGCCTGAGAGATTCCTGGGGAGGATTTGCTCCTACGGCGCCTGCCCGGTGGATGCCGGGAGGACTCTCCCGTCACAGCTCGAAAGGCTTATTCAAATGTGGGTGATTCGGCTCACAAGGTATCGGGATTAGTGGCTTATGGCAAGTCGGTAGCTGCGCCGAGCACCGGAGCTGCAGCCCAAAGAATGCCAATAACCCGTCTTTTGCCGGGAGGCGTTTGACATTCGATCGTGACCGACGCCACACTGAACCCCGGGATTGGCGCCGCGGCGGCTGGCTCAACGTATCCGGAGCAGCCGACTGCCGGCGCCGTTCCCAGCGCACAAAAGCCGCAGCCCGGAAGGCAGCGGCGTCCAACTGAATACGCCTTTGACCTGCGGCGGGAGAGCCTGCCGGGTACATTTAGCAGGCGCCGTAGGAGCAAACCCTCCCCAGGAAACTCTCAGGCCCACGTACCGCCGCGGACAGGCAACTCTGGAAAGCAGCCGGGCATGATCCTGGCTCACCGACGGTGCAAGCGGCTTGGCTGCGGAAACTCTCAGGTCCACAACAGAGCGGGGAGGAACCAAATCTTTTGCGGCACCCAAATGCCGCTTTATCGATGGAGTTCCTCATGGCGATTCATCCCCCCACGTCCAACAGCGAACCCGCCCGCAACGGTGCGGGCGCGGCAGTCCGCAGCGAGCCCCCGCACCTGGAGCGGCAGCTCACCAACCGGCATATCCAGCTCATCGCCATCGGCGGGGCGATTGGTACCGGCCTCTTCATGGGCTCCGGCAAGACCATCTCCGCCGCCGGCCCCTCCGTGATCTTCGTATACATGATCATCGGCTTCATGCTCTTCTTCGTTATGCGGGCCATGGGCGAACTGCTGCTGAGCAACCTGAACTACAAGTCCTTCAGCGACTTCGCCGCCGACCTCCTGGGCCCGTGGGCGGGTTTCTTCACCGGCTGGACCTACTGGTTCTGCTGGGTCATCACCGGAATCGCGGACGTGATTGCAATCGCCGGCTACTCCCGGGAACTCTGGCCCGCCCTGCCGCTTTGGATTCCGGGCCTGGCCACCGTGGCCATCCTGCTGCTGCTGAACCTCGCCACCGTCAAAGCCTTCGGCGAGACCGAGTTCTGGTTCGCCCTGATCAAGATCGTCGCCATTGCCGCGCTGATCGTCGTGGGGCTCTTCATGATCTTCACCGGTTTCCAGAGCGACGCCGGAACGGCCAGCTTCACTAACCTGTGGAGCCATGGCGGGTTCTTCCCCAACGAATTCATGGGCTTCGTGGCCGGATTCCAGATCGCAGTGTTCGCCTTCGTAGGCATTGAACTGGTGGGCACCACCGCCGCCGAGGCCAAGAACCCCGAGCGCACGCTGCCCAGGGCCATCAACGCCATCCCCGTCCGCGTCCTGCTCTTCTACGTCGGCGCACTGATCATCCTGATGGCCGTCACCCCCTGGACGCAGTTCGCCGCAGGCCACAGCCCGTTCATCGGGATGTTCTCCCTGGCCGGACTCGGCGCCGCCGCCACCGTGGTCAACCTGGTGGTCCTGACCTCGGCCATGTCCTCAGCCAACTCCGGCATCTACTCCACCTCGCGCATGGTCTTCGGCCTTGCCCAGGAGGGTGACGCCCCGGGTATCTTCAGCCGCCTTTCCACGAGGAAGGTGCCCAGCAACGCACTGTTCCTCTCCTGCGTCCTGCTGCTCTCCGGCGTCGTCCTCATGTACGCAGGCCAGGACGTTGGCAAGGCGTTTGAAATGGTGACCACGGTGTCAGCCGTCTGCTTCGTCTTCGTCTGGTCGATCATCCTTGCCAGCTACATCTCCTTCCGCCGGCGCCGGCCGCACCTGCACGATGCGTCGAAGTTCAAGATGCCCGGCGGCATCCCCGCAGTATGGGTGGTCTACGCGTTCTTCGCCTTCGTCCTCTGGGCCCTGACCACCCAGCCGGACACGCTCATTGCCCTGCTGGTGACGCCTATCTGGTTCGTCGTCCTGGGTGTGGCGTGGGCCATCCTGCGCCGGCGCCCCGCACATCTGGCCCGCTTCGAGGTCTTCCGGGCTGAGCTTCGTGCTGACGAGGCTGCCGCCGGGCGCAGCGTTGGCCAAGCCCCGGGCGTGGCAGAGGAGGTCCAGCAGGCCAGGAAGTAACACCCGACGGCGGGTTGCGGCGCAGGCGTCCGGGTCCGGTTACCGTTCCTGCCGCCGCAGCCCGCCAGTCGCATCGTGCAGACCTAAAGTTCAGCATGCTTAGTGTTTATCCACATAGGATGGAAAAGCACGGCAGCCCAACCGCTGCAGGTCGATTTGAATGAAGGTGACCATGGCCCGGCGCAGCAACCCCGCAGTTCGCATCGCACAGGAAACCGCCCACAATGCAATGTTCGACGCCGAAGGCAAGCCCAAGCCCGGCGTCCACAACACGCTGCTGAGGGCAGTGCAGATCCAGCGGCCCCTGGTGGTTGCCTACATCCGCAGGCTCCAGAAGAGGCATCCCCGGGCCACCGCCGCCCAGTTGGCGGATATCGCAGAGCGTGACTACCTCCGGGCGGTGGCCGGCGGAGGCGCCCTGGTGGGTGCCACAGCCGTCGTTCCCGGAGTTGGAACGGTCGCCTCGCTGGGACTGTCCGCGGCCGCGACCGTCGGCTTCCTGGAAGCGACGGCACTCTACGCAACGTCATTGGCGGAACTCCACGGCATCCGCCTGACCAACCCGGAAAAGGCCGGGACCATGGTCATGGCCATCATGCTTGGCGAGGAGGGCACCGCCCTGCTGGGCACGCTCAGCGGCCAGTCATCGGGCGGTGCAACCACCACCTGGAGCAACGCGCTCTCCAAGTCGATGGTGGTGCCGGGGTTCGGCAGTGTCCGCAAGCGGATCCAGCAGGCCTTCCTCAGGAACCTGCTCAAGCGCCAGGGAACTGCGCTGTTCGGCAGGGCCCTCCCGTTCGGGATAGGTGCCGTTGTGGGCGGAGCCGGTAACCTCGTGATGGGCCGTGCGGTGGCCAAGAACGCCCGGGAGGCGTTCGGGCCAATGCCGGACACCATACCCGGGGAGCTGACTGCCGCCGCCGGCCCGGACAACCTGACGCTGGAAGGCAACACACTTGGATCTCAACGCTGACGTAGGGCAATCGTTCGGCTCCTGGACCGCCGGCGGCGACCCGGCAATGTTCCAGCTGGCAACCAGCGCCAACGTTGCTTGCGGCCTACATGCGGGAGATCCGGTCACCATGCTGGACAGCTGCAGGGCTGCTTACGAACTCGACGTCACCGTTGGCGCACACCTTGGCTACCGCGACCTGGCCGGCTACGGCCGCCGCAGGCTGGGGATGAGCTTCGACGAACTGTTCGGCGATGTGCTGTACCAACTGGGGGCGCTCGACGGCGTGGCCCACGCGGTGGGTGCCTCGGTGGACTTCGTGAAGCCGCACGGAGCGCTGTACGACACGGTGATCCACGATGCCGACCAGGCCTCCGCGGTGGTGGCGGCTATGAACGCCTATGATCCTGGACTTCCTGTCCTGGGCTTTCCCGGATCCGAGCTGTTGAAGCAGGCCAAGGAGGCCGGGCACCCGGTGTTCACCGAGGCTTTTGCGGACCGCGCGTACCTCGCAGACGGCAGCCTGCTCCCGCTTTCCGACGAACGCGCCGTGCTGCAGGACATTGACGCGGTCGTTGAACGGGCCGTCCGCCTGGCCACCCAGGGCGATGTCGTTGCTGTCGACGGGAGCGTAGTCAGTATTCGTCCCGATTCCCTGCGCCTCCTTAGCGGGACGCCGGCAGCTGTTGAGATGGCAGCGCGCGTGCGGGCCGGACTTGAGGCCGCCGGTGTGCAACTGGAGTCCTTCGCATAGGTCAATGCCGTTGGTGCTGCGGCGACCTCGGAAGGCTGGCCTCACGGTGCCAAGGCGAATGGCTCGGCGGCGAAGAACTCGGCCCAGAGGGGATCGTCGGCTGATAGATCGTTGATGTCCACGTATCTGTCATTGTCTGGTTCCCAGAGTGGGAGGACTTCGGGGCCGGCGTCTTCGCCATGGAAGCAGGCGGGCAGCGCAGCACTACTTACCGGGAGGATGCCTGGTGGCCAGTGGGTTGGTTCGGGGGTGGGGTGTTCGGGTTTGTGGTGCCGGCCGGTGGGTGAAGTCCAGCCGGGTGGCTCATTCGGGGTAGCGGCATCCGGGGTCCAGTGGCTGTTGTGTTTGAGCCGGTGATGTTTGGGGCAGAGCTGGGCCAGGTTGCTGATCCCGGTGCTTCCGCCGTGGTGCCAGGCGGTCCCATGATCGATGTCGTTGTCGGGGGTGTGGTTGCTGCAGCCGGGGAAGGTGCATTTCCGGTCGCGCATCCTGATCCATTGTTTTATGGTCTCTGGGAGCCGGTAGCGGGTGCGGCCGATCTCCAGGGGTGCACCGTCGCGGGGGTCGACCAGGACCCGGTAAAACGAATCCGCCCCGTCCGCAACCAGTTTCCGGGCCAAAGACGCCGGGATGGGACCGTAGCCGTCCAGTTCCGCTGGTTCATCCGTGAGGCCGAGCAGAGCGAACACCGGCACGGTCACCAACAGGTCGGCTCTGGGGATTGGGACTTTCCCGACTGCGGTGTCGCTTTCGCCTGCCGCTCCTGGTTCCCCGCTGCTGCCGGCACGGACGTCGTCCGCGTTGGTGGGATGCAGACTGGCTCCAAGCAGCAGGGATGCTGCGATGTCGGGGCGGAGTTGGGTGAGGGTGCGTGGCTCGTCGGGGCTTTGGAGTCCGCGTGCGGTGGCAGTGGTGCGGTTCCAGATCGCCGATGCGGTGTGTCCGGGCAGGTACAGCGTGAGCCAGGCCATGCCGTCCCGGTCGGGGGTGTATTCCATCCGCCTGTCAGCGACCCCTTTGGCATGGCGTTTTTCGATCGATTCCGGGTGGTGGCGTTCGCGCCAGGCACGGACCTTGGCCCTGAACCGGGACGGGACGAGGTCGCCAGGAGGTGCGCCGCGGGCCGGGCTGGGTGCGTCGGGGTCGAAGAAGCGCGCCACCAAACCCGCGGCGCCGGCAGGGGTGAGGCCCTCGGTTTCGTCCGCCACGATCTTCGCGTGCTGCCAGGACATTACGCCTGCGCCCAAGGCGTTCATGACGAGCGGCAGGGAACAGATCCTGCGGGACTGCTCCACCAACGCCCCTGCGGCCGCGGAACTGATGGTCAGGACCCCGGCGATCTCCTCCACAACGGACATCTGCGCGTAGGTGCGGTCCTGGATTGAGGCGTCCGGCGGGGTCATGGCCTGCTGCAGTCCAACGGCCTCGGCAGCGTCCTGTGCTTTCACCACGGAAAGTAGCGCTTCCAGCCGCTTCGCCACCTCCAGCCGTTCCAGCCGCAGTTCATACCGCCGCTGCAACACATCCACACCGGCACCAACAGCAGCGCCGGAAGCGAGGAAAGCGTCCTCTCTCTCCAGAGCATCAAGGGCAGCCACAGAGGCGCGGACGCCCTCCAACACCGCCCCAACACCGCTGCCCGTTCCCATACCCACATCATCCAGCCAGGGTCTGACATTTAGACCTGCCGCTGAACCTGTCGCCCCGGCCCCCGGTGGGTCGCTGTTCAGGCGCGGTGTCGCGCGGACCCAAGCCGCCGCCGTCGTAAACCGGAACTCAACTTAGCCGAAGAGCAGCTGCGCCACCGTGAAGATCGCCAGCCCGGCCAGGGAGCCCACCACGGTACCGTTGATGCGGATGAACTGCAGGTCTTTGCCCACCTGCAGTTCGATCTTCTGCGACGTTTCCTCGGCATCCCAGCGGGCCACGGTATCGGTGATCACTCCGGCGATGTCCGAACGGTAGGTCCGGACCAGATACCCGGCGGCGTCACCAATCCAGGCGTTGACCTTCCCGGCAAGTTCGGGATCGTCCACCAGCCGGGAGCCGAAATCGCGCACCGCTGCCTTGAACTTGATGGTCAGATCGCTGTCGGGATCGTCTACGGCGTTCAGCAGGGCGTTCTTGACGGTGCCCCAGGTGCGGGACGCCAGTTCGCGAACCTCGGGATCGCCCAGCACCTGGGCCTTGATGTCCTCGGCGCGCGCGATCATCGCGGGATCATGCTGAAGGTCCTGCGCAAGGTCGTTGAGGTATTTGTCGATTGATTGCCGGACCTGGTGGCGGGGGTCGGCCTGGACAGCCCGGACAAACTTCAGGATTTCGAGGTAGACCTTGTCGCTCACCAGTCCGTCCACAAACTGCGGCACCCAGGTGGGGGAGCGGTCGGCAACCAGGCGGGTGACGGTTTCGTGGTTGTCGTCCACCCAGTCCGCGGCGCGGTCCACCAGCAGGTCCACCAGCGTGTGATGGTGCCCGTCATGGAAGATCCGCTCGGCGAGCCTGCCCACCGGCGGTCCCCAGGGCGGCGTGAGCAGGTGCTTTCGGACCATGCCTTCGATGACGGCCTGGACGTCGTCGTCATTCAATACCTTGAAGGCACCGCGGATGACGGCGGCACCTTCCTTTGCCACCCTGTCGGCGCCGCCCGGCGCGGCCAGCCATTGGCCTGCGCGGCGGGCGATGTTGACGCTCGCCAGCTTGTCCTGCACCACCTGTTCGGAAAGGAAGTTGGTCTCCACGAATTCGCCCAGGGAGGCGCCGATCTGGTCCTTGCGCCGCGGAATGATGGCCGTGTGCGGGATCTTGATGCCCATGGGGTACTTGAACAGGGCCGTCACGGCGAACCAGTCGGCAAGCGCACCCACCATGCCGCCTTCGGCGGCGGCCCGCACGTACTGCAGCCACGGATAGTCCTTTTGCAGGGCGAATGCGAAGACAAAAATCACGGCCATCGCGATCAACAGGCTCAGCGCCAGCAGTTTCATTTTCCGCAGCGCTGCCGCCTTTTCGGCGTCACCGGAACCGGGCTGTTGGCGTACGACGGCGCCTTCCGTCCGTGTGCCCGGATCCACCTTTTGCGCGGCGCCGGCGGGTGCTTCCTGCGTGGTTGGCCCAGTAGTTGCCTCAGAGTTCACCTGCATGTGCCAAGCCTAGCCCCGAAGGCGGGGGCCGGTCGGCTACCGTGTGTCCATGACAACTGACGAGTCAGTGCCGCAGCGGCCGCTGGTCTTTGCCCACCGCGGCTCAAGCGGCGCCTATGCCGAACACACCCGCGCCGCCTACCTGCAGGCCCTGGCTGATGGTGCCGACGGCGTGGAATGCGACGTCCACCTGACCCGGGACCAGCACCTGGTCCTCCTCCACGACGCAAACCTGGACCGTACCTCGGATGGGACGGGACCGGTGGCGGAGCGGACGCTGCATGAGCTGCGCCAGCTGGACTTTTCGTCCTGGAAGGGCGTCCGGATCCCCGAAAGCTACGGAGCGCGGTCGGAACAGCTCCTTACCCTCCCGGAACTGCTGGACATCCTCCGCGGGGCCGGCCGGCCCGTGAAACTTGCCATCGAGCTCAAGCATCCCAGCCCGTACCAGCTGAAACTCGAGGACCGGGTGCTGGAGGTGCTCCGCAGCGAGGGCTGGGACCCGCAAAGCTCAACGGTGGACAACGTGGCGGTGAGCTTCATGAGCTTCAGCCCGGATTCGGTCCGCCACCTGCTCGGTACGGTCCCGCCCCAGTACATCTGCCAGTTGGTGGACGACCTCACCATCCACGAGATCCGCGGCGGACTGGGTCTGGGACCGATTACCGGCAGCGCCGTAGCCAACCTGATGAAAGCCACGCAGCTGGAAGGTGAACGGATCCTGGACGACCGGGAAGTGGGCATGGCCGGCCCCGGGATCGACTACGTCAGGGAGCGGCCGGCCACCGTCCGCCGCTGGCTGGAGTCTGGCCGCCGATTCAGGGTGTGGACCGTGGACGCGCCGGAGGACGTGGCCCTCTGCCAGGAGCTGGGGATCCACGAGATCACCACCAACGTGCCGGCCCGTGTGCTGGACCAGCTCCGCCTGGCCTCGCCGCAGGCAAAGTAGCGGCGGGCATGGAGGCCACCAGCCGGAGGCCCGGCCACTACTCGCCGCGCCGGTGGTGGGCCGGCCCGCTCGACGTCGAAGGCCTGGCCCTGTACTCCGTGGCTGCGCTGGCCGGCGCCCTGAACCGGTACACGGCGGTGCCTGGCCGGTTCAGCACCACCCCCGCCCTTGCTGGTGCAGCCTTTGATTCGTTCGGGCACCTGCGGATTTCCGGGCGCCGGCCGCAGGGTTTCGCGCCCCTCTCCGGCTTCCGGCGAACCCGCGACGGGTGGATCCGGCTCCACGCCAACTATCCGCACCATGAGCAGCGGCTCTTGCGGGCCCTGGGAGCCTCCTCGGCAGCAGGCGCGGAGGAGGCGCTGCGGTGCATGACCGCCCTGGACGCCGAAGCCACCATCCACAGCCAGGGTGGGATTGCCGCCGCCGTCCGGACACGAAGTGACTGGCTGGCCTCCGCCATGGGCCGGGCAGCCGGATCGGGCCCCTGGATCTCGCTGGAGTCTGCCGACGGAGCAACATCAGGCCTGGGGCTGCAGGAGCTTGCAGCTGAAGGAACTGCCGCTCCGGGCACCCGTGCCGGCGGGGGAACAGGGGATGGCCTGGGAACCGGGAATGGCCTGCCCCTCGACGGGCTGCGGGTCCTGGACCTGACCAGGGTGATCGCAGGACCCGTCGCCACCCGGCTGTTGGGCGCGCTGGGGGCCGACGTCCTGCGGATCGATCCTCCGCAATACCCCGAGATCGAAGACCAGTTCGTGGACACCGCATTCGGCAAGCGGAGTGTGGAGGCCGACCTCACCATCCCGGAGAACCAGGAACGGCTGAAACAACTCCTGGCCGCCGCGGACGTCGTGGTCATCGGCTACCGGCACGACGCGCTGGACCGGTTCGGGCTCAACCCGCGGGAACTGCTGGCGGCACGCCCGGGGCTGGTGGTGGTCACGCTCAACAGCTGGGGGAGCGCGGGGCCGTGGGGCCATCTAAGGGGTTTCGACAGCATCGTCCAGGCGGCCTGCGGAATCGCCCACCTCTACGGCAAGAAGAATGACGACGGCGGGTGGCACCCGGGTGCCCTTCCGGTCCAGGCGCTGGACCACGCCACCGGCTACGGCGTGGCCGCGGCTGCTGTCCGGCTCTTGGAGCTGCGGCGGCAGACAGGCACGGGCGGTGCGGGGCACCTCGCGCTTGCCCGGACCGCAGAAGAACTGTTTTCCCTGCCGCCAAACATGGAGAGCGCGGCAGAACTGCCACTGCCCGCCTATCCGTCAGTGTCCAGCAGCTACGGGGAGCTGCGTTATGTCGGGCCGCCCTTGATGGATGCGGGCGGGCCGCTGGATTATCCGTTCCCGCCACCGCCGTACGGAAGCTCGCAGCCCGCCTGGCTGTGACCGGCACCCGCAACAGCACTCCAGCCTGGGCAGGTTCCTTGCTGCCGCCCCTGGTTCCGACCACCGGTTCGGGACTCGGCTTTGGCTGTGGTTGAGTTGTTCCATGTCTTTTCCCTGGCCCGGCCCTGCTCCCGAGGGCCTGTCCATACACCGACTGTCCATTCACAGCCTGCCGCTTCAAGGCCTGTCCGCTGCGGCAATGGCGGCGCTCCTGCTGGCAAGTGCCGGCAAGCATTTCCGGGACCCCGGTTTCTACGGCGATGTCGTCCCGGGGTACCTGTGCCGCCGGGATCCTGAATCCGGCCAGGGCAACACGCGGCATGAAAGCAGCCAGCAGGACGACATCCGCCAGGACACCCCGGCCCAGCACCCCCTGGCCGTCCTGTCCCGTGATGAGTGGATCGCCGTAAGCGGCCTCCTGGAACTGGCCGCCGCCGTCGGAATCCTCCTCCCGCCTACCCGTAAACTGACCGCCACGGCCCTCACCGCCATGTTCACCGCGTTCCTTGCAGGACATGTCGACGCCCTTGTCAGGGCGTACGGTCCAGAGGGAACAGCCCTCCGACGGAAGATCCACACTGCCAGGCTCCCTCTCCAGGCCCCGCTGATCCTCTGGGCCTGGAACCTGCGCAAGCCGGCCCGGCCGGGACCTGGATCCGGAATCCGGGCATGAAGCTGTTGGCTTCGCCGGCCGTCCGGGTAGGCATTTCCATCAGCATCGCCACCGGCCTCTATGGTGTCTCCTTCGGAGCGCTCGCGGTGACCTCCGGGCTCAACTTCTGGCAGACCATGGCCCTGAGCCTGCTCCTGTTCAGCGGTGGTTCGCAGTTCGCGTTCATCGGCGTCGTGGCAGGTGGCGGTTCGGGCATCGCGGCGATGAGCGCCGCAACCCTGCTGGGCATGCGCAACGGCATCTACGGCATGCAGCTGAACGCACTGCTGCGGCCCACCGGCTGGCGGAAGTACGTCGGTGCGCAGCTGACCATCGACGAATCCACGGCCACCAGCACTGGCCAGACGGACCCCGATGAGCAGCGGCGCGGCTTCTGGACGGCCGGAGCAGGCGTCTACGTGCTGTGGAACCTGTTCACCGCGGTCGGCGCCCTCGCCGGAAGCGGGCTGGGCGACCCGAAGCAATGGGGGCTTGACGGGGCCGCCGTCGCCGCGTTCCTGGCTCTGCTCTGGCCCCGGCTCAAAGGCCGGGAACCAATTGCCATCGCCGTGGTGTGCGCCGTGGCCACGGTGGCCGCCGTTCCCTTCGTGCCCGCCGGCATACCCATCCTGGTGGCCGCACTGGTGGCCGCGCTCATGGGCTGGTTCAGTCATGGACGCCGCGACGAAGGACTCGAGCCGGACATCGAGCCGTATGGTGCTCACCAGTGCCAGGACGCCACCGAAGCGCGCCGGCCAGGAAGGCAGCGCACGGAAGGCCCGGATCCGGGGGAGGGCGTATGAGCCTGTGGATCTGGCTGCTGATCGCGTGCGCGCTTGCCTACGGGTGGAAGCTGGTGGGCTACTTCGTTCCCGCACGCTTCCTGGAGGACCCACGCACATCGCGCATCGCGGGCACCATGACAATAGGCCTGCTTGCTTCGCTGACAGTGGTGAATGCCGTGGTCTCGGGCCATGGGCTGGCCGCTGACGCCAGGCTTGGGGCGCTTGCTGCTGCCGCCATCGCGCTGATCCTGCGGGCTCCTTTCCTTGTGGTGGTCATTGCCGGTGCCGGCACGTCAGCGCTGCTGAGGATGCTGGGCTGGAACTGACGGTGCAGGACTTTACCCGATTGTAGTGACTGGCGTCACATGGTTGGGCGGGTCCCGGCGGTACTATGAAAAAGGCTTATGCAGTTGGCCGTGGCATTCGCATTGAAACGGCAACCATGGAAAATCAGCTGCATCCCGCGGGGGGCTTGACGGGGAGCCCACGGCACAAGAACGGGCGACGCCGCGCCGGCCTGCCAGCCAAACGCTTCTTCAAGCGTTTTTCAGGTCTCTCGGACGTACCCGAAGAGGATCTGGAGCTGCTCTCGACGAGGCTCCAGCAGGCACTCGACCTCGACCCGTCGTCGTCCGTTCCAGCCCTGCAGGCAATGGTGCGCCGGGAAATGCGTAAGCGGGGAGAAGCGGGCGACGCCTGACTGCCCGCCATTCCGGTCCCCGGATGTGGTGCACTGGAACAGAGGCCGCCACACGAGAGGCGGCCAGCAAGGAGGAATCGAGATGGACGAACAGTCACGGCCTGCCGCCCCGCACAGCGCCCGCGGCGACGGGGATTCAGGGGCGGGCGCTGCCCGTGAACAGGGTTCCGCGGTGCCTCCGGCAGAGCAGACAGGGAAGTTGCGCCCTGCTTACCTGGATCCGTCCGGCTCTGAGGCGACCAGGGAACTCCGGGACACGGCGCGGCGTCGCCGGGAGGCCGAGGAGAAACTCCAACAGCACCTGATGGAGGCGAAGGACCACGTCCCCAACGAGTTCCACGAGCATGGCGGTCATGGGCCTTCCGGGCACGGGCATTCTGTGCAGGGGGACCCCGAACATGGACATTCAGGGCAGGAGAAATCCCGGGCGGGTCTTGATGAATCGCGCCATCCTGGGGACGGCGAGCCTGAAGCCAACGGCCCTGATGGAGAACGGCGGGCCTGAAGAAGTAGGGCGGGCCTCAATAAGAACGGGGTGGGCCTGACGCGGGACAGGATGCTTACTGCCGGGAGTCAGGCCCAATGTTGTAGGGGTTACGCCACGCCGTGCGCGCTGCCGCCCGGGGAAAGGGCCCTGCGGCACGTTTCTTCCACGCCCATTTCGTACCAGACCTGCGCGCCGAATTCAGGTTCGGGAGTGTCGAGGTTCTGGAAGAGGGCGTCAAGCAGTTCGACGAGTTCCGCGGGGCTTAGCGTCGGCAGGATTTCTTCCGGGCCGCGGGGATCGTTCAAGTAGTGGAGAAGCTTTGAATGTGTCATCGCCGTGCAGCCGTTGAACGGGGGAATGGCACCAATGGATTCATGGGTCGCTCCAGCTGGAAGTACTGAGGCTGGCTGCCTAACCCCGCTCTGAGTTTATTGCACGTGGTGTGTGCCGACAATGGTGCCGCCCGGAAGACCTGCCGCGGCGGGGGCAGGGACGGGGACAAGCGCAGGAAGCGGGCGCGACGGGCGGACCGTCCGGATGGCGTCCTCCACCAGCGCCAGCGGCCGACGCCAGGCATCCGAGCCCGGTTCCATGGTGTCCACCACGCCGATCAGCATCGCGAGCAGACGGAACATGTCCGTCATGGTGATGTCGGTGCGCAGGCTTCCCTGGCCCTGCCCCCGCGCCAGCAGGATACTGATCGACTCCATCAGCGAGCCGGTGATTCCGGTGAGCAGCTCACGCCGTCCGGCCACGGCGCACAGAAGGTTGGCGTCGTCGCTTGCGGCTGCCATCAGGGTCTCGAGGACACGGAGCAGTCCGGCAGCGGCATCGATGTCGGCCAGGGCGCCGTCCATGACCGGGTCCACGGTGAGCCGGAGTTGCCGGTTGAGCGCTGCCAGGACCAGTTCTTCCTTGTCCGCGAAGTTGCGGAAGAGCGTCGCGGGGCCCACGCCGGCCGTGGTGGCGATGGTCTGGAGGGGTACTTCCGGGCCGAACTCGCGGAAACACTGGCGCGCCGCCGTGATGATTTTGTCCACGTTCCGCGCTGCGTCTGCGCGGAGGGGTTTTCGGGCGACTGCGAGGCTCATGCCCAAAAGGGTAGCAATGGAGCCTTCCGCCGCCATGGTTACTCCGTGGTAGGGGCTTATGTGACGGCTGACAGTCGTTTCCGGCCCCCGGCCGCAGGGAACAGCGTGGGAGACTTGGGGAATGTTGCTTGCATTTTCTGTTGCTCCGTCAGGTGTCCCCAGCGAAGGCTCCAGGCCCAACGATGCCTCAGTGCACGACGCCGTTGCCGCCGCCGTGAAAGTCGTCCGGGAGTCGGGGCTGCCCAACCAGACGGATTCCATGTTCACCACTATTGAAGGCGAATGGGACGAAGTGTTCGACGTCGTAAAGCGCGCCACCGAGGCCGTGGGACGCTACGGCAGCCGGGTTTCGCTGGTGATCAAGGCCGACATCAGGCCAGGCTACAGCGGTGAACTGACGGCCAAGTTGGACCGGCTGGAAAACGCCCTGGCACAGGAGCCCTAAGCCTGCCGGGAGGGGCGCAAATGTCTGGACCGCCGGTTGGTTGCGTGCCAAACTGTGCCCATGTTCGAGCACAAGCCGCGTCCGGAATGGATTGCCGCGGAGGAGTTCTTGTCCCGGACCGTGGTGCACCCGGATGCGGCGGTCCAGCAGGCCATCCACAGCGCAGCGGAAGCGGGAATGCCCGCTATCGAGGTGGCGCCTAATGCGGGGAAACTCCTGAAGCTTCTGGTTCAGCTGACCGGAGCCCGCCGCGTCCTGGAGATCGGGACGCTGGCGGGCTACAGCACCATTTGGATGGGCCGCGGGCTTCCGCATAACGGCACGCTGGTCACCTGCGAATACCTGCCGCAGCATGCCGAGGTGGCCTGGGCGAACATTGACGCCGCCGGCCTGGGCGAGAGGGTGGAGATCCGGCTGGGCCCGGCGCTGGACACCCTGGCTGCCCTTGAGGAGGAGGAGCGGGAGCCCTTCGACTTCATCTTCATCGACGCCGACAAGCAAAACAACAGCCGCTACCTTGACTGGGCCGTGAAGCTGGGCAGGCCGGGTGCCACCGTGGTGCTGGACAACACCATCTGGGAAGGTGCCGTCCTGGACCCGGATATGGACCCCGTCAACGCCCAGGGGATCATCGATGCGCTCAAGCTTATGGGCGAACACCCGCGCCTGGACGCCACCGTCATCCAGACCGTCGGTTCCAAAGGCTGGGACGGTTTTGCCCTGGCCCGCATCCTTCCCGATAAACACTAAGTAAGCTGTGTAGATGCGTCCGGTGTCCGGCCGGGCATTGTGGATGGAGGACTTTCTTGCCAGCGGCCCCTGCCCCCGCACTCCTCGACTCCACATCCACAGCACTCTCGCCGTGGATGCCCTTCCTCGAATCCGTGGCCGCTGCAGCCGGTGACGTTCCTGCCCTGCTGGCCCTGGCCCCTGAGGCCGGACGGACCTGGCCACATCCCGGTGACGGGCAAACCGTGGTCCTGTGGGAGCTCCTGGCGTCAGTCGCCGCCATCGACGTGGCCGCCGCCCGCGTGCTGGAGCCGCACCTCGACGCCGTTGCCATCCTCGCCCAGGCAGCCCGGGAATTCCCTGCCGATACGACCTTGCCGTTTGATGCCGCGAACACCTCATGGGGCGTGTTCGCGGCTGAGGCACCGGGCGCCAGGCTGGAAGCCCGGTCTGCCGGGGCCGGCACCCTCCTCAGCGGGTCCAAACCCTGGTGCTCCCTGGCTGCCCAGCTTGACTGCGCTGTCATCACCGCCCACACGGACGACGGCGGCAGGGCAGCTTTCGCTGTTGATCTGCGTCATCCCGGGGTGGCGTGTGAGGAGCCGGCATGGATCGCGCGGGGGCTGCGGGAAATACCCAGTGGAACTGTCCACTTCGACCAGGTGCCGGCGACGCTGCTGGGCGGCACTGGCTGGTACCACGGCCGGCCAGGCTTCGCGTGGGGCGGCATGGGCGTTGCTGCGTGCTGGCTGGGCGGAGCAGTGGGCGTCGCGAGGGATTTCCGGACCGGTCTGCTGGCAGGTGCCGGCGCCGGGCGGGAGCCCGACCAGGTGGCACTCGCTGCACTTGGCGAGGCGGACCGCACGCTCACCGCTTCCCTGCAGTACCTCGCGCGCACCGCGGGACGCATCGACGACGGTTCCCTCGGCAGCGGGGCAGGCCAAAGTACCTGGAGCGAGGCCCAGCGCATACGCGGGACCGTTGCTGCCGCCGTCGAACGTGTCCTGCACCTGGTGGGCTCCAACCGGGGCCCGGGCCCGCTCGCCTTCGACGAGCCCTACGCCAAGAGGATGGCCGACCTGGCGCTGTATGTCCGGCAGCATCACGGCGCACGCGACGACGCCCAACTGGGCCGGCTCACCCTGAAGGGGGACTGCCCATGGTGACGTTCTCGCACACAGACCAGGGCACCGGCGCGCCAGCCTGGGACGCTGCCGGTCTCGGAGCAGCGCCGGAGTTGCCACTTGACGCCGCCGAACTCGCGGGAATGCGCTTCGTGGTCCTGGCCGCGCATCCCGACGACGAAACACTTGGCGCCGGCGGCCTTATGGCGTCGCTGGCGGCGCTCGGAGCCCAGGTGGAAGTAGTGCTCTGCACCGCGGGGGAGGGGTCCCATCCCGACTCGCCGACCACCACCCCGGACCAACTCGCACAGGCCCGGCTGACAGAGTTTGCCGAGGCCCTGACGGCGCTGGGCCTGAAGGACTGCTGGACGTTCCTCGGCCTGCCGGACCGCGGACTCCAAGCCCACACGGAAGCCATTGCCACGGCCGTCCGGGAATCGGTCCAGAGGCTCCCCGGTGCGCCGGACCGGCTCGCCATCGTGGCGCCGTACCGGTCCGACGGGCACGGTGACCACGATGCCCTGGGTGCCGTGGGCGCAGAGGTTGCCCGGCAGGATGGCCACGCACTGCTGGAGTACCCCATCTGGTTCTGGCACTGGGCGGTGCCGCACGGCGGGGACTGGCGCCAGTGGGTGCGGTTCCATCTGGATGAACCGGCCCGAACGGCCAAGAAGCTGGCCATGGCAGAGCATGCCACCCAGGTGCAGCCATTGTCGCCCCTGCCCGGGGACGAGACGCTGCTGGATGGCAAATTCCTGGAACACTTCTCGCGCGGCTATGAGGTCTTCGCCTGGACACCCGCGCAGGATGCCTCCCGCCGCCCCCACTCCAGCCACGACGCCGAGGCCGTCTTCGACGCCGTCCACAACGGCGCCGCGGACCCTTGGAACTACGCCGGGAGCTGGTATGAGCGGCGCAAACGGGCGCTCACCCTTGCCGCCCTGCCGGCTGAATCCTACGGACGCGGCCTGGAAGTGGGGTGCTCCATCGGGGCCCTCACCGCAGCGCTGGCCGACCGATGCCGTGACCTGCTCGCGGTGGATGCCAGCGGAGCTGCCGTGCGGCGCGCCCGCCACCTGCTGGCAGGCCGCCCCGGCGTCCAGGTGGAGCAAAGGGTCCTTCCCGGTTCCTGGCCTGACGGTTCTTTTGACCTGGTGGTGGTTTCCGAGGTTGGTTACTACCTGTCCCCGGACGAGCTGGCCCAGCTGTGGGATCGCATCGAAGCGTCCGTGCACCCCGGAGGAGCCCTGCTCCTGTGCCATTGGCGGCACCCCATAGCGGGCTGGGAACTCGACGGCGACACCGTCCACGCGCTGGCCCGGCAGCGGCTGGGCTGGCGCAGCGCAGGCCTTTACCAGGAACGTGACTTCGTGGTGGAGGGCCTTGCCGCCCCTGACCGCTGGGACAGGGCCTGACGCTGATGGCTCCCGGGCAAATCGGCGCAGGACAGGGCGCAGCGCGGCCGGTGGGCGCAGGCCGCGGAGTGAACACAGGGCCGGACGCCATCAGGCGGGTGGCGGTGGTCATTCCCGTGCACAATGAGGAACAGCACCTGGAGCGCGCCCTCACGGCTGTCCGCGCCGCGGAGGCCCGGGTCGTGGCGGAACTTCCGGGCGTGGCTGTGCAGGTGGTCCTCGTCCTGGACAGCTGCACCGACCGGTCCCTCCAGATGGCCGAGCCATTTTCCGGGGAGGACGATCGCTGGGCGATCCTGCCGGTCAGTTACCGGAGCGTGGGCAACAGCAGGCGGGCCGGGGTCGATACAGCCCTGGCGGGTGCCGGCAGGACTGCGCCTGCGGGAGGAACGGCGGCGGATGAGGCAATGCGGGATGTCTGGCTGGCCAACACGGACGCCGATTCATGCGTCCCGGAACACTGGCTGGTGCGGCAGCTGGAGCTGGCCGCCGCCGGAGCCGACGTGGTCCTCGGCACGGTGCAGCCCGACCCCTCCGGCACCCACTACGAGTTGCTGGCCCGCTGGCACGCCAGGCATGTGTTCAGTGAGCACCACCCTCATGTGTACGGAGCCAACCTCGGGCTCCGGGCGTCGTCCTACCTTGATGTGGGCGGATTTCCCGCCGTTGATTTCGATGAGGACCGCACGCTGGTGGATCGGCTGCGCAGCAGCGGCGCCGCCATTGTCAGCACGGACAGCACGCGGGTGCTCACCTCGGGAAGGACTGCAGGACGGGCGCCGCGTGGTTTCGCCGCCTACCTGCTGGCCCTGGCGCAGTCGTAGCAGTCCCGGACAATCCGGCTGGCGGGAATGGAAAGCGGAAGGGCTGCTGCCTGGACGGCAACAGCCCTTCGCTTCAGGGACTTGGTCCCCGGTTTTGTGGTTCCTGTTTGTGGTTCTTGGCGGCCGGTTTCGCCAGGGCCCTTCTCAGTAGTCCTGGTTCATCAGGCTGGCCTGCCGGTCCTTACACCAGGTCCGGAGCGCTGGCGACGATGTAGTCGGCAGCGGCTGGTCCGGTCATGGAGAGATTGTTGCTGTCCGGGTTGATCCCCGCCTCCAGCAATGCCTCCCACAGGGCGGCCGGGGGCTGGAGTTCAGCCTTGCGCAGAAGGCACCAACTCGTATAGAGGCCATACAGTTCGTCCCGTCCAAGGCCCAGGCCGGGCTCCCTGTCAGCGACAACTGCTTCGGCAAGAAACTGTTCAAAATGGGTAGCAGGCATGTCCGCTCATAAGGGTCGACCGTGATGCCGCCGTCTGCTTCAGCGGACCTGCCGGTATCCAGGGGATCCCGGCGAGGTACTCACGAAAGTATTGCAGTTCACTGCTTTTTGTCCAGTTATGGGGCTTACCAAGGATGATCCGGACCAGAAGGATGAGGGGGGCCGACGGCGACTGGGGGGACTGGCCTCGGTCTCAGAAGAGGCCATCTCACCGCCGACCCCGCATAGCCCCGGACATCGCACAGCCCGGGAAACCTCAACAGGACCTTCACAATGAATTTTCCTCCATTGTGAAGGTCCTGCCTAGTCCCCCTGCTGGGGTGTCTCCTACTGTGATGGGCGACGCCTTGCTAAGCGCCGGCGCCCGGCCGCCGCCCGTCGTCGGACCCGTCATGGGCGGCCCGGTGCTGGACTTTCTCGCGGACCCGGTCGCGGTGCCGCTCACCCGGGGCGGGGTCCTGCCCGTCGCCCGGCTGCCCGTCCTGGTCGTCATCGGACCCGGACTGGCCGTCCGCTGCGGCGTACTTCTCCCGGAGTTCACGGCCGTGTTTGATGTCTTCTTCCATCTGCTGCTGAAGCTTTTCGCTCTTCTTGGTGTCGCGCGGCGGCAGCTGGATGGTTTCCTCCGCCTTGATCCCGGCCTGCAGTTCACGCCCCCGCTCCACCTCGGCGTCGAACTCGGCGCCAAAAAGCAACGACATGTTCAGGATCCAGAGCCACAGCAGCATGATGATCACACTGCCCAGGGCCCCGTAGGTCTTGTTGTAGTTCCCGAAGTTCCCCACGTAGAAGCCGAAGGCGAGCGAAGCGATGAGAAAGACGAACAGGGCGATGGCCGAGCCCATGCTCATCCACCGAAATTTGGGCTGTTTGACGTTGGGCGTTGCGTAGTAGAGGACCGCGATGATGGCAATGATCAGGAGCACCATGACCGGCCATTTGGCAATGTTCCACACCAGGAGGATGGGGCCGCTGAGACCGATCAAACCGCCCACCGCCTCGGAAACCGGCCCGCTGAGGACCAGCATGCCGGCCAGCAGTGCCACGATGACGACGGCCAGCAGGGTGACGGCGAGCATGGTGCTGCGGAGTTTCACGAAGGCCCTGCCTTCATCCACTTCGTAGATCCGGTTCATGGCCCTGCCGAAAGCCCCCACGTAGCCTGACGCGGACCACAGGGCGGTCAGCAGGCCGATCACCAGGGTGAAGCCGGCGGCGGGAGCGCTGGTCAGTTCCGAGACAGGACCGCTGATGGTGTTCACCGTCTCGGCCGGAGCAAAGCCGCGCACAATCTCCAGCAGGGCATTAGTGGTTTTCTGCGGGTCGCCAAAAAGGCCAAGGAGGGAGACAAGCGCCAGCAGGGCTGGAAACAGGGAGAGGACCGCGTAGTAGGTCAGGGCCGCGGCGAGGTCCGGGCACTGGTCCTTGCTGAACTCCCGGAGCGTCTTCCTGGTGATGTACTTCCAGGAAGGCTTGTCCAGGTCCCGGGGGCTGCCGGGCTTCCTTGCATCATCTGGAGCCGGCGCCTGGCCCGCCTTGGCGGTGCTGGTTTCGGAATCGTCGTGAGTGGCCATGGGGTGTCCTCTCAATCAAGGGGGGAAGCGGGACAGGCCGGCTCCGCGGTTGGCGGTGCCGGCCTGCCTGGTTGGAGTTATCGCCTTGGGGTGCCGTTGGGGCTGGGCCTAGGTGTTTTGGATGTGGTCTTTGGCGTCGGTGGCGTGGTCTTTGACGTCGGCGGCTGCGTATTGGCCTTCGGTTTTGACGTTTTGGGCGGCGTCGGTGGCGGTGGCCTTGACGTTTTCCATGGCTTCCTGGGCTGGTTCCTTGAGGTCCTGGGCGACGGTTTTGGCGGCGTCGGTGACCTGGGCGGCCAGGGGTTGGGCTGCGGTTTTGAGTTGGTCCGCGGCTTCGCGTTCTTTTTGGCTTGCCGGGATCAGGGATGAGATCAGCATGCCGGCGCCGAAGGCGATTAGTCCGGCGGCCAGGGGGTTGCCTGCGGTTTTGGCTTTGACCTGGTCCGGGGCGTTGGAGACGGCGGTGCCGGCGTCGGAGAGTTTGGCGGCGACGTTGTCTTTGGCGTCGTGCAGGGTGTCTCCGGTGGAGTGCATGGTGTTGGTGGTGTGGCCGGTTCCGGTGTGCAGGGTGTCCTGGGTCCGGGTGGTGGCGTGGTCTGCTGCTCCCATGATTTTCTCCTTGACCCCGGTCACGGCGTCCCGGACCTTGTCGGTTTGGCGGTGGACGATGTTGGACGGGGTGACTTTGTCGGCCACGGCGTCGACGTTGGTGCCCAGGCGTGCCCGGGTGGCTTCTATGTCTGCGCGGATGACGTCGGGGTTTTCGCTCATCGGTTTACCTCGCCTGGTTTGAGGGTTGGGGGTATTTCTGAGAGGGTTTCGCCGGTTTGGGGCATGCCCTTGATTTGTTTGAGTTCCTTGCGGCCGATCGAGGCCAGGACCGCGGCGATGATGGCCCAGATGACGGCGACGATCAGGGCGGACCAGCCCAGGGGCATGATGGCGCCCAGGGCCCACATCAGGGCCAGGGAGAGGAAGAGCAGGACGAAGTGTCCGCCGACGCCGGCGCCGGCGAGCATGCCGGCGCCTTTCCCGGCGCGGGTGGCGGATTGTTTGGCTTCGGCTTTGGCCAGTTCCACTTCCTGGCGCATCAGGGTGGACAGGTCCCGGGTGACGTCCCCGAGCAGTTCACCCAGGGACGCGTTGTCCGCTTTCACGTGCGCCGCGCTGGGCGGCGGCTCCGGAATCTGGCTACTCATCACAGACCACCCGT
>NZ_JBQEQF010000035.1:0-35538 GCF_052046035.1 Paenarthrobacter sp. 22069 | reverse complement strand
CCTGTTGCCTCATGTCAATACCTCCGCGAAGGGGCATACGTTGCCTCATTGGAAAACCTCCGGTTGGGTCGGCGGTTCCAGTCCTCGTTGACTGGCGGTTTGATGGGCGCTGGCTGCTTGGCGGTGGCGAGGGTTCCGAGTTGCCCGGTGAGGGCCAGGATCTGCCGGGACAGGGCCGCGGGTCTGACTTTCCGGTACTCGGCGTTCATGCGGGTTGCCGCCTTCCTTTCGGTGTGAGGATCGGCGGCCGCGCGGCGGTGGGGGGTCGCCGGCGCGTCATGGATCTTTGTCACCGTGGCCCCGTGGCGGGTCTTGGATACGAGCTTCTGCTGGGGAAGCAGGTAGTTGGTGAAGGTACGGTCCAGCTCCCAGATTTGGTTCAGCAGCGCAAGTTCCGCGGCGGTGTCGTAGCGCAGGTAGCCCACCAGCTCACGGACCCTCGACCAGTTTTTCTGCTCGACGTGGGCCCCGTCGTTCTTGTTATACGGACGTGAGCGGGTGAAAGTGATCCGTTGTTCCTGGCAGAAGTCGAAAAGATCGTTGTTGATGAACTCTCCTCCGTTGTCCGAATCGATGCCGATCACCGGGAACGGGAAGGCAGAGATGGCTTGCTGGAGGGCAGCGAAGACATGCCTCTGGGCCTTGTTGGGCACGGACCTGTTCACCGTCCATCCAGTGGCGATGTCCGTGACGGTGAGCGTGAAGCAGTACTGTCCGGAACTGTTCGAGCCCTCATGGCCGACCAGATCGATCTCCACAAAGCCGGGCACGGCGTCATCCCACTGAGCCCACGTGCGGATCGGAATCTGGGACTTGAGCAGCGATCCGGGTTTGGTGTGGGACCGGCCCCGCGGCAGCAGCTTGGCCCGTTCCCCGGCCAGGCGCCTGTCGATCGTGGCTGCGCTCATCCGCCCGAGCAGCTGCGCCTGGGCGTCCGTGATGTCCAGGGCCTTCTCGTCGCGCAGCATCGGGACGAGTTCTGGCATCACCGCCGCCAGCAGCCTTCCGGCAGGAGCGCGCAGCACCGCCCAGCAGAACACCAGAGCAGGCTGCAGATCCGCCCCGTATACCGGTGCCCGGCCGGGCCTGACCGGCCTGGGCCGCGGAGGGTCCAAAGCATGCCGAAGCACCGCCCGGGCATGATCCCGGTGCCAGCCGGTCAACTCCACGACCTCGTCCAGGATTCTTCCCTTCCGGACCCTGTCCCCGGCCCGATAGGACCTGGCCAGCTGCTTCGTCACGGCCTTGCGCTCAGCCATCGTCAATCCCATCCACCCGGCCTAGCCTCCATCCGCCCACCCCGGCAACCGCCAACCCAAGCGGAGGATTATTAATGAGGCAACGTATCCCCCTTCGCGGAGGTTATTTACGAGTCAACGCGGCCCCTTACACGATGGGGGGCCAAAGGCGTAGCGTCTATTGCGTGGGGTAGCGGCGGCGCCTCCCTCTGTCCTGACCCGTCGGCCCCGGGCAACATCTATCGATGGAGGACCGGCGATGGCTGGATGGAATGCTGACACTGCTGCCGGACCGGTCGGAGCCGGAAACATCACCCTCGTGGAAGGGTCCTGTTTCTGCATTTCGCTGGCCAACGGGGACATCCACCCCGAGCATCCCCACGGTGTCTTCCATGAAGATACCCGCATCCTTTCCCGCTGGGACCTGAGGGTGAACGGCAAGCCGCTGGAGCCGCTGGCCGCTGAGGTGAAGGAGCCCTACCGCGCGCTGTTCATCGGCCGCGTACCCCGTTCGGATGGATATGCGGACAGTCCGCTGGTGGTTGAACGCCTGCGCGAGGTCGCCGCCGGAGTCTCGGAACGGATCACCATCCGGAACTATTCGTCCGAACCTGCCGAATGCACCGTCTCGGTCAGGGCCGAGTCCGATTTCGCCGACCTGTTCGAAGTGAAGGAGGCGCGCATTCAAAGGACCTGGGAGGAATCCCGCAGCAATGATGGCGACTCCCTGACCATCAGCGCGGTATGGCACGACGTCCTCAAACGGGTCTTCGTCCACGCAGAGGGCGCCGTCTCCACCCCTGACGTCCTGACCTACGAGGCACTGGTGCCCCCGCACGGCCAGTGGAGCAGGCAGCTCAGCGTGGTCCCGGTCAGCGGCGATGAACCGGTCCCGGCCTCGGCGCACCGTCATCCCACGGCACCTGACATGTCCCCCAGCGACCGCCGGCGGAGGGAATGGGTGGAAAAGATCCCCAAGCTCCACATGGGTAACCGGTCCATCGAAAGGACGCTGCGGCGCAGTTACGACGACCTCGGCGCACTCCGGATCCAGGACCCCGCCCATCCCGAGCGGGTCGTGGTGGCGGCAGGCGCGCCCTGGTTCATGACGCTGTTCGGCCGAGACTCGCTCTGGGCGTCCGAGATGGCCTTGCCTGTGGACCCTTCCCTGGCACTGGGCACACTGCAGACGCTCGCTGACAGGCAAGGCAAAGTAGTGGACCCAATGAGCGAGGAAGAACCCGGGAAAATCCTTCACGAAGTGCGGCTGGGCGTTTCCAGCGGCCTTGCCCTGGGCGGCAAGGCCGTCTACTACGGAAGCGTCGACGCAACTCCGCAATTCGTCATGGCCCTGGGCTCGGTCAGCCGCTGGGGCTTCGCCAAGGACACCATTGCCGCCCTGCTCCCCCACGCCGACCGGGCCCTGGACTGGGTCAGGGAGTACGGGGACAAAGACGGCGACGGGTTCGTCGAATATTCCCGCCTTAACGACCAAGGCCTGGTCAACCAGGGCTGGAAGGACTCCTGGGACGGCATCAACTTCGCCGACGGCAGGGTGGCCGAACCGCCCATCGCGCTTTGCGAAGTCCAGGCCTTGGTCTACAGCGCGCTGCTGTCCCGCGCATGGATGGCGTATGACGCGGGGGACGCACCGCTGGCGGCGCAGCTCACCGGCGAGGCCAAGCGGCTGAAGGAGAAGTTCAACGATGAGTTTTGGCTGCCGGACCGGGGCTACTTCGCGGTTGCCTTGGACCGTGACAAAAAGCAGGTGGATGCCTGCGCCTCCAATATGGGTCAATGCCTGTGGCACGGCATCGTGGATGACGACAAAGTGCCCGCAGTGGTGGAGCGGCTGATGTCTCCCGAGATGTTCAGCGGCTGGGGTGTCCGGACGCTGGGTACCGACATGGGAGCTTACAACCCGGCGAGTTACCATAACGGGTCGGTGTGGCCCCACGACAACGCCATCATCGCCGCAGGGCTGCTGCGTTACGGGTTCGTGGAAGAGGCGCAGCGCATCTCCACCGCCCTGCTGGAGGCCGCCGACTTTTCCGATGGCCGGCTGCCTGAGCTCTTTTGTGGCTTCAGCCGGGAGCAGGTCAGTGAGCCGGTACCGTATCCCACGGCCTGTTCTCCCCAGGCCTGGGCAGCGACAACGCCCATCATGCTCATCACCAGCCTGATGCGGTACGACGCGCACGTGTCCCGCGGCGGTTTCTGGCTGGACCCCGTACTGCCCGAATCCTATGGGGACGTGCACCTGACCAACGCACCCATCGCCGGAAACCGGATGACCATCGATGTTGTCGGCTCAGAGGCCGCTGTACAGGGGCTCCCAGAGGGAATCACGTTCCACCGTGAACACCGCCCATGGCTCACGGAACTCATGGCGGAAACCGGTCTGCTGGGCTAGCGCCGGGACGACCGGCCGCTAGGCAGCGTCCTCGTGCCACCAGCCTTCCCACGCGGCGGAGGTGAGCCGGCCGGCCGGGAAAGCCTCCGTGGAAGCCTCTTCCCGGGGGCGCCTGTCCTCGTCACGGCGGCCGTCCAGCAGCAGATTCAGGGTACTTACAAGAAACATGTTCAGTCCTTCCTGGGAGCGGGTGGACAACACCGTCCACGTGGAAAGGAGCCTATCCGGCACATGTTTCATCGGGGGCACGTGAAGTTTCGGATGTGTATCGGTTACCTCACGCGACGGCCCGGCGCCTGACAGGGTTCCCGGAGCTTGGCTATTTCCGTTGCTTGGTCCGTGCGGTGGCCGGGGCCGACCAGGGGTCCTCCGGCCACGGGTGCTTGGGGTAGCGGCCCCGCATTTCCGCGCGTACCTGGCCGTACGGGCCGGACCAGAACGAGGTCAGGTCATCCGTCACGGCGAGCGGACGCCTGGCCGGGGACAGCAGATGGAACAGGACCGGCACGCGGCCGTCCACCAGCCTCGGGGATTCGGCCAGTCCGAAGCACTCCTGCAGTTTTACCGCCACCACGGGCGGGGCAGCGCCGTCATCCGGGTCCGGGTAGTCGATCCGGACCGTGGAACCGCTGGGCACGGGAAGGGCTTCTGGGGCAAGCTCGTCCAGCCGGACCGCTTCAGGCCACGGCAGCAGCCGGCGCAAGGGATTGGCCAGGTCGATCGAGCTGACTGGTTTGCCGCCGGCAAGTTCTTCCAACTCGGGCCCCAGCCATTCATCCAGCCGGTCCAGCAGCGCTGCCGCGGTCACATCAGGCCATGGCTCCCCCAGCTCGCGGCGCAGGAACGCGAGGCGACGCCGAAAGGCGTCTGCCGCCGTCGACCATGGCAGTGCCGCCAGCCCTCCGGACCGCAGTGCGGCCGCAACGGCTTGCCTGCCCTGTTCGGCAGTGGGGCGCACCGGGGTGGAGGAAAGCAGGATGGATCCCAGCTTCCTGGTCCTCCGCGCTGCCAGCCTGCCATCGATGAATTCCGTGTCCACCGCGTCCGCGACGAGGTGCGATGCAGCCGTCTCGGCGATGCCAAGGGAAATTGGTGCAGCGGCCCGGATCACGGCACCGGTTCCGGCCGTGTCCCGGCCTTCCGCCCGGGACACTTCGGCCACGGCAAGCCACTCGTGGCCGGACAGGCTGCTGCCGGCAGGCAGGCCTGCCCTGGTCCCTGACGCCAGGAGGTACTGCCCGGCGTCCCCGCCGCCGGGGACCAGGCGTGCCACCCGGTCGGGGAAGGCGAGGGCGACGACGGCGCCCACCGCCTCCGCTTCGGTGCCGGGGCTGGCGGGAACCATCCCGGCTCCGGACTGGTGCCGCTCCGCCAGGCCAGCCAGCCGCCTGGATTCCTCCGCCCAGCGCCTTCCCGGCGGGCCGGCGTCGCCCCGGAGCTGGGAAAGCAGGCGGGGCAGGTCGGCGCCCGGTGCACGGTGGTCGCCGGAGAGTGCGGCAACTACCCCGGCGGCGTACTGGGCGCCGGCGGAGGCGCTGCCGTCTATCAGGGCGCGGGCAAGCCGCGGATCGGCGGGTATGTCGGCAAGGGCGCGTCCAGCCGCCGTCACGTGGCCGTCGCCGGAGACGGCGCCCAGCTCCCCGAGCACCTCCACAGCGTCGGCCATGGCCTGGCGGGGTGGCTGGTCCGGCAGGGCAAGTCCCTTTCCGCCGGGGGCGCCCCAGCAGGCGAGGATGAGGGCGGCACCCGTCAGGTCCGCGACGTTGATTTCCGGCGTTACGTGCGCGGGGGCGGCCCCGTATGCCTGTTGGGAGTAGCAGCGGACCACTGTCCCGGGGCCCTGCCGTGCGGCACGCCCGGCGCGTTGGTCGGCAGACGCCCGGGAACAGGAAACGGTGACCAGCCCGCTCATGCCCCGGCCGGAGTCCCGCCGGGGTTCCCTGGCCAGCCCGGAGTCGATGACCAGCCGGACCCCGGGTACGGTCAGGGACGACTCGGCGAGGCCGGTGGAGACGATGATGCGGGGCCGGTCGCCGGGACCCCGCCCCGATACCGCCCTGTCCTGCTCGGCTGCCCCCACCTGGCCATGCAGCTCCAGGACGTCGGCATGGGTGTGCGGGTTGCTGCGCAGCGCATTGGCAACCCGGGAGACCTCCCTGGCACCGGGCAGGAATACGAGGGCGTCCACCGAGCTGCCGGCACCAAGAGCCCGGGCATGGGCGTCCGCGGCCGTGGCGGCGACAAAGTCCAGGAAGCCCCGCGCCACTCCCCTGGCGTCCAGCCGCGGAGCCGGGGCGGGGAGCCACTGCACGTCCAGCGGATGGTTCACGGAAGGGCAGTCGACGACGGGTGCCGGCCGCCCGGCGTCGGGATCACCCAGCAGGGCAGCGAACCTTGGTGCGTCCAGCGTGGCGGACATTGCGACGACGGCGAGGTCGCCGCGGAGCGCCCGGACCTCGGCGAGCATGCCCACCAGGAGGTCTGTTTCCAGTTGCCGTTCGTGGACTTCATCCAGGACGACGGCGGCAATGCCGTCGAGCCCCGGGTCCGCCAGCAGGCGGCGCAACAGGATGCCCGGGGTGACGAATTCGATCACCGTCTCCGGCCCGGCCTGCCGTTCCCCGCGGACCGTGTAGCCCACCCGGCGGGTGGCAGTGCTGCCGTCCAGGGCAGCAAGTCGACGGGCGGCTGCCCGGGCGGCCACCCGGCGCGGCTGCGTGACGACCACGCGGCCCGACTGGCCGTAGAGATTTGCGAGGAGTGGGGGGACGAGGGTGGTCTTGCCTGTTCCCGGCGGCGCCTGGACGACGGCGGCGCCCGGCGGGACGCTTCCCCGCAGAGCCTCCACCAGGGCATCGAGGGAACTCCGGAAGGCGAGCCCGGCCCCGATGGTAACGAGATCGAAGTCGGCGCCGGAGTTGCCGTCAGGAGGAATCATCCATCCATTCTGCCCTGACCGGTCGGCCCCGGCGGGATTACGCCCTCAAACCGATTGCGGGCGCTGGCCTGTTCCTGCTTCGGTCAGGGCTTGCCCGGGCCCTTGCCCTTCCCCTTGGCTTCCTTGGCCGGGTCCTGGCCCTGGGGACCGTCCTGCGCCTGCGAACCCGGACCCTGCGGGGCCAGCGCGGGTTCCGGTGCTGCGGCCGGAGCGGCAGGTGCAACGGGCGCGGGATTGGTGCTTGCGGTATCGGCCAGTGCGGGTGCCGCGCCGGTAGCGTCCGGTGCCGTCGCGGTGGGGGGCGCAGGGGCCGCTGCTGCCACCTGGGTGGCGATGTCAGACCGGACAGCCGCGATCGCGGTCTCGATGCCGCGGTACCTCGCAGCAGACACGCGGCCGGCGGCGGCCGCCTCATTCAGGTCCTTTTCCAAAGCCTGGAGGGCGGCCAGCGCCCCGTCCATCCTGTTTTCCGCCGCGGCCTGGCTGATGCTCAATACCCGGACCTGGAACCCGTGCAGCACACTGTCTTCACTGACGCCGGGGCGGAATCCCGCTGCCCCGGCAACCAGGAGTCCTGCAAGCAGAGCGCAGCACAGGATGACGACGGCGCGGAGGCCACGGCGGGGACCAGCTGTTGGGTGTGCGGTTCCCAATAGCCGCACGGGCGCCACCGGGGCACTGTGCGGTCCCGTAGGCATTGCCGCCTCAGGCTGCATGCCTGCCCCGCAAAGGTACGGCGGACGCGGACCGGACCGGCAACACAGTCACCGGGGCGGGAGCAGCGTGTGCCCGCCCCGCGTCCCGGACCCGGGTAGCCTGCCGTGCCAGGACGAGCCGGGCACCTGTGCGCACGAGGGTGGCGACCAGCAGGCCGATCCCCAGCCCGAGGAGCACGTGTCCGGCCAAGTGGTATTGCCCGGCAGCACCTGCGGCTGCGGCCGCGCCGCCCACGGTCAGCATGACTGACAGGGCCGTACCAAAAATTGCTCCCATGGCTCCTGCTCCCATCCGGTTTAATCAGTAAGCTTACTAGTAATGCTCAGCAAGCTTACTACCTGATGGCTCCATGGCAATGGTGTTTCGCTGCGGGTGTGGTCCAGGAGGCCCGGACCACGAGAGTCAGCCCGCTGCTTCGAGCAGGCGTTCCGCCGGGGCGAGGCCGGCGTATCCGCCCTTGAAGAACAGCAGGGGGCGTGCGTCGTTCCGGGCATCGAGATGGCGAACCGCGGCCACCACGATGGTGTGGTCGCCGCCGTCGTACTCTGCGTGGAGCTCGCAGTCGATCCACGCCAGCGCCTGGTCCAGCACCGGATTGCCGAGCGGCGAGGGCCCATGGCTGACACCCGCAAACTTGTCCGCCCCGGACCGGGCGAACTGCCCGGCGAGGTGCTGTTGTAACGCCGGGAGGATGTTGATGGTGAACGAGCGGGCGTCGCGCAGCGCGGGCCAGGTGGTGGAGGTGCGGGCCGGGCTGAAGGTGACCAGCGGCGGCTCCAGGGACAGGGCGGCGAACGACTGGCAGGTGAAGCCGGCGGGACCCTGGGCCGTCGAGCCCGTGATCACCGTCAAGCCGCTGGCGAAGGTTCCGAAAATATCGCGAAGCCGGCGTGGGGCGAGATCTGAAGTGATTGTCATGGAATGGCCTCTCGTGTGGATCGTTCCCTCACCAAACCATCACCAATTCTGCCGGTTCAACCCTCCTGACATGGGCCGACGCGGACCGCAACGCAGTGTCATTCCCGGACATCCGGCGTCATTCGATCCTTGTTCCAAAAGGGGCCTTTATGTCTCTGCTTGACGCTTCACGGGACCCTCGCCGGGGGCGGTATAACGCCCCTACCCCAGCGAATCCAGCGCGGCGAGCAGGCGCCGGACGGAGCCGCCGAGGTTCCAGTCGACCGCAAGTTGTTCCAGCTCCGCGCGCGGCCCAGCTGTCACCGGCCGCAGCTGCGCGCCCGCTTCCTCCAGGCTGGGCAGCTCCAGGTCGCGTACCAGGCGGACGACGGCGGGGGCTGCTTCAAGATACCCGGCAGCCGCTGAGAGTTTGGCCCGGACAGGCGCGGCAACGCCGGCACCTGGATCATCCGCCGCCACCAGCAGCCGCTCGAGGGTCCCGTACTTGAGCAGCAGGGACGCTGCCGTCTTCTCGCCGATCCCGGCCACGCCGGGCAAGCCGTCCGAGGCGTCCCCCCGCAGGGTGGCGTAGTCGGCGTACTGCTGCGGCAGCACTTTGTATTTGGCCACCACCGTTTCCTCCGTGATGACCTCAAGGTTCTTCATCCCGCGGGCGGTGTAAATCACACGGACGGCACGCTCGTCGTCGCACACCTGGAAGAGGTCACGGTCGCCGGTGACAACGTCCACGGGAAAGCTGGCGTGGCTCGCATAGGTGCCCACAACGTCGTCGGCCTCGTGGTGGGGCGCCCCGACAATGGCGATCCCCGCCAGCTCCAGCACGTGGCGGATCATGGGCAGCTGTGCCTGAAGGCCCTCGGGCACCACCTCGACGTCGGCGCCGTCCGGAACCGCTTCGGCCACCCGGTGGGCCTTGTAGGTGGGAAGCAGGTCCACCCGCCACTGCGGACGCCAGTCGTCGTCCCAGCAGGCCACCAGGTGGGTCGCATGGTAGTCGGTGCTGAGACGGGCAATCATGTCCAGCAGGCCGCGCACGGCATTGACCGGGGTTCCGTCCGGGCGCCGTATGGTGTCCGGGAGGCCGTAGAAGGCGCGGAAGTACAAGGAGGCAGTGTCGAGCAGCATGAGGCGCTGGGGCATACCTTGATCCTGACACGGAAGTGGGGTCCTGGCACGGAAGGTGGCGGTGGTTCGGCAGGAACCCTGCGCCGCGGCGGGCTGGGCCTAGAAGGAAGCCGCCGTGAATCCCAGGCCAAGCAGGCCCCGGCCCGCCTGCTCCAGAATGGGGTCGGTACCCAGGGTGGGGTGGTTGAGGACGACGCCGACGTCACGCTGGATGCGCTGCAGCGGATGGGACAGCCGGTGGGCGCTGCCACCCGAGCCGGCCACCGCCAGGCGGACGGCGTCCTGGGCGGCTTCCGCGCTGAGGGCAAGCGAGAGCCGGAATCCGGCGCGCTGCGGCTCGCCCATGGCATCGGGAGAACCCGGTTGCGTAGGCAGTACGGACAGTGCGGCCTGCCAGTGCAGCTGTGCGGTGGCCACAGCACCGGACGTCCTGGCGTAGCGCGCCTGCGCCAGGACGGCATCCGCCTGGCGCGCTGCGGTGCCGTTCTTCTCCCTGGGGACCAGCAACTGGTTCCGGAAGAGCTCCTGGGCGTATTCCGCCGCACCAAGGGCCACGGCCGGCGCCACGAGGTTCAACAACGTGGCCATAGGCATATGGATCAGGGGGTCCGGGTGGATGAGGCTGCCCGGATTATCCGGTGCGGTGAGCCGCTCCCACTCCATCACCCGGTAACCGGGGACAAACAGACTGTCCGCCCTGAGATCGTTGCTGCCGGTCCCACGCAGGCCATCTGTATGCCACGCATCCAGCAGCTCCAGCTCAGCGACGGGAACGAGCGCCTGCAGCCGGACGCCGTCGAGCTGCACGGCCAGCAGCGCCCAGCGTGCATGCATGATGCCGGAGGCGAAACTCCAGTGACCGGAGACGGTGTAGCCGCCGGCAACCCTCGTTGCCGAACCGATCGGTGCGCTGGTGGCGGCGGCCAGCGGCATCAGCCCGCTGTTGAAGACTTCTTCCTGGACCTTCCGCGGCCAGCGGGCCAGCATCCACGCGTGCTCCGCGAGGTGGCCGGCGGTCCAGGCGGTGGAGGCGCAGGCCCTCGCGAGGTGCCTCACGGTTTCGCCGTAGGTGGCGGCGCCCAGTCCATAGCCACCGACGGACACGGGCGCGAGGAGGCGGTAGACGCCGGCCTCGTGCAGCTCCTGCACGGTCTCCGCGGGCAGGCGGCGCAGCTGTTCGGTTTCTTCGGCCCTGGCCCGGAGCCCGGGAACCAGGGCGTCGACGCGGGCGAGCACCTCTGCATGGCCTGGCGTTCTTCCGGCAACGGTCTTTGCTGGACGCACGACGGCGGCCCGGTTGAGTTCCAGCGTATGGCCGGTCCGGTCTCGCTTGGCCTCGAGGTACCGGGAGTTGGCCTCCGACAGGTGTACCCCGGTAGGAACCTGCTCTTCGATTGCGATTCCCAGGGCCGCCAGCTGGGCTGCCTTGTCGGGGTTGTTGGTGAGCAGCCGCACGGTGGTGGCACCGAGGGTGCAGAGCATCTGGACGGCGGCCGCATAATCCCGCTCGTCTTCGCCATGGCCGAGGGCAAGGTTGGCGTCGTACGTGTCCAGGCCCTGGTCCTGCAGGGCGTAGGCATCCAGTTTCGAATACAGGCCAATGCCCCGGCCTTCCTGCCGGAGGTAGAGGAGGAATCCGCCGGTGGAGGCGATGGCCTCAACGGCTTCGCGCAGCTGGGGTCCGCAGTCGCAGCGTTCGCTGCCGAAGACGTCTCCGGTCATGCACTCACTGTGCAGCCGCACCAGCGGTGGCCTGGCGCCGTCGAGCAGAACCTGCTCCCAGTCCCCCAGCCCCAGCAGCAGGTGCTCCCTGCCGTCCGTCAGTCCGTGGAATGTCATGACCTCGGCGGAGGCGGCGTAACCGTCTGCGAAGCGCAGCGGAACGCTGACCCTGGTGCGGACCGTTGCCGCGCGCAGGTCGTTGAGTGGCGCTGCGGAATAAACAACTGCTGTCATGGCGGTCCTCGGCATTCTTCCCTATTGGTTGAAGATTAAAGTAAGAGTACGCGCCAATGATTGATCCTTCAAGTATTTTGCCCTTTTGGTGCCACCTGCGTCAGATGTCGTAATGTGCCATGAGCGCGCGTGACCGGATCCCGGACCCCCGCTGGCGGAAGTCCCTATCCGGGGTAGCACGCTGCATGATGCCCAGGGAAGGGCGGCCGGCAAGCCGCTGATCGGTTCGCCCGGCGTCAACCAGGACGCCCTGACCACCGTCTTCCAAGCGGGCAGCGGTTGGTTACTGCGCGCCGCCGGGAGGGGGACCCTCGATCACCCGTGGGATGTACTCGAGCAACTGCAGGCGGCCGTCGAAGGTCCTGCTGTCCACCATGTCGAGGGCAACATCAGGGTAGCCGTCGAAAATCCGTTCGCTTCCGGTGCGTCCGGTGATCAAGGGGAACACCACCAGGCGGAACCGGTCCACCAGGCCCGCGGCCAGCAGGGAACGGCACAGGCTGAGGCTGCCGAGGGTGCTCAGCAGCCCTGGATCGGACTCCTTCAGCCGGCCCACGGCCTGCACGGCATCCCCGGCAACCAGCCGCGAGTTCGGCCACCGGAGCGGCTCCGTCAGGCTCGACGAAAACACCACCTTGGGAACGGCCGCAAGGCCTGTCAAGGATGCACTTTCGTCGTCCGAATACTCCCCGCCCCCGCCCGCGGCGTCCGCCGACATGCCTGACATGAGGCGGTAGGTGTTCGCACCCATCAGGTAGGTCCGGTCCCCGCCTGCTTCCTGCTGGAGCCAGGCCAGATACTCCGGCCCCTCCAGGCCCCACCAGCCCGGCCACCCCTCACCGGAAGCGCAGCCGTCCAACGTGATGATCAAATCCACCATCAGCTCACCCATGCCGGCCACTTTATGCCCCGGGACTGCTCAGAACCAGTCCCCGTCGGCGTAGGCGCTGCGGACGTGGGCGCGGAGGTACTCGCCCACCACCGCGGCGCCCAGGTCGCCCACTTCCGGCGCCACCACACGGCCGTCCACGCGCCGGGCCATCCGCTGGATGAACCTCTCCAGGCCGGGGTCGTTGCCCAGGCGGAAGAACGTGGTGTGGACGCCGGAACGGCCCAGCCGGTCCAGCTCGGCAACGGTGGCACGGATGGTCTCGGCATCGGGCGGCCAGTTGAACCAGGAGTCTCCGTCAGGCAGAAGGTGGGCCGTGGGTTCACCGTCGGTCACGACCAGCAGGACGGGCTGCATGGACGGGTGCCGGCGGAAGAACCTGCCGCCCAGCAACAGTCCGTGGTGCAGGTTGGTTCCCTGTTCACGGAGGGCGGGCAGTGCGGTGAGTTCCCCGATGTCCATGGACTGCGCGTAACGGCCGAACGTGATCAGCTGCAGCCGGTCGCCACGGAAACGCGTGGACACCAGGTGGTGCAGGGCCAGTGCGGTCCGCTTCATCGGCACCCACCGGCCCTCCGCCGCCATTGAGAAGGAGACATCCACCAGCAGGACCACCGCGGCCTGGGTCCGGGCCTCCGTTTCTGACACTTCGATGTCGTCGACGGCAAGGCGCAGTCCCCTGGTGGGGTCGCCGCCGTCGGCCATGGTTCGGCGGATGGCGTTGGTCATGGTGCGGGTGACGTCCCAGGGCTCGGCGTCCCCGAACTCCCACTGCCGGCTGGAGCCGGTCTGCTCGCCGGCTGCCCCTGCCGTCCTGGTATCCCGGTTTCCCTGCCGTCCTGACAGCTGCCGGGCGGTGTCGCGCAGCAACGACTTCCCGAGCCGCCGCATGGCCTGGGGCGACAGCCGCAGGTCGCCGTCGGCACCCCGCCGTAGGTACCCGCCGTCCTGCATCGCCCGTTCGATCTCGGCGAGGGTGCGGGCGCTCACGGCGGCATTCTCCCCGAGCTGGCGGGCAAGCGCGTCCAGGTCCAGGTCATCGAGCCTGGAGCCGTCATAGGACTGGGAAAGCTGCTCCGACAGTTCGTCGAGCTCGGCGATGTCCTGCAATACCCCGGTGCCGTCGCCCAACCCCAGCCCCTCCTGCCCTTCGAACCGTTCCGAACCCGTCCAGTCCTCCCCCGGACGCAGGGCCTGGAGGGTGGCATCGAGCTGGCTGAGCTGGTTCATCAGCTCCGGCGAGCCGAACGCCTGCGCGGAGAGCCGCATCAACTCATCGCGCTGCTCAGCGGACATGGACTGCAGGAGCCGCTGGGCGGCCGCGGCGCGCTGGGCAAGGGCGTCCACCAGTTCCTCCACCGACTGCGGATTCTCCGGAAAGAACTGGCCGTGCCTGGCCATGAATTCCTGGAAGTCGGCGTCGGTGTCTTCGCCGCGCTGGTGCTTCGCCAGCAATTCATTGAGGTCCCGCAGCATGGCGTTCACGGCTTCGCGGTCCTCATCGGTGGCGCTCTCCAGCGCCTGCTTCATACCGGCAAACCGCTGCTCGAGGACCTCCCGGCCCAGCAGGTCCTTGATCCGGTCGTAGGCTTCCCGGGCTGTACCTGACTGCCAGTCGTAGGACGCGAGTTCGTTGACCGCCGCGGCCGTGGAAGCAGGCAGGTTCTGCAGCTGCATCTCCCGGAAAGCACGGTCCGTGTTGTCCATCATGGCGTCGCGGGCCAGCTGCTTGCGTTCCTCCAGCACCGCGGTGTCCAGAAGCTTCTTCACCTCGTCCAGGGTGCCGTCCAGGCGGTGCCGGCTGAGCAGGTCGCGCCGGCGCTGCTGGACCCGCCGGGCAAGGTCGTCCAGCCCTTCCCGGTTCCGGCCGCCGCGCCGCAGGAACTCCTGGAGGGCATGGCGGGGCGAATAGCCCGCCATCACGTCTTCAGCGACGGCGTCGAGCACCTCGGCCAGGTCCACCGGCGGGGCGAGCGGATCGGGCCCGCCGGTGTACCGGCCGTACCTGGCGGACCGCTTATGGATGGCCATGCTGCCTCCCGTGCCTAGCCGTAAATGGTTTCCTCGTCGTCGGATTCCTTGGAGATCCGGCGGCCAAGGTAGAGGCCTTCCAGGGCCAGTTCGACGGCGGCGGCCCGCTGTCCGTCGTTCGTCGCGCCCAGGCGCCGGCCGATTTCGTCGTAGAGGCCGGAGCCGTTCAGGGAGGGCAGGTTGCCCAGGAATTCCTGCGCCGTGACCTGTTCCCCGGTGGTGACGGTGCGGTGCCCGTCCAGGGCGGCCACGAGCGGACCCATGTCCAGGCCCTGGAAGTGCGCCCTGACCGCTTCCGCGGTGGCGGTGCGCAGGAGGTGGTCCAGGATGCCCTGTTCGCGGCCTTCCTCGCCCGATTCGAACTCGATCTTGCCCGTCAGGACTTCCACGGCCGGCTCTAGGTCGATGATCCGGGCCACTGGCTGGTCCTCGCCACGCAGGCTTGCCCTGCGCAAGGCGGCCGCGGCCACCGTCTCCGCACCGGCGATGGCGAACCTGGCGGAAACGCCGGAGGTCTGGTTGATGGCCGGGGACTGCCGCAGCGCCCTGGTGTAGCGGGCCAGGATCTCCAGGATGAACGGCGGTACGTCCGCCACCAGCTGGCCCTCCTGGCGGATGACCGACACCTCGTCGTCCAGCTCAATGGGGTAATGCGTCCTGATCTCGGCGCCAAACCGGTCCTTCAGCGGCGTGATGATCCGGCCGCGGTTGGTGTAGTCCTCCGGGTTGGCGGATGCAACCACCAGCACGTCCAGCGGCAAGCGCAACACGTAGCCGCGAATCTGGATGTCCCGTTCCTCCATGACGTTGAGCATGGCCACCTGGATGCGTTCGGCGAGATCCGGAAGTTCGTTGATGGCAATGATGCCGCGGTTGGAGCGGGGTATCAGCCCGTAGTGGATGGTTTCCGGGTCCCCCAGGCGGCGGCCCTCCGCCACCCGCATCGGGTCAACGTCGCCAACCAGGTCGGCCACCGAGGTGTCGGGGGTGGCAAGCTTTTCGACGTAGCGTTCGGAACGGTGCCGCCAGGCGATCCGGAGCCGGTCGCCCTCGGTCAGGGCCCGGGCGCGGGACTGCTCGGTGATCGGTCCGAACGGGTGCTCGTTCAGCTCCGAATCCTCGATCACCGGCGACCACTCGTCCAGCAGCCCGGCCAGGGTGCGCAGCAGGCGGGTCTTGCCCTGCCCCCGCTCACCCAGCAGCACAATGTCATGCCCGGCGATCAGGGCCCGCTCGAGCTGCGGAATCACCGTCCGGCTGAAACCGTAAAGGCCCGGCCACGGGTCCCGGCCCGCGGACAGGGCGGCCAGGAGGTTGTCGCGGATTTCGTGGCGCAGGTCTTTCTGGACATGGCCTGCCGCACGCAGTTCACCAACGGTATAGATATCGGGGCGATCAGTCACTCCTCTACGGTAATCCCGGTCCTGCGGCTAATCGATAGATTCCTCCAGATTCCTCGGACCCGAGGGGCGGTCCACAGAGCTGCCAGGATTCCCCGCCGGGTTCCCTCGCGGCTACCGCTTGCCGCTCTCCGCGCCTCGCAAGCTCGGCACAGGGCCCCCTCGCGGCTACCGCTTGCCGCTCTCCGCGCCTCGCAAGCTCGGCACAGGGCCCCCTCGCGGCTACGCTTAGACCCGATGACACAGAACACGCTGATCCTCCTGGTGCGGCACGGCGAGACCCCCACCACGGGAAAGGTCCTGCCGGGCCGGGCACCCGGGCTGCACCTGTCCGAGCGCGGACGCGCGCAGGCGGATGGCGTTGCCGGCCGCCTTTCCGGCCTTTCGGTGGACGCCATCTACTCCTCGCCGCTGGAACGCGCCCGGGAGACCGCGGAGCCGGCCTCAATCAGTTCCGGAGTGGCAGTAACGGAAGAAGCCGGGCTCCTTGAATGCGACTTCGGCGATTGGACCGGCGCCGAGCTCTCCGGCCTCGCCGGCCTGCCGGAGTGGCAGACCGTGCAGCACAATCCGTCGGTTTTTCGGTTTCCCAACGGCGAGTCGTTCTCAGGGATGCAGGCCAGGATGGTCGGCACGCTGGAGGACCTGCGCGCCGCCCACAAGGGCGGGGTGGTGGTCTGCTTCTCCCACGCCGATCCCATCAAGGCGGCCGTTGCCCACGCTCTGGGCACCCACCTTGATCTCTTCCAGCGGATCTTCATCAGCCCGGCGTCGGTCTCTGCGATTTCCTACGCGGATGGCCAGGCGCCGGCCGTGCTCACGGTGAACTCGACGTCGGACCCATTGAGCGGGCTGAGGCCGGCATGACGGCCTACCTGCCGGTGCCGGACGGACGGATGCGCCGCACAGGCGCTGGGGGCGCATGGTGTCCGGCCGGGAGCTGACCCTCCTCACCGAGGGCCGCGTGGAGCTGCTGGGCCGCATCGTGACCGGCAGCAATGCCACCTTCCTTGCCGAAGTGACCTGCGGCGACGATTCTGCCTGGGCGGTATACAAGCCGGAGGCCGGGGAACGGCCGCTGGCGGATTTCGACGCCGGCCTGTACCGCCGGGAGCGCGCCGCCTACCTGCTCAGTGAAGCGCTCGGGTGGGGCATCGTGCCGCCCACGGTGGTCCGGACGGACGCACCCCTGGGCGTCGGGTCGCTGCAGTGGTTCATCGAGGGCGACCAGCAGGAGCATTACTTCACCCTCTTCGCGGATGCTCCGGAAACGCACGCGGCGCTGGCCCGGATTGCCCTGTTCGACTACGTGGCAAACAACACCGACCGCAAAAGCGGTCACGTCCTGCGCGGCGCCGACGGGCATATCTGGGGCATCGACCACGGGCTCTGCTTCTCCGCCGCCTTCAAGCTCCGCACGGTGATCTGGGACTTCGCCGGCGATCCCGTTCCGGAGCCCCTCCTTGAGGACATCAGCCCGCTGGCCCGCGAGGTCCCCCTGGACGTGGCCGCCCTGCTCGACCATGCCGAAGCGGCGTCCCTGCGGCGCAGGGTCCAGCATATGTTGAAGGAAAAGACCCTTCCGGTCGACCGGACCGGGATGCGCTACCCGTGGCCTTTGGTCTAGGCAGGGGCCTCACTGCGCTTCCGGGCGCCCCTTGCCGGCGGCGGCCGCCGGGGCCGCCTGCTCCAGGTGGGCGCCGATGTGCTCCAGCAGGTAGTGCTGCCCCAGGACGGTGGGGTGGTCGCCATCCGGGCCGATAAGGTCGTCGAAGTCATCGCTGATCCAGCCCTCGGCAATGGGGTCCACGAACTCGCCGCCCGCCTGCCGGGCAGCGGCTTTGAGTTGATCGCTGATGTCCACCAGTCCGGGGTCCGGGATTGCGGTGTACGACGGCGGCCCTACCACGATGATCTTCGCCGCCGGGGCAAGGGCTGCCGCACGGTCCATGGCGGCCAGGGCGGCGTCGCCGATGTCGGCAGGCGCGTAGCCCAGATCGTTTTCTGACCCGAAGAACACCACAACGCCCGTGTTTGCGGTGACGAAGTCGTCCACCTCCGTGCCGAAGGTGCCGCCAAAATCGCCGGGGCTGAGGTATCCGCTGCCGTCCTCGGCCGCATTGACTACCTCCAGTCCCGCCACCTGCGGGTCCGTCCGCATCAATGCCGGCCAGGCCTGCTGCGGCGAGGTGCCGTGGCCGGTGCTCAAGGAGTCACCCACAACCACAACGCGGACCGGGGATTGCCCCGTGGCCAGGGGCTGGGTTTGGGCCGCGCTCCCTGACGTTACGGCCAGGAGGATGACGGCCCCGGCGGCCGCAAAGGCGCGTCCGGGATGCCCGTGCGGAAACACAGTGTCCTGCATGGGCGCCGCCTCCTGCCTGGGGTCCTGGAGAGCTGCGGGCAGGAATTGCCAGCAGCCGATCCGTCCTTTGTCTCTGTCCTATGGTAGGCAATGGTGGAAATACTGTAGGTCCAAGGTGACCAGGATCAACAGATGCACAGCGAGTGCACAGGAACTTTAGGGGGCGTTAGGTACCCCGCGTGCCCCCGCCCCGGGCAGTGACCGCTGCCGGGCGGTCCGGGCTACGCTTTATCCGTGCAGCGCAAAACTCCCGTGTGGGACGCCTCAACCGGCCTTTCCGAGCAGGCACCCGGTGTCTACTTCGTCGAGGGCCCGGCCTCCAACTGGATGGTGGTCCGGGACGGACCCGACTTCATCCTGGTTGACAGCGGTTACCCCGGGGACCGCGGCCACGTGCTTGCGTCGCTGCGCCACCTGGGCCTGGAACCGGCGGACGCCGCTGCGCTGCTGGTTACGCACGGCCATGTGGACCATACCGGCTCTGCGGCCTTCTTCTCGGAATCGTTTGGAACCCCGGTCCTGTGCGCGCCCGAAGAACTGGCCCATGTCCGGGGGCAGGAAGAACACCAGGTCACTCTTGGCCAGGTCCTCCGCCGGGCATGGCGGCCGCGCGTCTTCCGCTGGATGGTGCACGTCATCCAGGCCGGGGCGCTGTCAGCGGAGCCCGCAACACGGGCAGAGGCATGGGACGCTGCCACCCTTCACGCCCTCCCCGGCCAGCCCGTTGCCATCACCCTCCCGGGCCACACGCCCGGCAACGCGGCGCTCCTTTTCCCCGCCGCAGGTGCCGTCGCCGTCGGCGATTCGTTTGTCACCGGCCACCCGATCAGCCCCGCGTCAGGCCCGCAAATGCTGCACCCCATGTACCACACCGATCCGGCCGGCGCGATTGCCGCACCGCGGAACCTGGCCGGCGTGGACGTATCCGTGATCCTCCCCGGCCACGGTCCTGCTCTGCATATGCCGATGGCCGAAGCACTGACGGACCTGGGCCTCCAGGCAGGGGCCGCGCGCCGCGGAACAGGGAGACGGGGATCAGGGAACCGCGGATCAGGGAGCCGGGGATCAGGGAACTGGCGCCGTGCCTAGAACTTTCCGTACCGGGCCCGTGCCATTGAGTACACGCCGTAGCAGATGAGCCCGGCGGCAATGGCCGCCAGGAGGAAGACGCCGTAGGGCTGTGCGCCAAGGGTCTTCAGCCCGCCATCCAGCCCGGAAGATTTGGAGGGGTCGGCCGTTGCGGCCGCCACGATGATCAGGACTCCCACGACGGCGAGCACCACGCCCTTGGCTGCGTAGCCGACAGTGCCGAGCCACTCGACGGCCGTGCGGGCGCTGCCGGGGTCCTGGAGGTCCCTCATGAACTTCCGCGAGATACCGCGGTAGGCGTAAAACACCCCGGCACCGATGATCGCCAGGCCCAGGGCGATCAGGAGAACCACCCCGGTGGGGGCACCCATGAGCTTCGCCGTGAAATCACTGGCCGACTGGCTGGAGTTCTTGCTGCCGCCGGAGGCAAAGACCGCAAAGGTGAAGGCCAGGAACCCGAAGACCACCGCTTTGCCCGCAGCACTTGCCGCCGCCTTGAGTTTCTTCTTGGAGTCGGTTTCGGTACGGGCCCCAAAAAACGCCTCGCTCAGCATCCACAGGGCAAGCGCCGCGCAGGCAACCGCACCGACCCACAACAGGATCCCGCCGCCGGGTTTTGAGGCCAGGGTTCCGATGGCTCCGGACTGGTCAGCTTCTCCACCCTGGCCCCTGTCCAGTTGCAAGGCGATGACGCCGATGAGGATATGGACCAGGCCGATGAAGACGAATCCGGCCCGGGCCAGCATACGAACCGCCGGGCTGCGGCTCGCCGACGCGGCCTCGGATACTGCCCTGTTCGCTCCCTGCGACGCGTTGCCCATGGCCGGCCCTTCCACGTATGTAGTTGATTTTCGGCCCCACCGGGCGGCGCCTGCTGCCTGCCGGCCCCGCGGGATGATTCAGTGTAAATCCGACCGCGCCGTCCCGACAGATCCCCTGGAGTTCGGGACGCGGCGGATGGCCGCTAGAGTCGAAGCGGTGCATGCCGAACAGAACGTTGATGACCTGACCGCCCTGAACCTGCAGATGCCCGGCCTGCCCGCAGAGACCGGCGGCCACGGCGAAGGCGGCTTCGTCCGGGTGCGCGGTGCCCGCGAAAACAACCTCCGGAACATCAGCGTGGACGTGCCGCGGGACGCAATCGTTGCCTTCACGGGGGTTTCGGGCTCGGGCAAGTCGTCGCTGGCCTTCGGCACCATCTACGCCGAAGCGCAGCGCCGCTTCTTCGAATCCGTCGCACCCTACGCCCGCAGGCTCATCCAACAGGGCCATAACCCCAAGGTGGAACAGATCACCGGGCTGCCACCGGCCGTCGCACTTCAACAGCGCCGCGGCACCGCCAGCACCCGGTCCACCGTGGGAACGGTCACCACGCTCTCCAATTCGTTGCGGATGCTCTTTTCCCGCGCGGGCAACTACCCTGCCGGGGCCACGCCGCTGGACTCCGATGCCTTCTCCCCCAACACTGCTGCCGGCGCCTGCCCGGAATGCCACGGGCTGGGCACCGCCCACACGGTCACTGAAGCATCACTGGTTCCGGATCCGTCCCTGAGCATCCGCGACGGCGCGATTGCTGCGTGGCCCGGTGCCTGGCAGGGCAAGAACCTGCGGGACATCCTGACACACCTGGGGTACGACGTGGACCTCCCCTGGCGGCAGCTGCCGCGGAAGGACCGGGACTGGATCCTCTTTACGGAGGAACAACCCGTGGTGGAGGTGACGCCGCAGCGCGACCGCGTGGCCAAGCCATACAAGGGCCGGTTCTGGAGTGCCAGGAGCTACGTAATGCACACGCTGCTCGACTCCAGCAGCGCTGCCATGCGGGAAAAGGTGCTGCGGTTCATGGAAACGGGGCCCTGCGCGAGGTGCGGCGGAACGGGGCTCAGGCCCGAGGCCCTCGCGGTGACGTTCGCCGGGCACACCATCGCCGGGCTCAATGCAGTGCCCATGACCGAACTGGCCGGGATCATCCGTCCCACCACCCTGCTGGCCACAGCGGATACCGCATCACGGAAACAGTCGTCCGAGTCAAATGAAGTGGCGGTGGCCATCACCCGCGACCTCCTGCAGCGCATCACGGTCCTCCTGGAACTCGGCCTGGGCTACCTGGCGCTGGGCCGGGCCACGCCGACGCTCTCACCCGGCGAAATGCAGCGGCTCCGGATCGCCACCCAGCTGCGTTCGGGGCTTTTCGGCGTGATCTACGTGCTGGATGAACCGTCGGCAGGCCTGCACCCCGCGGACGCCGAACCGCTCCTGGCAGTCCTGGACCAGCTGAAGGCATCGGGGAACTCCGTGTTCGTGGTGGAGCACAACATGGATGTGGTCCGCCGCGCGGACTGGCTGGTGGACGTCGGTCCCCGCGCCGGGGAGGACGGCGGGCAGGTGCTCTACAGCGGTCCGGTGCACGGCCTGGACCAGGTGGAGGGGTCTGTAACACGGCCGTTCCTGTTTCCTGGTGGCCAGGCGGAATTCAACGGCGGCGCCGGCAACGAAGGGCCGCGGGAAGCTGCCGGCTGGCTGACGCTGGGCGGCATCAGCCGCCATAACCTGGACAACCTGGACGCCGCCTTCCCGCTCGGTGTCCTGACGGCAGTCACGGGCGTTTCAGGCTCGGGCAAGTCCACCCTGGTCAGCAAGGTGCTGGCCGGTCTTGCCGGGGCGCGGCAGGCTCGGGATGATAACCAGTCAGGGTCCGAAGAGCCGGACGGCGGCACCGGGGATGACGGTGGCCCGGGCAGCGTGGGGCATGTGTCCGGGCTGGAAAAGATCGACCGGACCGTCACGGTGGACCAGAAGCCGATCGGCCGCACGCCGCGGTCCAACCTGGCCACCTACACAGGATTGTTCGATGCCGTCCGGAGGGAGTTCGCCGCCACCGACGCGGCGAAAAGCCGGGGCTTCGGGCCCGGGCGCTTTTCCTTCAATGTGGCCGGTGGACGCTGCGAGACGTGCCAGGGCGAAGGATTCGTGGCCGTGGAACTGCTCTTCCTGCCCGGCAGCTACGGTCCGTGCCCGGAATGCAACGGCTCGCGCTACAACCCGCAAACCCTGGAGGTCACCTACCATGGCAGGAACATCGCGGAGGTCCTTGGCATGACAGTCGACGCCGCCGCCGGTTTCCTTGCCGGAATACCCGCGGCCGCCCGTTCCCTCCGCACGCTGCAGGAAGTGGGCCTGGGCTACCTCCGGCTGGGCCAGCCTGCCACCGAGCTGTCCGGCGGTGAGGCGCAGCGGATCAAGCTGGCCACGGAGCTGCAGCGCGCCCGGCGTGGCCACACGCTGTACCTGCTGGACGAGCCCACCACGGGACTGCACCCGGCCGACGTCCAACTCCTGGTGGCGCAGCTGAACCGCCTGGTGGACGCCGGCAACACGGTGATCGTCGTGGAGCACGCCATGGACGTGGTGGCCGGGGCTGACTGGGTGCTGGACCTGGGACCCGCCGGTGGTGACGCCGGCGGGCGGATCGTCGCCGCCGGCAACCCCGTCGCCGTCGCGCGGTCCCGCACCAGCCGCACCAGCCCCTACCTTGCAGCCGCGCTCACGGCCCGCACGGGAGCCCGGGACCGGTAGCGGCCGAGCCCTTGCCCTCCTCCCTGCCGGCGCGTATCACTGAGGAATGCGTTCCCGGAAGCCGGCGGTCCGGCACGATCTGCTTCGGGGCCGGGTGGCAGTGGTCACCGGCTCAAGCCGCGGGCTGGGATATGCGATGGCGCGGGAGCTGGGCCTGCACGGTGCCGCGGTGGTGCTGGCGGCACGATCGGACGACGCCGTTGCTGCCGCCGTCGAACGTTTGCGGGCTGAGGGCATCGCGGCGTCGGGGCGGCACTGCGATACTGGCGACCTGGCGGACGTGGAGGCGGTCCGGGACGAAGCCCTCGCCCGGGGGACGCTGGACATCTGGATCAACAACGCCGGGACGTCGGGGGTGTTCGGGCCGACGGCATCAACGCCCGTGGACGATTTCACCCGCGTGGTGCGCACCAACATCCTGGGCACGTTCCACGGGACGAGGGTGGCTTTGCCGGTCTTCCTTGCCCAAGGCCACGGCGACCTGGTGAACCTCTACGGCCAGGGAGACCATGGACCCGTAGCCCTGCAGAACGCCTATGCATCGAGCAAGCGGTGGGTGCGGCAGTTCACCGAAACGCTGCGGCTGGAAACCAAAGGGACCGGCGTGCGGGTGCACGGCCTGAACCCCGGCTTGGTGGAGACGGAACTCCTGGGGCGGGTGTGAGCACAGGCCGGGTACGGGCATCGGCTCGGGGCCCTGCAGGTGGTGGTGGGGCTGTGGGGCCAGGATGCCCGCGAGGCAGCCCGGCCCATCGTTGGACTGGTGACCTCGGATGCAGCGGAATACCGGTTCCTGACCAGGCGGAGGCTGGTGACGCACGGACTGCACAACGTGCTGCGCGGCCGCCTCCGCCGGAGCAGCAGGATGCCACTGGACGTCACCGTGGTGGACGGACACCCGGGAGACTGACGACCCTACGGGATTCCCGGCCTTGCCGTGGCGGCGGCGTCCTTTGCCAGGGCTCCCTTGGCCCTGGGCAGGAAGATCAGGGCCAGCATTGCGATGACGCAGCAAAGGATGAGGTAGAGCGAGATCACCGTTGAGTTCCCATAGCTGGCCAGCAGGGCCGCGGCAATGAGGGGTGCAGGGCCGCCGGCGACCACGCTCGCCAGCTGGTAGCCGAGCCCGGCACCCGTGTACCGGATGTCCGTGTCGAAGCTCTCTGCGATCAGCGCCGCCTGTGGGCCGTACTGGATGTCGTGCAGGACCAGGCTCACCACGATGGCGACACCCACCCAGAGCGCGTCACGGGTGTTCAACAGCCCGAAGTAGGGGAAGGCAAAGAGTGCCGTCAGCACGATGCCGGTCCCGTAGACGCGGCGCCTGCCAAAACGGTCTGACAGTCGCCCGAACAAGGGAACACTGATCAGCCCCAGGGCAGCGGCAATCAGGGTGTCGTCAAGAATCGAGTTGCTGTCCAGTTTCAGCTGCTTGGTGGCGTAGGTAATGACGAAGGTGATGAACAGGTAGAACGGGGCCTGCTCGGACGTCCGCACCAGGGCGGAAAGGAGGATTTCCTTGGGCTGGCGCCTGATCACCTCGATGATCGGGGCCCGCACCACTTTGTTGGATTTCCGGATTGCTTCAAACTCCGGGCTTTCGATGACGCGCAGCCGAACAAAGAGGCCTACTCCGATCAGGATGATGCTCAGGATGAAGGGGATCCGCCAGCCGTACGCAACAAAGCCGTCCGTTCCGGTTGCGGCCGTGGTGATCCGGACGACGCCGGTGGACAGGACAAGTCCCAGCGGCACCCCAATCTGGGGCCAGGACGCGGAAAGTCCGCGGCGCTCCTGGTTACCCCATTCCATGCTCAGCAGGACGGAGCCGCCCCACTCACCGCCGACGCCGATCCCCTGGATGATACGGAGCAGCACCAGCAGGACCGGCGCGGCGACGCCGATGCTTTGGTAGGTGGGAAGGCAGCCAATCAGCACCGTCCCGAAAGCCATCAGGAAAAGGGTGGCCATAAGGGTTGTCTTGCGGCCGATGCGGTCACCGAAATGGCCGAAAATGGCGGCACCGATAGGCCGGGCAACAAAGCCGACAAATTGTGTGCCGAACGCTGCAAGCACGCCGGCCAAGGCAACCTGCCCCGGGAAGAACAACTGGGGAAACACCAATGCAGCGGCAGTTCCATAAAGGAAAAAGTCGTACCACTCAATGGTCGTTCCCACCACGCTTGCCACGACGGCCCGCCGTACGGCCTGCTCCCGGGTCACTTCTTGAATACTCATCATCACTCCATTGGTCTGATGCAGTAGAACGCCCGGCTTGGCCTCGAAAAGCTGGGAAATAAGTTTTGAAGCCAGGCCTGGACCCGCAGTGCGGATCCTCCTTTCATGGTGCGAGGGTCGGTTGCCTGTGTCAACGGTCCGCGGACCGGGATCCCGCCGGGTGCGGACGCGCCCGGAGCCGGTAGTGCCCTTGATTTCCAGGTGGAAAACCCGGCACCGAAGGTGGAGCCGGGACGGCAGCCGGCAGCCGCCGTCGGACACCTTTGATGGTTGCTGCAGGCAAATATCAAACCGGGCTCTGGACTCTTGGCCGGGCCCCCATCAGACTGTCTACAACAGCTGGCCGGGCCCGCCGGAATTGACGGTACTTTGATTGCCTGGTGCTTTGGACGGCTGCATTTATTGGGGCTTTACCGTGATGCCTGTTTCGCGGCATTGAAAGGACCTGGTTATGCCGGACTTTGCACCGTTCTATCCGCTTATTGCCATTATTCTCGGGGTGCTCGTCGCCATTGCCTTCATTTGGGTGGCCACAAAGCTGATGTGGAAGGTGGCTGAGCCAAACGAGGCACTGATCATTTCCGGGCTGACGCGGGGAACCTTGGAAACCCGGGAAGGAATGGATTTCAAAATCGTCACGGGCAAGGGCGCACTGGTCCTTCCCGGGCTCCAGACCGTGCGGCCCCTGTCATTGACACTGAACGAAACGGAGCTCAAAGTTTCCTGCGTTACGTCACAGGGCATCCAGGTCATTGTGGAGGGCGTCGTCATTTACAAAATCGGTGACGCGCCGCCGTTCATTGCCAATGCGGCCCGTCGCTTCCTGGGCCAGCAGCCAAAGATGGAGAGCCAGGTATATAACGTTTTCGAGGGCCATCTGCGTTCCATTATTGGCAGCATGACCATGGAGGAAATCATCCGCGAGCGGGACAAACTCGCGTCGCAGGTCCGCAGCGCCAGCGGAGTGGAGATGGAAAAGCTGGGCCTGGTAGTGGACTCCCTGCAGATCAAGGACCTGCAGGACCCCACCGACTACATCCAGAACATCGCAAAGCCCCACATCGCCCAGGTGAAGATGGAGGCCCGGATCGCCGAGGCCACCCGCAACCGGGAGGCCGCGGAGAAGGAGGCAGAGGCCGCGGCGCTGATCGCGGACGCCCAAAGCGTCTCGGCCATCCGGCAGTCGGTGGCACAGGCCAACGCGGAGCGCGCCAGGGCGAACGCCGCCCAGGCCGGCCCTCTCGCCGAGGCCACGGCACGGCAACAGGTGGTGGTGCAGGAAACCGAAGTTGCCAAGCTTGAGGCTGACCGGGAAGAGCAGAAACTGCAGACGAGCATCCGCAAGCCTGCAGACGCGAAGGCCTACGCGAAGCGCACTGACGCTGAAGGCCAGAAGGCTGCGGACATCAGCGCAGCCGAAGCCCTGGCCCGCCGTACCGAACTCGAGGCCCAGGCGAACGCACGCCGTACCGAGCTGCAGGCCCAGGCGAATGCGACCGCGGCGGCTGCCGCCGCCGGCGCCACGAAGGTCACGGGCGAGGCCGAGGCCGCCGCCACCAAGGCGAAGGGCGACGCCGCGGCGTCCGCGATCAAGGCCAAGGCGTTGGCGGAGGCTGACGGCATCAAGGCCAGGGCCGAGGCGCTGGGCATGAACCAGGACGCCGTCATCTCCCAGCAGCTTGCGGAGAACATGCCCGCCATCATCGCGGCCGCGGCGGAGCCGTTCGCCCACGTGGGCAACATGACGGTCCTGAACGGCGGCGAAGGCGTCAACAAGATGCTGGGCGGGATCCTGGCCCAGGCCGGCGATTACCTGCCGGCCATCGCGTCGGCGCTGCGCAAGGGTGAAGACACCAAGCGGCCGCCCAAGGCTCCCACCCCCTAAGGGCAGTCCAATGCGGAAAGACGTTGACCGGAGCCTGACGGGCAGGATCGGGCGCGTGACCGGGCGGATCGCCCCGGGCACCATCGGCGAAGTCATGCTGCCCTACCTTGGCGGGATCATGGCATTCCACGCCCACCCGTTCGACAAGGCCAGCGTCTTTCCCGTGGGCTCCGAGGTGCTGGTGATCTATTTCGACCCGCCCCAAACGGTGTACGTGGATGAATTGCCTGATGTGTTGCGGCACGCCGACTAGCGACCTCCGCCTGTGCCGGCTGAGCTAGCGTCCGCCCTCCATTTTGCGGCTGCGCTGCTCCTGCGCCATAGGACCATAGGGGTAAACGCCGGTCTCAGGCTCACTGGCCCGGGTGAGCCGGTCAACGTCCCCGGCGCTGAGCTGCAGTTCACCGGCGGCGAGGTTGTCGGCCAGCTGTTCGGTAGTCCTGGCGCCAAGGATCACCGAGGTGACGGCCGGACGGTCCGCGAGCCAGGCCAGCGCTACCTGGGACGGACTCACGTCGTGGGCCTGGGCGATGTCCTCGACAGCATCGATAACGGCCCACGTGCGAGGGTTGTCGTTGCGCGCCTGCCAGGCCTCCATGCCGCGTTCGGGGTTCTCCCCCAGCCGGGTGGCTCCGGACGGGCGCTGGTCCCGCTTGTACTTGCCGGACAACCAGCCGCCGCCCAGGGGTGACCAGGGCAGCAGGCCGACTCCGGCGTCGAGGGCTGCCGGAACGATTTCATATTCGATCCCGCGGACCAGAAGGCTGTACTGGGGCTGGAGGCTGACGGGCGGGTTCCAGCCATGGCTCCGCGCCACGTGCACGGCCTTGGTGAGCTGCCAGCCCAGGAAGTTGGAAAAGCCGTAATAGGCGATCTTGCCCCGGGACACGGCGTCCTCAAGGAAGCGCAGGGTTTCCTCCAGGGGCGTGACCGGATCCCACGCATGCATCTGGTAGAGGTCGATCTGTTCCACGCCAAGGCGGCGGAGGGAATCATCCAGGGCGCGGGTCAGGTGCCTGCGTGAGGTTCCGACGTCGTTCGGTGCCGTGCCCATGGGGAAGCGCCCCTTGGTGGCGATCACCGCGGTGTCCCTGAGGGCGGGCCGGCCGGCCAACCAGCGGCCGATGATTTCCTCAGACACCCCGCGGCTGTAGACATCCGCCGTGTCAATGAAGTTGCCGCCTGCTTCGAAGTAGCTGTCCAGGATGGTGTGGGAGGTTTCCTCCGTCGCTTCTGCGCCGAAGGTCATGGTGCCCAGCGCGAAATTGGTGACGACGGTGCCGCTTCGGCCAAGGGTTCGGTGCTGCATGGATGTCCTCGCGATCAGTGGTGGGTGGATTCCCGGTACCGGGCTGCCGCGTCCGTGGTGGCACTGCGGATCCGGTAGAGGCTGGTGGTTGCGGTGATGTAGAGATCGCGGCCGTCAGGACCGCCGAAGCACAGGTTTGACACGGTCTCCGGCACCGCGACGGTGTGCAGGAGTTCGAAGGACGGCGTGTAGACCTGGACCGACGGGCCGGCGGAGGTCCAGATCCTGCCTTCGACGTCCACCCTCAATCCGTCGGCAGCGTGGCCGTCTTCCAACTCGAGAAGGCCCGACCGCGGGCCGCACCTGCCGTCACGGACAGGATAGGCGGCGATCCGCAGCGGCACGCCGTAGCCGCGGCCGGCCGTATCCGCCACGTAGAGGATGGATTCGTCCGGCGAGAAGGCCAGCCCATTGGGGTGCACCAGGTCGGTGACCACTGCCGTCAGCGCTCCGGAGGCCGGATCGAAACGGAACACGTGGCAGGCCCCGTATTCCTGCTCCCCTTCGTGTCCTTCCCTGGTGCCGGGAAGGATGCCGTAGGGCGGGTCCGTGAACCAAATACTGGCGTCCGTGGCCACCACAACGTCATTGGGTGAGTTCAGCCGGTGGCCCTCGAACGAGTCAACGATCCCCGTAACAGTGCCATCGCGGTCACGTTCCACCCGGCGCCGGCCGTGGCTGCACTGCACCACGCTGCCGTCGGCATCCAGCGTCCGGCCGTTGGTGTATTCGACGCCGAGCGCGTAGTCCCGGGTACTCCCGGTGGCGGGGTTGAACTCGAGGATCCTGTTGTTGGGAATGTCGCTCCAGCGCACGGTCCGCGACGACGGCACCCACAAAGGGCCCTCCGCCCACAGGGTGCCCGTGAAGAGGCACTCCAGCCGGCCAGTGGTCAGATCCTTGCCCATCGGCGCTCCTTTGCCGTCCCGCTTCCTGCCGCCGCGCTGCCCGCCCTTGCCGCGCCGTTCAGCGGCGGCACGCACAGGCACCACCCTAGCGCGCGCACCGGTCACGACGGCGGAACCCCACCGAGCCGAGGAAAGTCAGGACCCGTGGGGCTGGCGCTGGGCGTCCGGGACGGTCAGGCTGCCGTACCTTTCCATCCGGTGCCAGCGCAGGTGGACTCCGGTCACTGCCGTGACGACCGCCTGGATCACGACGAGATACATGAGCTGCCGGTAGACGAACTGCTGGAGCGGAAGCGTCCACAGCGGGCCAAGGGGTTCCTTGTCGAGCCGGAACGCGTAGGCGGCCATCAGCATCTGCACCGCGAGGAAAGCGAGCCAGAGAACCGCGATCCGCAGCGGGTCGAGGAAAACCAGGCCGTAGACGGCGAAGACGTCGACAATGGGCGCGAAGAGGGGAAGCAGGACCTGCAAAACCAGCAGGTAGCCCAGTCCCCGCCGGCCGAGCTTGCCGGCGGCACCGTTCTGGATGACCGCGCCGCGATGCTTCCACATCGCCTGGAGGGTGCCGTAGCACCAGCGGTAGCGCTGCTTCCACAGGGCGCCGAGGGTGGCTGGAGCTTCCGTCCACGCCCGGGCATCCTCCTGGTACACCACGCGCCAGCCGTCCCGGCACAGGGCCATGGTCAGGTCGGTGTCCTCTGCGAGGGTGTCGTCGCTGACGCCGCCGACGTTGCGGAGGGCAGCCAGGCGGAAAGCGCCGATGGCGCCGGGCACGGTGGGCATGCATTCGGCCACGTCGAACAGCCGCCGGTCGAGGTTGAAGCCCACGACGTATTCGATGTGCTGCCATGCACCCAGGATGCCGCCGCGGTTGGCAACCTTGGTGTTTCCCGAGATGGCCCCTACCCGGGGGTCCGCGAAGGGTTGGAGCAGCGACCTGACCGTGTCGGGCTCAAAGACGGTGTCGCCGTCGACCATGACCACCAGGTCGTAGCTGGCCGCCAGGATCCCCGCATTCAGGGCAGACGGCTTGCCGCCGTTCTCCTTTCGGATGACCCTGACACCGGGCAGGCCGAGTGCCTCGACGATGTCTGCCGTGCCGTCCGTTGACCCGTCATCGACCACGATGACCTCCACCGGATGGGAGGACGCGGCGATGGACCTGACGGCAGCCTCAATACCGGCAGATTCGTTGTAGGCAGGGACGATCACGGTCGCCGGTTCAGTATTCACAGGCCGGGGCACCATGTCCACCCGCCTCCGGCCGCGGCCCTGGCGGGCGGCACGGCGGGCCGCCCGGCTGTGGCGGGCCGCGAAGAACATCACCAGGACGGCACGGACCAGCGTGACAACGCCCGCCGCGACGAGGGCCCAGGAGATGGCCGTGACCACCAAGTCGCTGAAGCGGATGCCCCAGACAAGGGCAGAACCGCGTGCCTGCTCCAGGCCCGAGGCGGGACGCATGGTGTCAACGCCTACAGCGCCACCCACGGTGGTGACGCGATAGCCCTGGTCGGAGAACCGCGAGAGGGCCTGGTCCAGGGCGGCGACGGTCTGTTCCCTGTCGCCGCCGCCGTCATGCATCAGGACCACCTGGCCCTGCGGTCCCTGCGGCTTGAGGCTGTCCTCAATCGCCTGGACGCCTGGCTGCTGCCAGTCCTTGCTGTCCATGCTGCTCAGCACGGTGAGGTAGCCCTCATCCCCCAGCCCCTGCATCGCGGACCACGTGCTGTCGGTGACCGCTGCGTTGCCGGCGGTGTAGGGGGGCCGCAGCAGGGAGACGGACTGGCCCGTGACGCCGACGATGGCGTCCTGGCCCCCTTGCACCTCAAGCCAGCGCCGCCACTGCGCGGCCGCGCCCAGGTCCGTATGGGTCAGGGTGTGGACCCCGATTTCGTGGCCTTCGGCGACGATGCGGCGCACCAGCTCCGGGTGGTCCACCGCAGCGGAGCCAACGACGAAGAACGTTGCGTGGACATGGTGCTCCTTGAGCACGTCCAGGATGCGGGGGGTCCACTGGGGGTCCGGTCCGTCATCGAAGGTGAGCGCCACGGTGCGGTCGGGCGGGCTGACAGAGCGCACAGATCCACCGCGTGAATCAACCACCGGCCCCCCGCCGGACACGGCGGCGGGGACATTGCCGGCAGACGCGCCGGACGGAACGGCGTCCACTCCGATGCCTCCCAGATGGTGGATGTAGCCCTGCACGGCCAGGGCCAGTCCCAGCGCGATCAGGGTTGCCAGGAGGATGAACCAGTGGGCGGTGACCTTGGCCGGGACCGCGGCCGTGGCCGCTCTCAATGCCTTGCTCGCGTTTGCCATGTCAGGGGCGGGCCGGCGCGGTGGACCGGGTGGTCTGGCCCGGCGCGGTGCCGTTGGCACCCGGAGCGGTTGCGCTTCCGCCGGGCGCCGTGCCGCTTGACCCGGGCGCGGTGCCGCTCATGCCCGGGGCCGCCGCTGCCGTGGTGGGTGCCGCGGCAACAGGGGCGGCAGGAGCCACCGGTGCGGGCGCGGACGCAGGGGGCATCGCGGGCAGGGCCTGGGGCACCGCGGCAGGTGACTGCGCAACAACAGGCACGGCAGCCGGCGTTGGCGTTCCCGCAGCTTCCGTTCCCGCGGCCTGGGCACCGGCGGCGGCAGGAACCGGCGCAGCGGTCAGGGACGGTTCCGGTTGCGGCCCTGCCACGGCCGGAAAGGGGAGGAAAGGCGCCGGGGCACCGGAACCGCCAATGAAGGCGGCGACGAGCAGGACCACATAGCCGGCCACGAGTCCCAGGACACCCAGCCCTAACAGCCGGACCCGCCGGAAACGCCGGCCGGAGGCGTCAACAAAGATGGGCCCGCGCGCCGACTTCGGGCGCGGCTGATCGGAGGTCTTCTCAGGGGCTTTCATCGAGCATCAACCCTAGAGGCTTAAAAATCCCTAGCACAAAATGCCCCCGGAGCGGCAGGCTGTAGCTAAGATCGAGCAACGGTCAGTCAGCTGAGGCCCTGGAGCCCGTCATGCCGGGCGCGCCAGGTGAGCAGGGAGAACACCATGGACACCACCCGGTCCAATGCATATCCACTCGACCCCTTTACGCATTATGAACAGATGCGCTCGGTGGCCCCTGTCCTCCAGGACGATCAGACGGGGAGCTGGCATGTGTTCCGCTACGACGACGTCCAGCGCGTCCTGTCCGAACACGCCACGTTCTCGTCACGGATTGGCGGTGACAATCCCTCCGGGTCCGGGCAACTGTTCGCGTCGAGCCTGATCACCACCGATCCTCCACGGCACCGGCAACTGCGTTCGCTGGTCACCCAGGCGTTCACTCCCAAGGCCGTCGACGCGTTGGCTCCGAGGATCGCGGAACTGGCCAACGGCCTCCTGGATGGAATAGCGGCCGGCGGAAGCGCAGACCTGATCCGGGAACTGGCCTACCCGCTGCCCGTCATCGTCATCTCCGAACTCCTGGGCATCCCCGCCGGGGACCGCGAGCGTTTCAAACACTGGTCGGACATCATTGTCAGCCAGACACGTACCGGTCCGGCCAACGCTGAGCAGGATTCCACCACATCCGAGATGATCGGGTACTTCCTGGCCCTGATCGATGCCCGGCGGAGCCGGCCAGGCAAGGATCTGGTCAGCACCCTGCTTTCCGCCGAGATTGACGGCCAAAGGCTGACGGTGCCGGAACTGCTCGGTTTCTGCAGCCTGCTGCTTGTTGCCGGCAATGAAACCACCACAAACCTGATCGGGAACGCTGTCCTGTGCCTGGCCGAATCGCCAGGCACCCTCGGTCGTGTCCTGGCGGATCCCGCCCTGCACCCCCAAACACTCGAGGAAGTTCTCCGCTTCCGGTCGCCGGTCCAGTCCATGTACCGGGTAACGGCGGTGGAGACGAGGTTGGGCGGCAAGCGGCTTCCCGCCGGCGCGCCCGTGGTGGCCTGGATTGGTTCGGCGAACCGGGACGAGCTGCAGTTTGAGCGGGCGGAAGAGTTCGACGTCGACCGCGCCCAGAACCGGCATCTGGCGTTTGGCCACGGGATCCACTTCTGCCTTGGTGCCCCGCTGGCGCGGCTTGAAGCGAGGATCGCCATGGAGGTGCTGCTGTCCCGCTTGCCCGGGTTGTCCCTTGCTGCCGGGGCGCAGCTCGAGCGGATGGAGAGCAGCATTGTCTACGGGCTGAAGGCCCTTCCCGTTACGTGGGACGCCCGGTAGCGCGCAGCGGTCATTTCGCGGCCTGGATCGTTTTACAGCACCGGTCTCCCCCGCGCCCTTGGGTACCATCAGGCATGGGCAGGAAGAACTTCCTCATCGAGGGCGGCTCTGGCACGGGAAAGACTACGGTCTGCCATGAGCTGCGGCGGCGCGGCTACCAGGCCATCAACGGGGACCGGGAACTGGCCTACCAGGGAGACCCGGAAACCGGCAGCCCAGTGGCGGGAGTGACCGGCATCGCCGTGCATCACCACCACATCTGGGACGTGGACAAGGTGAAGTCCCTCGTCGCGGACCGGAGTGAGGCTGTGACGTTCTTCTGCGGCGGCTCGAGGAATTTCGGGAAGTTCATCGGCTTTTTCGACGCCGTCTTCGTTCTGGAGGTCGATGCCGAAACCTTGGCCAGACGGCTGGACGGACGTCCCCGGGACGAATGGGGTGGACGGGAAGAGGAACGCAGGCTGATTGAGCGCCTCCATCTGACCCGCACAGAGATCCCGTCCGGTGCCATTCCCATCAATGCGGCCGCTCCCCTTCCGCATGTAGTGGATGACATCCTTCGGCGCGTCCAGGCAGGCGGCCGGGCCTAAACGGCCCCCGGATACCCGGCCGCGTGGTGGCAGGCTGCGGTGCGGCCGCGTTAGCCGGCCGGGCCCGCCTTTGCCGCGTAGGTGGTGGCCTGGTCCCGTACCTGGCGAATGTAGGCGTCGGACTGGTTGTAGGAGTAGATGGCATCCGTCCACCCCTGCGCAGTGGTGAGGTCCCGGCCCGGGGCACAGAGATATGTGGCTGCGCTGAGGGCGGCGTCGTCGATATTGAACGGGTCCGCCGTTCCGTCCCCGTTTCCGTCCCGCCCCACGAGCCGCCATGTGGAGGGGATGAACTGCATGGGCCCGACGGCGTGATCCCAGCTGGCGTCGTGGTCCAGGGCGCCGCCGTCCGTATCACCAATGGCGGCGAAGCCATCACCGTCGAGGCTGGGGCCCACGATGGGGCCGCTTGCCTGCCCCCCGGCGTCGAGGCGGCCGCCGCCGTACGTCCCGTGGGCTGATTCGACGAAGCCTACGGCAGCCAGCGTGTTCCAGCCGATTCCGCAGTCCGGATAGGAACCCCTGGCGGCCACGGCCGCCGTGACGTAGGCCCGCAGCGCCCTGGCCGGGATGCCCGTCTGGTTGGCAGCCGAGGACAGCCATTGGGCATCCGGGCTCCGGGTTACGTCCACGGCAGTAGTGATTCCGCTCGGCGCCGCAGCAAGCCTCACTCCCGCCTGCGGTGGAGGCTGCAGGAGGAGCGCGCCCGGCTGCCGGACAGCCCAGAACGAGAACGCGGTGATGGCACAGCCCAGAAGGATGCTGAGGACAACAAGGCGTTTGAGGCGGAGCACTGACTAGGTCGTGTCTGTTAATTGTGTACTCGGTGGAATGTTGTGATCGCTCCTAGTAGTACCCCGCCGAGGAATGTGGTGGCGTACTTGTCGTAGCGGGTTGCGATGCCGCGCCAGTGTTTGAGGCGGTTGAAGCCGCGTTCCACGGTGTTGCGTTCCTTGTAGATTGCCTGATCGAAGGCCGGTGGCCTTCCACCGGCTGAGCCTTTGGCCTTCCGGCGTTCAATCTGATCTGAGCGCTCCGGGATGGTGTGCCTGATCCGGCGGGACCTCAACTCGGTGCGCGTGGAGGGATGGGAGTAGGCCTTATCGGCGAGCAGCCGGAACTGCGTGGCGTCTTGAATCTTATGGGCTTCGAGTAAGGGCACCAGTTGCGGATTATCACCGGCCTGGCCGGGAGTCAGCAGCATCGTGACAGGCGCGCACGCCCGGTCGGTAAGAGCATGGATCTTTGTTGTCAGCCCGCCTCGAGAGCGTCCGATCGCGTGGTCAGCCGGCTCGCTGGGCAGAAACTTGTAACTCGGCACTGCCCCCTGTGTGGTCTGGATCGACCGTCACCTTGGGCGCTCCGGCAGCATGCTGATGTGCCCGAACACTGGTCGAATCAACGGAGAGCAGTGACTCCAACTCCGTGTCCTGGGCACCGGTTGCCGTCTTTACCGCCGCGAACATCTGCTCATAGGACCCGTCGACAGACCACCGCCGGTGGCGCTCCCACACCGACTGCCAGGCACCGAACTTAACCGGCAGGTCACGCCACGGCGAACCGGTGCGAAAACGCCAGCAAATACCCTCAAGCGTCAAACGGTGATCGTTCCAGGGCCGCCCTCGCCGGCCCCCTGCAGTCGCGACTACAGGCTCAATCACCGACCACAACTCATCTGAAATAACATTCGCACGAAGCATCCATCCAGCCTCGAACATCCAAAGCCGAATATTTAGCAGACACGCCCTA